>NZ_CP021377.1:318987-637974 GCF_002157895.1 Oceanisphaera profunda
TATCTACTTTACTTATGCCGAAAAGGCTGTAGTAACAATTGGAGTAAGCGCTGCTCTGCGGGGGCGCGAAACTGGGTTAAGCCAATGGTCATACCCTGTTGGCCAGCTTGGGGCTGAGCCAGATAGGTGCCGAATAATCGGTCCCACCAAGGGAGATTAAAACCAAAGTTGCTGTCGGTCTCATGAGGGATCACCGAATGATGTACTCGGTGCATATCTGGCGTGACCAGTATCAATCGCAGCACGGCGTCCAGCCGCTTTGGCAGCTTCACATTACCGTGATTAAACATAGAAGAGGCGTTGAGCAAGACTTCAAATAATAAAACAGCCAGTGCCGGTGCACCCAACAAAGTAACGGCGGCCAGTTTGAGCAGCATAGACAGCACAATCTCGAGTGGATGAAAGCGCAAGCCAGTAGTGACGTCGAATTCCAGATCGGCATGATGTACACGGTGTAAACGCCATAACCAAGGCAGGCCGTGAAACAGCCGATGTTGCAGATAAATAAGCAAATCCAGTATCAGCAGCGACAACACCAGTGTTAACCACCAAGGGATAGAGAGCAGATTAAACAGCCCCCAGCCCTGCTCGCTGGCCAGTATGGCCGCCCCCACCGCCGCCAGCGGGAAAAACAACCTTAGCAACAGAGTATTAATAACGACGAGTAGCAAATTATGAGGCCAGCGCCCCAGACGACCAATCTGCTGAGGCCGACGGGGTGCCCAGCATTCCCACAGCATCATAATGAATAACACGCCGGCAAAGCAGCCAAGGCGGATCCAAGGTTCATGCTCAAGCATGGTGGCTAGCCTCCGTAACGGGAGTTTGCAGCACGCTTGCCCAGCTGGCTGTCAGCCAGAACAAGTCTTGGGGTTCATCAATATCTTGCAGCCGCTCGGCCAATGTATAGCGCCAGCCCAGTTGCGTTAGCCGCGCTTGAGTGAGCGCCGCCACTTCAGAGGTGCTCCAGGGCATATCAGTAAATAAGCAGTCGTTAAACTGGCGCAAACCCAGCAGCGCATAACCGCCATCCCAAGTAGGATGCAGCAAGGCATCTTGCATGCTCAGACGCTGGGCGGCACGACGTAATAACTCGGGGGACAATTGCGGACAGTCGGTGCCCACTAGCAATACCTGCTGCTGAACTTGAGGTGCGAGCTCGGCCCTGTTAGTTAAGGCCCTGTTATTTAATGCATAGTTAGATAAGGAATAGTTAGATAAGGTATGGCCAGATAATAAATAGCTAGGTAAGGCATGGCCAGATAAGGCTCGGCGAGCGGCGCGAGCCATGCGAGACCCTAGATCTCCCTCGCCTTGGCTGCTGAGTATCAGTTGCGGTGGCAGCAACACGCCATCCCACTCGGGAGCATCAGCGGCTGGGCTCATGCACAGCTCAACGGGGCCTATATCGGCGGTTAGGCACGCCTCTAACGTGCTGGCCAACATCTGCTGCGCAAGCATTGCCGCCCTCTCGAAACCCAGCGACCCCGCGAGTCGGGTTTTAGCTAGGCCTGCAATGGGTGCCTTGGCAAACACAATAATGCGGGTGCTCAACGGTACCTCCTGGCTAATTGACTCGGGCACGTGCCGCGCCAGTAGGCAAAGCGCAATCGCCACATGAGGAAAATGGTGCGCCATACGCCGTTTTGCTGCCAACGCCGCCCCGAAGTCAGCACTTTTTGCCGTAAACAGGCAGGCCAGCCCACGCGCTTAAGCCGTTGGCTAAGCGCGATATCTTCCATTAAGTCTTGTTCGGGAAAGCCACCCACCGCTACAAAAGCGGTGCGGCGCATAAACAGCGCTTGATCGCCGGTCGCAATGCCTGACCAACGAGAGCGCCAGTTCATCATAAAACTGATGACTTTTAGCATGGGATGCTGGCCACTAATGGCCACATCAAATCGCCCCCACTGATGCAGCGCTAATGCTTTACTTATCAGCGACTCAAAATGCTCTGGTAGCCCCGTGTCCGCATGCAAAAATAACAGATACTCGCCTTGGGCATGCTCGGCGCCTAAGTTCATTTGCCGAGCGCGCCCCGCAGTACTACTTAACACTTTCACACCCTGTTGCTGGGCAATAGCCACCGACTGATCACTACTGCCGCCATCCACCACAATTAGCTCGATATGAGACTTTTGGTTCGTCAAAGCCGCCAAGGTGCTAGGCAGCGCCTTGGCCTCATTGAGCATCGGCATAATAATGGACAACACTATGAAGCCTTAGGCGCATCGTGTAGCGCGCGACTATCTAAAGCACCATTTAAAGCACCACTGCAGCTGCTGCCTTGGCCGGCGGTGCAGCCATAGCAATGCTCGGCGACCCGTATTGGCTGGCCGTTTAGCTCACGATGCAGCAGATCGCGCAGATGAGGTCGGTGTTCTTTATTTTCAGCATCGGGCAGCCGTAGCCCTAATTGCTGGTTAAAATCACAGTCATATAAGTAGCCTTGCCAATCCACGCTGACTAAATTGCGACACATCAAATTTGCTAAATTATCGGCTGAATAATTGTCTTTTAGTAACCGCAAATAATCATGAAACTGCCCCTTGGTAATCAGGTAATCGCCAAAGCGTTTAATGGGCATATTGGCCAAGGCAAACAGATGATTAAACCGAATATCAAAATGCGCCAGCAGTTCACGGCGATACGCCGCCTCCAAGCCTTGTTGCTCGGGCGGCAGGGTTGGCCCTTGTGGGTTATAAACCAAATTTAATATCAAGCCAGAATCGGGCTGACCATAACCCAGCTGATTAAGTTTTTGTAATGCGGCAATGCTTTTATTAAAGGTGCCTTTACCGCGCTGTTTATCCACATTCTCCAGCTCGTAGCACGGCAATGACGCCACTACTTCTACTTGGTGCTCGGCTAAAAAATCGGCCAAGGTTTCGTGGCCTGGCTCATAAAGAATCGTGAGATTACACCTGTCTATTACATGCACACCCAGCTTGCGCGCGGCAATCACTACCTCGCGAAAGCGCGGGTGCATCTCGGGGGCGCCGCCGGTTAAATCGAGGGTGGTCAGCTTGCGTGCCTGTAATACACGGGGGATCAGGGCGAGATTTTCGTCATCCATCATTTCGGTGCGATGCGGGCCGGCTGCCACATGACAATGCACACATTTCATATTGCACATATAGCCCAAATTCACCTGTAGTGTATCCAGCGCATCACGCTTGAGGGCAGGAAAGCCCGTTAGGTCGAGTAGCGGTAAAGTATCTCGCATCATGATTCCTTTCTTTAGGCGGATCGCATTTGGCTAACATCACCGATGTTAGCTGCCGTCTTTATCAACCGGATCTTGTGGGTCCGGATCGGTCGCTGTGGTGTCGGGTCGAAGAGCAAACCGATGCGCCAATGAACGAATAATCGGTAACTGCCGTTCAAATTGACGACAACCGTTACACATCACAGTGTGCAGCGCCAAAGAGAGCTGTTCAAATTGGCTTAAGGGCCGTTCTTGACTCTCAGACATTAGCCGAGTGGCTTTGTGACAACTCAACATGGGCAGTCTCCTTGTTGTTGCCAGGTATTTTCCAGGCATTCGCGTAACCGTAACCGAGCTCGATAGAGCAGCACATTAAGATTGCTGACCGTTAAATCCAGCTCTAGGCAAATTTCTCGGCTTTCTAAACCAATAAATTCGCGCATCATAAAAGTACGGCCTTGATTGGGGGGCAGCTTGTCTAAACACAATTCAAACAAGGTCCAGAACTCCTGATCTTGTTGGTTGCTTTCTGGCTCGCTCCATTCCACAGGACGCTCTACTTTGTGCCACATGCCAAACCGGTTAAATAGCTGCTCTTCTAACTGATTACTGTCGTCGGCACCTAAACTGGTGAGCGTGACCAAACGCTGGTTTTTGCGGATCACATCCACAATTTTGTGCTTAAGAATGGCAAACACCCAGTTTTTATAGGCGGCCCGACCCGCAAAGCTATCGGCGTATTTAAAAGCACCCAACATGGCCTCCTGCACTGCGTCTTCAGCCAATTGCGCATCTTTTAACTGTAGGGTGGCAAAACGCAGCATTTGTCGGCGTAATTCCTCGGTCAACAAAGGGTGTGCAACATTGTGTCTATGATCCATCATGACTCTTATTTGGTGGTGGCAGCGGATAAACAGAGTATATGTAGCTTAGCGCCTGCGCACTCATTTAGGACTCTAATGTTACCAATGCTGTGCGTTTCGTCTCTAATGTGTTGTTATGCTTGAGTTGTAACTTAACTCTTAACTTGAGTCGTGAGCAGGCACAGCTTTATTACAGTGCGAGCGTTTTTTATTACTTTTTTTCTACCCACACAGGCCAAGTACAGGGATCCCTAATGCGCCAATATCGAATATTTAATCAGGAAGATGCCGTTGCCTATGCCCGTGAGGCGGCCCAGCTTGGGCCAGAGCTGGTCTTGCAAGGAGCAGAAATAGGAGATGGCAACCTCAATCAGGTGTTTAAAGTATGCCAACCTGGCCAGGTCACAGGGTGGATTGTAAAACAAGCGCTGCCCTATATTCGCTGCATTGGTGACTCTTGGCCCCTAACGCGGGATCGCGCGCGCATCGAAGCCGAAATATTGCTACAACATGGGCAGTGTTGCCCCGAATTTACGGTAGCGGTATTGCATCACGATGCATCTTTGTCGGCGATGCTGCTAGAGGATTTATCGGAGCTGCAAGTGTGGCGCCAAGCCTTGTTGAACGGCGAGCATTTTGCCGATGCTCCTGTGCAGCTAGGGGAATATTTAGCACAGGTGCATGTGCACAGCAGTGACTTCCGCTTAGATTATCAAGCCCAGCAAGCTGCACGAATACAGTTTGCCAACCCTGAGTTAATGTCGATCAGCGAAGCGGTATATTTTGTCGATCCCTTTTGTGATCATGAACGTAATAATGTGGCGGCAGGTATTCGTAATGATGCCGAACTGCTCTGGGCCGATCAGGCATTAAAAGTACGAGTAGCTAAGCTCAAGCATGACTTTCGTTGCAAGGGCCAAGCGTTATTGCATGGCGACTTGCATACCGGATCCGTGATGGTGGGCGCCGGCAAGCTTAAAGTGATTGATGCGGAGTTTGGCGGCTATGGCCCCATGGGTTTTGATGTGGGCGTACTGATCGCCAACTTGTTGCTTAATTTATGTAGCCAGAACTCTCCTCCTCCACAGCGGCAGCGCATTAAGGACGTACAAGCCTTTTGGCAAAGCTTTCACGCCCAGTTCTTTTTATTAGCCAGCCAAACCGCGGATCCAGCCCTAGCCGAGCCTGATTATATCACCGTCTTTTTACGTCAGGTGTGGCAAGACGCCTTAGGGTATGCCGGTTGTGAAATGATACGCCGCACCTTGGGCGTCGCCCATGTGGCAGATATTGACAACATTGCCGACCCAGAGCAAAAAATCGCCAGCCAACGGCACGCATTAGCACTGGGCCGCGCTCTGATCATGCACGCCGAGCAACTTGATGACGCCGAGCTGGAGAAGATAGCGTTAGGCTAGGTGAGGGTGATGAGTGATGAGGACGACACAAAAGCGCTACGCCTTACGTTAAAGACCAGCACCCTCTCCTCTATACTCCTAAGTGGTTTGAAAAATCCATTCATCGCTAGGTGTGGAACCTGTGTATCTGATCCGGCGTTGCCGGATTTCGGCGCTCAAAGCGCAACTACATTCGTGCAATATGTTGATCTTACCTATTGAAAATGTTTTTCATATTTTGTCTCTATTTTCCGTGGATTCCGTGGCAAATATATCTTTAGGTTTCGGTATTTGGCTCTATAAATTAGCCCCGTCGCCAGCGATGATAACGGCTTAACCATGCCAAGATGCGTTTGGGCGCATGGGCGCGTTTCCACTCTCCGGCCACGTATTTATTGGCTTCTGCCAGTGTTGGATACACATGCATGGTGCCCAATATCTTGTTTAAGCCCAGCCCATGTTTCATGGCCAGTACATATTCTGCCAGCAAATCACCCGCATGCTCACCCACTATGGTCACCCCCAGTATTCGGTCTTTACCCGGCGGGGTTAACACCTTAATAAAGCCCTGATCTGAGCCGTCGGTAATGGCTCGGTCGAGCTCGCTCAGATTAAAGCGCGTGACTTCATAGGCGATATGTTGCGCAGTGGCTTCTTGCTCGTTTAAGCCCACTCGGGCTACCTCGGGATCGACAAAGGTACACCAAGGTACGATGGAGTAATCGACCTTAAAGCGTTTAAAATGGCCAAATAGCGCATTCACGCTCGCATACCACGCCATATGAGCGGCAGTGTGAGTGAATTGATAAGGTCCGGCCACGTCACCGGCGGCATAAATATTAGGGAACAAGGTTTCTAGATACTCATTGGTGGTTACGGTGCGCTCAGTGGTGATGCCGAGCTCCGTTAACCCAAAGCCCTGCAACCGCGCGCGCCGCCCTAGCGCTAGCAACAGGGTGTCGGCCTCAAGGGTAAGCGGTGTGTCGCCTTGATTTACCTGTACTTGGTTAACTTCTAGCCGTATGCCTGCAGATATAGGCGCTAATTGCGTAGTGTCACAATCGGTGAGCACCCGCACCCCGTCGGCGACCAGCGCTTGTTTAACCCATTCACTCACTTCAGTATCTTCTTTGGGCATAAGGCGGGTATTGCGTTGCACCAAAGTCACGCTCGAGCCTAAGCGGGCAAAGGCTTGAGCCAGCTCGCAGCCAATCGGCCCCCCGCCCAGTATTAATAATCGCGCCGGTGGCGACGCTCGCTCGGCCATGGCCTGCCATAAGGTGTCACTGGTGAGGTAACCCACCTTATCCAATCCGGGCAATGGCGGCACCGCAGCACTGGCGCCCGTGGCAATAATAATACTGCGCGCCGTCAGCCTCTGCACATCACCGTTGCTCAAGGTCACTTCTACCGTCCAAGGGTCGACCAGTTTGCCGTGGCCTTGCAAGACGTTTACGCCCAGTTTCGTATAGCGCTCCACGCTGTCGTGAGGGGCTATCTTATTGATCACGGCCTGTACTCGCTGCATCACGCGTTTAAAGCTGAATTCAGGTGCCGTGCTGGTGAGGCCATAATGCGCGGCATGGCGCATCTGGTGAGCCAGTTTGGCACTGCGCAGCAATGCCTTGCTGGGTACACAACCGGTATTAAGACAGTCCCCGCCCATATTGCCGCCCTCAATAAGCGTAACCTTGGCCTTAACCGCCGCGGCTATATAGCCGCTGACTAAGCCTGCGGCACCGGCGCCAATTACTATCAGGTTGCAGTCAAAATGAGCGGGCTTATTAAAACCACGATACACTTTTCGGCGTTGTATAAGGCGCAGCACGGCACGCGCCAGCAACGGAAAAATACCGAGTAAGGCAAACGAGGCTAACAAAGTCGGCGACAGTATGCCGCTTAAGCTATTAATAGCCGCCAGCTGAGTACCGGCGTTCACATACACCAAAGTACCGGGCAACATGCCGAGCTGACTTACCCAGTAAAAGGTGCGTATCGGCAGTGCCGTTAGCCCCATCAGCAGGTTAATGATAAAAAACGGAAATACCGGTACCAATCGCAGCGTAAACAGATAAAAGGCACCGTCTCGGTTAATGCCCTTATCGATGGCCTTGAGTCGGTCACCGAAGCGCTGTTGCACCTGATCTCGCAGCAGAAACCGCGATACCAAAAACGCCAAGGTAGCACCGATACTCGAGGCAAATGACACCAATACCAACCCTTGCCAGACACCAAAAAAAGCTCCTGCGGCTAAGGTCATAATGGCCGCCCCCGGCAGTGACAACGCCGCCAGCACTACATACAGCACAAAAAAACCACCCGCCATCAACCAAGGCGACTCGGCGCGCAGCGTGGCTATGTGCGCCTGTTGTTGTTTTAGGGCGTCCAGAGTAAACCAGTCACCGAGATCGAAGATAAAAAACAGCGCAATGACCAGCACTAGCAGGATAAGCAATAGGGGTTTGCGCATAAGAAAATCCTTTTTATGGCGATGAGACGGGTCTTTATGACATTGAAGCCAACGAGTGACGGCTATCATTAGCGTTAAGCTTAAGAACAAAGTCGTCACCAAGCGCGCGATTCTTACAGCGAAATGGGCCGCTGGCGTAAGATGCCAATAACAATAAGCAGATCCGGTAATAACTTTTGTAATGTTTTTGTAAAGCTTTTGTAACAACTAGGCTGTTAGCTGCGTCTTATTAGTACGCAAGGCACTTTTTATGCGGTGCCTTTATGGAAGACCCTATCTTAAGGAGTACCATCATGCGTCTATGTCATTTTCACTCAGCATCTCACTTTCGTATTACCCCCGTTGCCGCCTTAGTGTCCGCATCCCTGATGGCGCTTGCACTATCAGGCCCTGTGCAAGCCGTTGAGTCGGGGGGGCATGTAGCTCAAGAGAATGCCGTGCAACAGTTAGCCATGAGCAAGAATCCTTGTGCTGCTAGTCCCTGCAGTGCCGCCGAGTCTGCTACCAAAAATCCTTGTGCGACTAAAAATCCTTGCGCCGTGAAGAGTCCCTGTGCGACCAAGAACCCCTGCGCGATGAAAAGCCCGTGTTCGGCCAATCCCTGCGCCATTAAGCCGGCGAAAGTAAATCCCTGTGCAGCTAAACCGGCAAAAGTGAACCCCTGTGCCGCCAAGGCCGTGCAACGCCCAGATAATTATCAACCTTACCAAGGCGATAACGCCGAGTTGGTAACGCTAGGTAAGGCGCTGTTTAACGATACCAGCCTAAGCAGCAATGGCCTTTCTTGCAGCAACTGTCATCAAAGCCAGATGATGTATCAGGCAAGCTTTGCCATGGCGTATCCCCATCCGGTGGCGATGGCGCAAGATCAGTTTGGTCTGAGTCAGGTGCATTTGGATGAAATGATCCAAATTTGTATGATGTCCCCCATGGCGACGCAGCCCTTAGCGTGGGATTCAAAAGAGCTAGCCGCCTTGGTCGCCTATGTCCAAACCGAGCAAACCAGCTATTCACCCAGTGGAGCCAATCCTTGCGCGGCAAAAAATCCCTGTGCGATGAAGAACCCTTGTACAATAAAAAGCCCATGCAAGGCTAATCCCTGCGCGACGAAAAAACCTTGTGCAATGAAAAGCCCCTGTAAGGCTAATCCCTGTGCGGTAAAGAACCCTTGTGCCGTTAAAAACCCCTGCGCGGCTAAGTCACAGTAGGATGCCTATGACAAGCAGCACACTTCAACCCTTGCCCAAACTAGTAGTACCGGTGGCAGTCAGCCTGCCCACCGCAGACATACATCGATTACGTGAAGCTGGTGCCCAAATTCGGGAATGTTATCGAGTAATGAGCAAAGGCGGAGTTAATATCGTCGGGGAAGTGCTTAAAGGCCAAGGGACCTTTTTTGAGATGACCCACTATCCCCTAGACGATGTATTGGATAAAGACAGCCACAGCCAATATTACTACCACGCTCATCGTGGTGGTGAGCAGGAGCATGGCCACTTCCACACCTTTTTGCGTGCGCCCGCCATTCCCGCCGAACTCTGTATGCGGAATTACCCACAAGCCAGTGAGCCTTGGCCCCAAGGAGATCAGGCGATTGCCCATCTGGTTGCCATTGCTATGGACGCTTGGGGATACCCCTCAAGCCTGTTCGCCTGTAATCGCTGGGTGACCGATGAAAGCTGGTATCCGGCAGCAGCGGTAATCTCCATGCTGGATAATTTTGTTATCGATCATGCTAATCCGTCTTGGCCGGTGAATATTTGGCTGAGCAACATGCTGGTGTTATTCCGCCCCCATATAGAAGCGCTGCTGGTGCACCGCGATGCGGTGATCGACCAGTGGCAGGCGCAATATCCAGAGCAGGACATCTTTGAAAATCGGCAACTAGAGATCACCGGCCAGCTCGCTATTTCGGTGGATGACTGGCTAGCCGAACTGGAGGCGGTGTTGGTTTAATGACAACAACGTCATAATTAAAAACGCCGCGGGTAAAGACTGTTTGGTCTTTACCCGCAGCGCTGTTTTAGACTGAAAGCTGACCGCTAACGGCTATTGCTTCTGCCGTTACTTCAACTGCCACACCGTCATATCGGCTAGGGTATGTTGATATTTGCGGCGGGTTTCGCGGATCACAAACGGCACGTCTTGTTGCGCCACTAGGTTAAAGCGCTCGCCTAATAAACGTCTTAAGCCGTCTAGGGTAGTAACATTTTCGCCATTCACCTTAATGCCGCCCAGCCATTTGTCTTTCGGCGTGTATTGCTCAAGCCAAGTGTAAGGTGAGGTTAACACCAAGTAACCGCCAGCGGTTAAGCGTTCATGAATGTGATTTAAGAACAAGCTCGGATCGTATAAACGGTCGATCAAATTGCCGCAAAATATCAGATCATAATCGCTAAAACGTGCCTTTAAGTTACAGGCATCGCCTTGTACAAAGTCAATTTTATCAGCCAGCTCGCTGTAGCCTAAATCACTTAAACTGACCTCTTTAAACTCGACTAGCTCGCCTTCGGTCGGAATAGCAAAGCGGGTGTGGCCGGTTTCTTTTAACTGAAAGCCGTGCTGAATAAAACGTGCCGAAAAGTCGATGCCATCTACGTGATCAAAGTGGCATGCCAGCTCAAAACTGGCGCGACCCACGGAGCAACCTAAGTCCAGCGCCCTTGCGTGTTTTAACTCAGGGGTGTGCTTAAGCAAAGCCTGCACACAAGCTTGAGGGTAATTGGGCACATTAAAGTAAGTGTCACCGTAGTGAAACTCTAAGTATTGGGCGACAAGTTCGTCTGTTTCGTAAGTATTAACCGGTTCCACTGGCACCTCAGCGCTGTCGGACTCTAGGTATCTAAAGCCCGCATGTTGAAAAAAGTGACGACGAAAGGCATAACGCGCGTAACGAGAGGCTTCGTTACCGGTCGATGCCCAAGAGCCGCCTTTAAATAAATTGTGTTGGCCATCGAAGGTAGGCGTGGAGAAGTCATCATATAAAGGATGCACTTCAAAGCCGGGAAAACCATCGATGGCGGATTCGGTCCATTGCCACACATTGCCGACGATATCGCACAGGCCTTGGTGTTCAAAGCGGTTAACTGGGCAAGAGGAGGCATAATGCTCGAGGTTAAGATTGCCAGGCGCTTGGCTCCAATGGGGTTGATCCGTGTCGAGCTGATTGCGCAGCACCGTCCATTCGGCTTCGGTAGGTAAACGGATATGGCGGCCGGTCTGATTCGCTTTCCAGTTACAAAAGGCCTTGGCTTCGAGGTAATTCACCTCTACCGGCCAATCCAGCGGCAGCGGCATTTCTTGCAATAAATTGCGCTGCAGATATTCGCCGTGCTGATAACGCCAAAAACGCGGCATGATGGCACCGGTAAATTCTAGCCAACCTTGCCCCTCGCTCGTCCACCACTTAGCGTCTTGGTAGCCGCCCGCCTGCACAAAGTCTAAGAACTCACCATTAGACACCAGAAATTTCGCCACTTTAAAGGGCGCCACGTCCACGGTCTTTTGGCCGTATTCATTGTCCCAGCCATAAGTGGCGACCGAACTGGGCTTGCCCAGCGTGACCGTCTGCCCCGCTATCGGTAACAAACTATTTGTGGGTGCCACGCCCGCTTGGCTACACGCCGCCCACTGAGGGTGCGCGTCCAGATATTTAAGGGGCAACATGCGCATAATCACCGACGAGGTTTCCAGGTGAATGCGCTCGTGCTCAATGCCCATTAAAATAAGCCAAGCCGGTGAGTCTTGGGTAATGGGCAAGCTAAGGGGCATATCAGTGATCAGCGCATCCACAATGTGGCGCACTTGGTTACGATAGTGGCGAGTGTCGGCTAGGCTTGGCCAGTCGTAGTGGGCACTATTAAGATCGTCCCAGGACATTTCATCCACGCCAATGGCAAACATGGACTCTAAGCGTTCGTTCACCCGCTGATGTTGGTATTTACCCAGTAATAGCTTGTTGATAAAGAATACGGCCGTGTGGCCAAAATAGAAGATCAAAGGGTGGCGCAGTGGCTCGGCACGTACATAATAGGCTTCATCACTGTTAATACAGTCAAACAGGCTTTCGTACTGGCTAAAGGTGTGGTGAAAATAGTTGCGAATTTCAGCGCGTTTGGCGGCCACTGAACTGCCGGTTAGTAACGGCGTTTTACTCACCACCTCTGTTAGTTTTTCCATGTTCATCCTTGATGCTTGTTAATTTTCAACGATATAAATGCGAGAAAATTCAGCGCGCATTTCACAATACACATCAGACCCGTGAAGTAGCGGCTCTCTTTCGTGGCGCCACGCAAGTCCAACTATATTGCTACTAAGACCCACGGGTCTACGTTAAAAATCGGTTTAAAGCCGCCACAGCTGTGCTATAACGCTGTTCTTTATCCTTGGTGTTAACCTCGGCTTTAATCCTGTTTTGTTCATCTCTCACTAGGAAGTATCATGACACAATTTAGCAATGTTACCGTAATTAAGCAGGCCAATGTGTACGACGGCGGCAAGGTCACCAGCCGCGTGATTCAGTTTGCTGATGGCAGCCGCAAAACCTTAGGCATTATGCTGCCCGGTGAATATAGCTTTAGCACGGCAGCAGCCGAGCTGATGGAAATTTTGGCCGGCGAGCTGGAAGTGCAACTGCCAGGCTCAGAGCTTTGGCTGGCCATTAAAGGCGGTGAGTCCTTTGAAGTACCGGCCAACGCAAGCTTTAACTTAAAAGTAACCACTCTGGTGGACTACTGCTGCTCTTACTACGACTAATCAGCTCGAACCTTTACTCGCTAAGTAATGCTGCATAACTTATGTGGTGGATTCTGTGGCTAGCTTGCTTTAAAGCTAAGGAGCTCTCGCAACGGAATCCACGGAACCCACAGAAAAATTAAGCTGAGAGAAGTTCGAAAAGTATCAATAATTCTAATTGGTAACAGCAAACCTAAGGCAGTCGGGCTCTGCTTTAGTTAAGAATTTACAAATAAAATATCTTTCCGAAATTATCTTTATTGTTCCGTGTTCTTCTGTGGATTCCGTTGCAAAAAATTATTAGGTTAAGCCCTGTTTCCATCGCTGTTAAAGCGGACTACTTAACGTTTACAAAGTAGGTGGGCACAACGTAGGTAAAAATACAGCAGCCCGTTAAAATGAAAATTTCCCCTGCCACGCTTTCTTGTAGTTGGCATGGCGTTAAGCTTGCTGTATCAGGCACTACTTTGATAAATGCACTCGCATAATGAGTAAAATTCAACACAAGGGTTTTATTACTATGATGAAATTTTCAATCAGTGCAGTTTTCTCATTCACAGCCCTAGCAATCTTAGGCGCTGCACAGGCAGAGATGACGAACCCTTATAAGGTGGTAAGTATTTCTACAGTTTCTGAACAGCAATCTATTGAGCAAGCAGATGATGTTAGAGCTTATATGCACGGCATCAATCTCGCAAAGCGAGCAGATGGGCATTACGATTTAATATGGTCAGCGGCATCTGATGAGGTAACCAAAGAAGGAAACTGGAATCATGATATTTATACCAGTACGTTAAACGCACAAACCCCCGCTATCCAAGCCATACGCACGCTGATATCCGCTCCAGAAGCGCAGGAGCCTGTCAGTGTAAGTCAAACCAAAAACGGCATGCGCATGTATACCTTTGAAGATGGTAATCAGGCAAAAAATCAGGTCGCCCAACGCTTTGCTATTTTTGATGAACAAGGACATCCCGTAAAACAATACCCTCAGACCGTCAAAGACGGCGGACATTCAGGGCATACGGCTTCTACCAATGAACAACATGTTATTTTCTGGTCAGATGATTGGATAGAAGGCGGTGGCGTAGATAATTTGGGCTCAGGAAAAGAGGTGTGGGTCACCGCTTATACCGCTAGCGGTAACAAATTACATACGAAAAAAATTACCACGCTAAACAACCAACGTGATTGGTGGCCAATGATTGCCGCCTCTGCGGATCGTACTATGCTGGTGTGGCAACGTTTTGTAGAGGGGGAAACATACGCAGAATTAATGGGAGCCATCTATGATCCAAAAACAAATAAACTTATCAAGCAGCCAATTATATTAAATAAAAACATTCAATATTACACATATGAAGTGAGCTATATTGAATCCATTAAATCCTTTGTGGTGAGCGCGACAACGCACCTCAATAAGGGAGTACTATATGTGATAAATGAAAACGCAATGGTGACTGCTAAAAAACAGGGTTTGAAAGCTTTTGTGCGTGAAGCCCACCCTGCAATCAAGTTAGGTGATAAAAAATCCGAGCTTATGTATCCCACAGCGCCAACGGGCTTTGCCTTATTTGAGGTAAACGCAAATAGCATTTCCATGCAGGCGCTAATAGAAGACTCTTATGAGTGGCAATATAGTGGTACCGTCGGTTTTTACACCCTTAAAAATGATGTTTATTTCGCTTCCTTGTCAAAAGAGGGAGTTATTGAAAAACTGGTACGAAAATCACACTAAATTATCTACAGCTCCTATCTTATTAGGTTAGGCGTTAGCCTGATAAATATAGTTGAGCTCAGTCGTCGCTCCAGGCACCGCCAATTTCACCTCAAGGCGGAATCACATTTTTTAGTTTAATTTTAATGAATTAGCGGTCTGTGACCTAATTATAGCTCCTGTCTGATGAGCCTTTCATGACGCTAATTGAACACCTTACACTTATTGAAGAGACACTCTCTGATATTAATCGTCTATAGAAACTATAAAGAGGTTGGCGCGCACAACAAGACCGTATTGAATCCAACTTTCACCATCCGTCTCGCTATAATTAGTGCACACTAAGCCACTATTAGCCCGCCCCATGGAGAGTCTAATGCGTATGCTACTGCTGTTACTAAGTCTGCTGGTCACGCCGCTGGCTGCCGAATATCGAATACAAACGGTGGCTCAAGGGCTGCACCACCCGTGGGGCTTGGTTGAACTGCCCAGTGGCGAGCTATTAGTGGGCGAGCGCCGTGGTCGCTTGCTGCGCTTAAATACCGATGGCAGCCGAACCCTGATTGCCGGCCTGCCCAAGATGGTGAGCGCTGGCCAAGGCGGCTTGCTGGATTTAGCCCTGCATCCTAATTTTGCAGAAAACCGCTGGCTGTATTTCAGTTACAGCCAGCCCGGCAAAGGCGGTGCTGGCACAGCCGTGGCGCGGGCCAAGCTCACTGACACCCACTTAAGCAGTCTAGAAGTCATCTTTGTACAACAACCTAAAACCACAGGCAGTGCCCACTTTGGTTCACGTATGGTGTTTGACGCTCAAGGTTATCTGTTTATTACCACCGGCGAGCGTTATCACGCGCGAGATAAAGCACAACAGCTAGATAATCATCTGGGAAAAATCCTGCGTTTGCATGACGAAGGCACTGTGCCGACTGATAATCCGTTTATCAATACTCCCCACGCCAAGCCCGAAATTTGGAGCTATGGGCATCGTAATATTCAAGGGGCCGCTATTCATCCACCCAGTGGTGAGCTGTGGGTGCACGAGCACGGCCCGCGCGGCGGTGACGAAGTGAACATCATAAAAGCCGGAGCCAATTATGGCTGGCCCTTAGTGACCCATGGTCGGGAATACAGCGGCGGTAGCATAGGCCAAGGTACGCATCTTAAAGGCATGGCAGACCCGATTTGGGTGTGGGTGCCTTCTATTGCGCCCTCTGGCATGCTTTTTTATCGCGGAGAATTATTTCCCCATTGGCAGGGTTCATTACTGGTGGGCGCTTTGGCGGGGCAAAAACTGGTACGGCTCACACTCAACGGCCAAAAGATCGTGAATGAGCAAGCGTTACTTGGCGAGCTAAATGTGCGCATCCGCACCTTAGTAGCAGCGAAAGACGGCGGTATTTATCTGTTAACCGATGCAGCAAATGGACAGCTGCTTAAGTTATTGCCCGCCACCGATCAGTGAGTAAGCCCGTTAAGACAAAGAAAGAGGCTGAATATGCTGACTGGTTTGGGTATGTTTTTTGGCTCCATGTTGTCCTCTTCACCCTTTACGCTTCACCCTTCACGGTTTAAACACCGCACCAAAACCTATTTTTGCCACGGAATACACGGAAAAATAGGGAGCAAATCTGACTGAGATCTTGATGGTAAGAACTGAGATTAGACCCAAGCAAAAGTGACCGGCGAAACAGAGACTGAATATGCGGGCTGGTTTGGGAGTGGCCTTTGCTCCATGTCGTCCCCTTCACCCTTTACGCTTCACCCTTCACGGTTTAAACATCGCACCAAAAGCTATTTTTACCACGGAATACACGACTCTTTACTTACGAGAAGCACAGAAAAATAGGGATCAGATCTGAAAGGGATATTTAATAGTAAAACCTGAGATTAGGCACATGCAAAATCACAGGCGAAACAGAGACTGAATATGCGGGCTGGCTTGAGGATGGCCTTCCAGTCGGCCTCTTCACCCTTCACGGCTCTTTCGGTGTTTGTCTGTAACGTAAGACGTACCGCGTAAGGCGTACCGCTTTCTTGGGGGCTGATCTTGTGCTCATAATGCGTTAACATTTAACAACTGGACTTAGTTTTAATTACTTTTGTGAGCAACAAGGAATACATAATGACGCAGAAAATCTGGAACGTGTATCTGTCAGGTGAAATTCACAGTGACTGGCGTGAGCGTATTATCGAAGGTACTAAAGCCAAAGGCTTGGCTGTGACCTTTACCTCAGCGGTAACCAATCACGATGCCAGTGACATGGTAGGCGTAAATATTTTAGGTAGCGAAGAAGATAACTTCTGGCGTGACCGTAAAGCGTCTGGCATTAACAGCATTCGTACTTCTACCCAAATTAAAGAAGCCGACATTGTAGTGGTGCGTTTTGGGCCTCAGTACAAGCAGTGGAATGCGGCTTTTGATGCAGGTTTTGCGTCAGCCTTAGGCAAGTCTATTATTACTTTGCATGACTCTGAGCTGGATCATCCGCTTAAAGAAGTGGACGAAGCCGCTAAAGCGACCTGTCGCCAGCCTGAGCAAGTAGTCGAGATTTTGTCTTACCTATTGTCGTAAATAAGTGTTGTCATAAATGACGTGAAGTTTGCCGAACTGGCGTAGAACGTGCGCCAATTGGCACCAAAAGAATCCCTCGTACTGCGGGGGATTTTTTGTTGTGCCGACTTCTGTCGGTTGCCGTCCTTTTGCCGCCCCACCCAACCCCCTTCTGCTTTACACTCACCGCTCACTGGTATGTAAGGTAGGCACTCATGAAGTTTTGGACATTGGCATTAACATCGGCAATCGCCTTTAGCGGCTCGTCACTGGCCAACGAAGCCGTGTGGGTAGATGTCGCCAGCCAGCAAGACTATGCTCTTGAGCACCTAGTGGAAGCTATTCATATTCCACACACCTATATTGCTCGTGGCGTGAGTGCCCGCTTCCCGGATAAAAACACACCGATTAAGCTCTATGACCGCGACCAAGTTAAAGCCCAACGCGCCCAAGAAGCGCTGCAAACGCTCGGCTATGTACAGGTGACCAACAGCGGTGATTTAGCGGGGTTAAAAGAACATGGCCAAAGCACAGTGCAAAGTACGCCCACGGCACAAAATGAGCTGCTCCCTACTGAAGCACTTAATCAAGGTGAACCTTTTAGAGAAAGTGCTGCATTTAGCCAAAATGAGCAATATGACCAAAACCCGCCAACTGCGGCGAGTTTATACAGTCAGGCTGTGGCGACCTCGTCATTAACTGAACCAATGCTCGATACCTTAGCAAAAACAGCCGACTAACATTAGCAAAGCCTTAATGTCGGCTGATTACAGGTATTTATGCCTCGCTCAATCAGCCATTTTTTACTGCAAGCTGCCGTTTTAACAGCCTAAACCTTATCGGTTTCATCTTCACGCAAGCCCACTTTTAACACCTTATCGCCGTCTACGTCGGCCACGGTCCAAATCATCTCGTAGCGCACAAAATTATCACCCACTACCGGGTGGCCATTGGTGTGCGTGAGCATAAATTCACCCAAGTTCAAATTTTCTTCACTGCTATCTACATCTACGCCATACATAAGTGCGATATCACCCATACGCGCGTCTTCATCAAGAATAAAGTCACCAAAGAAGGCACGAGCCTTGCTGCGGGCCGCGTCCAGATCACCACCAAACATATTGTTCAGCACTTTAAGGTGATTGCTGCGCCCGATTACGCACAACACATCGTCCATGGCGAGCCGCGTGCTGCCAGAGGCAGGCAACAGATTTTCGCCTCTAAATACCGCTGCTACTCGACAATGAGGCGGAAAGGTAAGGTTGCGCACCACAACGCCGTCTATCGCCTCACTGCTCACCGTATAGAGGAACATTTCAAAGTCGTCTTCTTGGAAGATACCCAGCATAGAGCGGCGACGCGGCGCTAATTCCGGCGGCACCTCCACTCTTAATAGCCGTGCCATTTGCGGAATGGTGGAGCCTTGTACTAACAAAGACACCAAGACCACAAAGAAGGCGACGTTAAACAGCATCATGCCTTCGGGCAAACCGGCCATCAGCGGAAATATGGCCAGTACAATCGGCACGGCTCCGCGTAACCCCACCCAAGAAATAAAGCCGATTTCTCGGCGATTAAAGCGAAAGAACGGCACCAAAGACACCAGCACCGCAAAAGGCCGAGCAATAAAAATCAGTGCCAAGGAGATCAAAATAGCCGGAAATGCCATGGCCCACATATCCGCCGGCGAAATAAGTAAACCCAACACCAAGAACAAGCCGATTTGGCTCAGCCATGCCAAGCCATCCAGCACTGGTAAAATCGACTCCATGTCTCGCAGGCGAGAGTTACCCAATACTAAGCCGGCCAAATACACCGCCAAGAAGCCACTGCCCTCTAATAGCGCCGTAAAGGCGAATAACGTTAGACCAAATCCCATCACTAATATGGGGTACAAACCGGGGGCTAATTCAAAGCGTTTGATCATTTGCACTAACAGCATGCCGCCCAAAATACCGGCCACGCTACCAATGCCAAACTGGCTTAGTAAAAATAATAGCGTTTCGCCGATACCATTCATGTCGCCAGTGATCAGGCCAATTAAGGTCAACGTTAAAAAGATCGCCATGGGGTCGTTGGTGCCCGACTCAATTTCCAGCGAGGCGCCAACGCGTTGGTTAAGGTGCATGCCTCTGCCGCTGAGCAAAGAGAACACCGCCGCCGCGTCCGTTGAGCCCACAATGGCCCCCAACAACAGGCCGTGTAACCAGCTGAGGTCGAGAATATACACCGCAATGACACCGGTAACGCCACTGGTCACCACCACCCCTAAGGTGGCCATGCTCAACGCCGGTTTTAGGCCCACCCTAAAGGTGTCCATGCGGGTACGCATACCGCCATCCAGCAAGATAATGGCCAACGCCAAGTTACCTATGCTGTAGGCCAAGGTATAGCTTTCAAATTCAATGCCACCAGGGCCACTCTCACCGGCTAACATGCCAACAAACAAGAAGATAAGCAGGATAGGAATACCGGAACGCGCCGACAATAAGGTGGCCAGCACACTCACACACAGCAAGATCCCAGCCAGTAAGAAGAGATGTTCAAGATTTTCCAATGAAGACATTCCGACAGGGTTTTAGATACTGTAGTTATATCATACCCTTACCTATTTAATGAAAGTGAATTTTTAATTAAATTAAAAAACTAACTATGCAAAAATTTACATATTTATCTTTTATCTCGTGGCTGGACTCGTCTGCTATCGCTTCTGTTATGGCCTTTACGCCCACTTTAGCCAAAATGACTAAGATCTGACTGCATAACTATTCTAAAGTAGCCTGTATTATCGTTAAATAGTGCACCATGTAGGTCCATTAAAGCTTAGATATTTTCCAACTCTGCATATTTTATTATTAAATTTCACGATCCGGTTGCGCGTCATGCTCTGCTTCTTTACAGTTCTGCGCCTGTTTACTTTTTTAAGCCCGCGGTCTGGCCCTTGCCAGTTAGTGTCCATCTGTTCAGGAAGCAAAACCACATGGAACCAACCCACATCAGTTCACTGATCCCCATCGTGATCACTCTTTTACTCGCTCTTGGCACCCGCAATGTGGTGATCGGTCTTTTTGCCGGTGTGGCGAGTGGCGTGGTCATGCTGAACGATTGGCATCATCCGCTGGATAATTTTGGCATTTTGGTCAAAGACCATTTGGTCGGACAGCTGACCGACAGCTATAACGCGGGCGTATTGGTGTTGCTGGTGTTTATCGGTGGCTTTGTGGCATTAATGGAGCAGTCTGGCGGTGGCCAAGCCTTTGCGCGCAAGGTCACCCACTGGGTAAGCACCAAATTTCGTGCACAAATTGCGGCCTGGCTGGGCGGTATTATTATCTTCTTTTCCGATTTGGGTACGCCCTTAATTGTGGGCCCGGTATTTCGCCCACTGTTCGATAAACTTAAAATATCACGCCAAAAACTAGCCTTTATTATCGACTCAACTGCTTCACCGGTGGCCATTTTGGTGCCTTTTATCGGCTGGGGCGTGTACATCATGGGCCTGCTACAAAAGGAATTTAATGCCCTTGAGCTGCCGTTAACTGACTGGGAAGCTTTTATTTCAGCTATTCCATTCCAGTTTTACGCAGTACTGGCGGTGGCCATAGTGCCTTTAATTGCCTTTAAGAAATTAGACTTTGGCCCCATGGCCGATGCCGAACGCGCCGCCGAGCGCGGTGACATTGCCAGTGGCCCTATTGAACAGCAAACCCTGTTTCACCACGACAATGCACAAGCTTCTTTTGTCTGGGCGCCGCTGTTGGTCATGGCTGGCGTGTTAGCCGCCATGCTGGGGCCACTGGGCTTTCCGTTTGAAAAGGTATCGGGCTCGGTGTTTCGCGCGGCACTCTCCACCGCCTATTTTATGGCGGCCATGACGCTGATTATCTTAATGGCTGCTTACGGGGTGCGCCGAGTGACCGACGGTATTGCCGTCTACCTTAAAGGCATGAGCAACATGATGCAGGTGGCGATAGTGCTGATACTGGCATGGACCTTAAGCAGTGTCGGTAAAGACTTAGGCGCCGCCGCTTATATTGCCGAACAGGCACAATCGGGCTTTCCTGCTTGGCTGGTGCCCGCAGTGGCCTTTTTGCTGTCGGCGATTATTTCTTTTGCCACCGGCTCATCTTGGGGTACTTTCGCCATTATGTTTCCCTTGGTGATCCCCACCGCCATCGCCATAGACGCGCCGCTATATGCTTGCATTGGTGCCGTGCTGTCGGGCGGCCTGTTTGGTGACCATTGTTCGCCTATTTCAGAAACCACCATACTGTCGTCTACCGGCTCGGGCTGTGATCAATTTGAGCACTTCCGTACTCAGTTGCCTTATGCCTTGCTTAACGGCAGCATTGCACTGGCTGGCTTTTTGGTCGCTGGCTGGGCAGAAAGCCCGCTTATTCTGCTGGCAGCCATTGCCACTCAGTTGGTACTGGTTATTGCATTGTCACGCTGGCAAACCCATCGTCTGCAGGCAACAACCGCCTAATCGTTAAAGCCCTAGCATCTTTTGCTGGGGCTTTTTTATCAACACCGGTCTAGCCTTTAGCCTTTTATGCCAAGCAGCTATTATTAGCTTATTTACTGTGAACCAAACCAGAGGCGTTTATGATTATTAGCTTATCCATCAAGCTTGTTTCGGGAATCTATGCAGAAAATGAGTGGGCGTGTGAGCTAGAAGTAGCAGAAAACATGTCGTTGCATGATTTACATGACGTCATTCAAGACGCGGTCGATTTTGAGAACGACCACATGTATGCGTTTTTCATCTCTCGCCAAGAGTTCGGCTCAGAGCGTATCTATTTTGACGATGAGCATAACTCACTAGATGCCGACTTAGCATCCTTGTTCCCGTTACCTAAAGGCAAGAAGCTGTTCTATTGGTTTGATTTTGGCGACGATTGGGTGTTTCAGGTGTCCAAATCACGCAAGAAACCTAAAGAGCCACAGCCGGGGCGCGAGTATCCCGCCATGCTCGCCGAAACCGGCACCAAGCCGGAGCAGTACCCCGACTATGACGAAGATAATGAAGGTGATAATGATCGCAGCACCTATGAGGTAAGGATCCTGTAAACCACGCTCGCGCTTAAAATAACTGCGCACATTTTATGCAGGCAAGCATGGCGCTTGCCTGCTGCGCGAACTGAATCGATTTTTTTGCGACACTGTATGATGGGCCGTGGTTTACGCTTTCGGCAAACGCCGGAGCAGCACACAAGGCCAAGGCAATCAGGGAGCTGCGTGCAGTCATCATCACTACTGTGGATCGCCAAATTCTAAACCGCGGCGAAGTTGGGTGGTTTTAAAAACAACACCAAGCAAAACCGTGGCGAAGTCCTCTTCACCGAAGAGACAGCCACGAAAGATGTCGTACTTGTAGCCGGCAACTTGTTCGCCGGGCCAGCGAAGCTGGATGCTTTTAAAAACAGCACCAAGCAAAACCGTGGTTCATGCTCTCATTACCGAAAATAAGGCCACCTACACGGTCAAAACCAAGCACCAAGACGGTGGCTGAAGGAGTCTTGAATCTTTAAGATCCTGCAACGACAAAATCCACGTTTGTTCCGCAGCATTACTTACCAGTAATAAATAATCACACTTTTGCCAATCAGCACAGAGGCAACTGGGTAACCTCCTCCGACTCGCTCAAGCACAATCCCTGTGACGCTCAAACACATGACATCCTTGTCATGTGATGGTCGGCTGAGGCTATCCCAGCCGCCTCTTATTAGTTTCTGAGTCTTCTGCTGGTAACGTTAACAAACCACTCCGGTGCTTAAGGCTGCACACTAAGTGATCTTTTGTATTGTCATCCTCACCTTCTAAAGACAGCCAGTTAGCGATCATCACCTTCCATTTAGCCACTCACTGCTTATAATGATCCAGCTTCATTTGAATTCAGTTTTAGTTTCTGTTCTCAGTGTAAAAAACTTAATAAAAGGCCTCAGCAGTAGTCTGCTTTGCCGCGATTAAGCTTACTAAGGCGACTGACTGTGCTCAAAAAGTACAGTGAGCATGCGCGTTTACAATAGAATTTTAAAATAAAACTAGATAAATCAATGCGTTGAAAAATCGGTAGCGTTGATACTCGGTATTAAACGCGGACAATTCGAGCATGCGTGTTTTGATCATTTAGTAAGGATGCCATAGCAAGTTAAAGTTATATGTAATCAGTAGTTTATGGTGAAACTTGCTACAAGCGCTATGAGTGAAAACGCGCATGCGCAGTATTAAAAATGTTATGCGTAAATAGGGATCGTGCATGATATATGCGTTTGTGAAAATATTTACAGAAGAGTTTCATGCAGAAGCCTTTAGAAAAGGCGATCTTTATATGCAGACTATTCGTATGTTTAAGGAACATAAAGATGAATCAGGTGAACTTAGAGGCGACCAGATGGAAGGGGTGGTTGCTTGGTATCAGCCAGATAAAATAAAGCTAGAAGTAAGTGGTCACGAAATTCCTAGTAGCGAAATTGCATCTCCAATAGCGATTCATAGCAACGAGCTTCTTGAAAACAATGCCTTCTGTATATACTCCCTCAATAGCCAAGGACATGAAACTGTTTCGGCAGAAACGATTAAGGACTTCAAACGCACGCTGGAAATACACGAAGCATGTTATGGCTTAGGTGCTTATTGTGTGGCGGTTTTAAACGCACAAGAATTCATAAATCGATGCCAAGAGAAGGTAAGATCATTAAATGTTGATGGGAAGTTGGGGCTGGTCGATTATTTCGATGAGATGACATTTAATGGTGAGTTACCAAAAGAAAAGCATGGATTTCAAAAACGAAGCTTCTTTTCCCACCAAAGGGAATATAGGGTTCTCGCTAATCTGCATCGAGACCCAGATATTTACACAATGAATATTGGTGATCTGAGAGATATTACTACCCAAGTGATCACACCCGATGAATTCAATCGCCAGCTTGAAATTAGGTTGCCAAATGGCAGCAGCGCATAACAAACGCAGGCACAGGGAAAAATTTTCCGCTGCGCTACAAATTTTCCCGTGCTGCGGGCGTTATATACTCATGGAAAGGCAAAAATGCTCTATAAAATAGAAGAAAAAGCAGGTGTATTTCAAAAATTAGATCCCGTTGAATTCAAGGATTTTTCTAGCTTCGGAAAACTTGAAAAAGATTTAGAAAACTTAATCGCAAATAGCATTTTAGATGTGTTATTTGAGGATGCTAAGTTGATGCCTATATTTCAGGAAAGGCAATGGCAAGCAGAGGCTGATATATATGCACTAAATGAAAGAGGTGAGTTAGTTATATTTGAGCTTAAACGTGCCTCAGCCGGTAAAGATGCAGTCCATCAAGCGCTTAGATATGCGCAAGATGCAGGTCAGTGGACTTATCAAAAGTTAGCTAGAAAATTTGAAGAATATAGCAATAGTACCGTTTCGTTAGTTTCAGCCCATAGAGAAGCTTTTAGCCTTGAGCATGAATTAGAACCAAAGGAAATCAATAACAATCAGCACCTTCTGGTTATTGGTAGTGCAGCTGACGAATCATTAATATCGTCTGTGGATTACTGGAAGAAAAATGGTATATCCATTGATTTCTTACCATATCGAGTTTACGAGCTTGCAGGACAAAAACACTTTGAATTTTTTGCACTTCCGTATGATATTCACAAAAACCCAAGCGATGTGAAAGGTGTTTTGTTTGATACAAATCGCAGTTGGGATGAAAGCTCTATCTGGTCAATGATGGAAAACAGTCGTGTTGAAGCGTATGGAGATGCAAAACGGTTTGTTCATCATGTGCATGTAGGGGATATTGTTTTCTTTTCACACAAATGGTGCGGTTTAATAGCGGCTGCAAAAGTAAAAAGTGAAGTAAAAACGCCCGACAGTGAAACTTTGTATAGAGATGTAGAGTTTTTAACTCCAATCCCTAGTCGGCAAGGTGGAAAGTTGTTGGCTATGCCTTTTTCAGAAGTTAGCTCAACAACAGGCAAAAGTTTCTTTTGGGCAAGAACTATAAAAGTGCCTTACCTTACAAAAAATGAAGCACTTGAGCTAGTCGAAGAACTTAACAAATATCTGCGTCGTAAATAACAAGTCAAGGCTGCCAGACTGCTTCGCAGCCGCAGTTTGAGAGGTTATATGGTCAGCAGAGAGAGTTTGGAGTAAATTAATTAAAATGTTTAATTTAAGTGACAATTTAAAAAATATTAAAAGTAATCTACAACGGAATGCGCGGAAAAATTAAGCTGAGATAAGGTCGAAAAAGCCAAAGCATCAGATTGGTAACAATATGGCTAAGTAATGAATTGTGCCTTGCCGCTTACCAATCCCATGTTTTTCAGATTTGATCTCTATTTTTCTGCGGGTTTCGCATTCTTCCGTTGCAAAAATGTCTTTTCGCTCTGTGTTAGTAATCAAACCCGACTTGGGCTTTTACGCCGGCATCGAAGGCATGTTTTACTGACTCTATTTCGCTGACAGTATCGGCCAATTCAATCAGGGAGCGGTGGCAGCTGCGGCCGGTGATGATCACGTGCTGGTGTGGGGGGCGGTTTTTCAGTGCAGTTATTACCCGCTCTAAGTCCAGATAATGGTAAGCCACCATGTAAGTTAACTCATCCAGCAACACCAGATCGATACTGGGATTGCTAAGCATCTTCTCGGCGGGCGCCCAGGTTTCTTCACAGGCTTGCATGTCTTTTTCACGGTCTTGGGTGTCCCAGGTAAAGCCGGTGTTCATCACCACAAAAGGCACACCGACTTTTTGCAGCAAGTTGCGCTCGCCGCATTCCCAACCGCCTTTAATAAATTGCACCACGGCCGCACTTTTACCGTGGCCCACGGCGCGGGCTACAGTACCAAAACCGGCGGTGCTTTTACCTTTACCGTTGCCGGTGATCACCATCAGCACGCCCCGCTCTTCTTGGGCCTCGGCCACTTTGGCATCCACCGCTTCTTTTACTTTTTGCTGGCGTTGCTGGTGGCGCTCGGCTTTAATCTGCTCGCGGCTGTCGTCTTGAGATTCGCTCATGATGTTCCTTATGCGGGTAACAAAAATATGATTAAGGTTGCTGGCTCAGTGCCGCGCCTAAAGTACGAAAATAACGGCTGAAAGCGGCATTAATGCGCAGACGTTGCTCACTTTGAGGATATAAACCTAACTCGGCTTCTTTGGTGGCTTTAGTGCCTTTCACTAAAAACCCGTTTTTGATTATCGCATCTTGCACGAAGGCTTCAAAGGCGCGGGCGCACAGCTCTTCGGGTTGGCTGTAATAAAGGGTGTTAAGTTGGCTGTCAGCGGCGGCGGACGCCATAAATAAAGGGCTGGGCTCGCTGCCCGTTTCATCAAGCAGAATAGCCTTAAAGCAATCAAATAATAGGCTGTTGATCGGGTGCTTTATGGTAGGGGCATTATCTAACCAAGCCCGCGAGGCAAAGGCACGATTATTGGCGCTGCTCAGACTGCTAGGAGCGATACTTTTAGCAGCGATGTAGTGATCAAAGGCATGAAACCATTCATGGGCGATACTGCCGGGGCCGGCATTTTTAGCGAGAGAAAAGGTGCGGGTGGCAGGGTAGTAATGGGCAGATACGCCAGGGCGACCGCCAATGCCATATTGTAATGAAAGATTACCGCGTAATGAAATAAGCGCTTCTGGGCCTTGTAAGATCAACATCAAATCGCACAGGGCATCATAAAATAATCCGGCGGCGCGTTCACGCTCGGGGCGGGTTACCCAACGGCCAATTTCAATGCTGCGAAAATCAAACTGGCGACGTACTTGCACAAAATCAATAAGCTCGCCGTGACTGTGATTGGGCCCATTACGATAATAGCGAGACTGAGTCTCGCTATTATCGGTGTGTTTATCTGTTGTTACATTTCTTGTCACATCTACTGCCACTTACGTTAATGCCACTTATTGTGTTTCGGCGTGCTGTTAAAACTTAGTTTAACAGCACTGCGGCATAGACTAAAGCGCGGCTGTTATTGGTCAGGGTGCGCCACGACGACCCGCGATCAAACTGATAATGAATATGATAATACCCACTACGAAGACCAGTTTTGCTGCCCATGCAGCCGTACCTGCCATGCCTCCAAAGCCTAGCGCACCGGCGATGAGGGCTATCACTAGAAATATAATTCCCCAACGAAACATAAACTGCTCCTTACTCGAGTGGAAGTGCCTGTCGTCTGTTCAGTTATAAATGTAGCAGACGATAACTTGTCCTACTTTCTTTGTTGGGCTCCCAATTTTACTTGGGAGCAGTGTTAAGCCTGTAATGTTAGTTGACCCTGTAAGGTCAGCATGGAGCGCTAAATGTTGTGTTATGACTGCTTAATGGTGAGGTCATTTTTAACGCTTACTACTCCATCCACACCTTTAGCTACATTTTCAGCTTGGGTGGCTTGGGCTTGGTTTTCTACTTCGCCGGTAAGCTGCACTACACCGTCTTGAGTTTCTACCGATACCGACAGACCGGGTACTACATCATCAGCTAAAAACTTGGCCTTAACGGCACTGGTTACCATGGCGTCATCTGCATATTCTTTCAGTGACTGGTCGGCATTGTCTGTTACATTCAGCTTGTCGTTCACTGACACTACGCCTGCTACTTTACCGGTCTCAGTTACTGCGTGTTTAATTTGCTCTTGGCTGGCGACAAAGCCAGATAAGGTCACTACGCCTTTTTCGGTTTCTACCGAAATGTCTTCGCTATCAATGGCATCGTGATCCAGCAATTCTGCTTTTACTTTAGTGGTGATCAGGCTGTCATCCATAAAATCACCGGTCTTTTCGGCAGCACGCTCTGCCTTATCACCGGTCCGCTCAGCTAGGTTGCCAGCTTTATCGGCAGTATTTTCAACGGCGTTACCCGCCTTGTTCGCTGTGTTCTCGATGGCATTACCTGCTTTATCGGCTGCATTATCGAGTTTGTCACCGGTACGCTCGGCCGCGTTCTCAACATCGGTCGCCATCATACTGGTATGCTCATCAGCGGGGTCTGCTGCATAGGCGCTGCCGCCTGCTAAAACGGAGCTCAACACAACAGCTATGATTGAAGGTGAAAATTTCAAGTTTTTCATCGTTCTTTTCCTCTAGTTGCGATATGAACACTGTTTTATAAAGTGCAATTGAAACGAACATTAAGAGTCTCTCGCTTCGTGCCCTTTTATATCTAGCCCAGCTTGATAATCAGTTCAAGTAGTAAAATTAATAAATTTTATCTTTCGTGGCTAGAATAAAACTCTACTAACAAGCACCTCGCGTACAGAAAACAACAATAAAAATATAATAAATAATAAAAATCAATGACTTAGATTTGAAATAAAGAGTCATTAAATTGACGAAAGCGGCATTGATCATTATTACATAAGCACTATCACGTCATTAACATCAAAGTTTAGCGTCAGGATTTGTCTGCTGTTAACAATATTAATTCCTTAAAACCTAACTAAACCTAACAAGCACACTTATATTATGGCTGTACAGTCGCGTTATATCACAACAAGCAAAACAGATAAGAAAATCGTATCACTCTATAATATTTCCTAAATAACCATAAATTAATTACGGATATATTAATATCAAATTCATAACCTCAGATCTGTGGTAGCGATGTAAAAGTCGAACCAACAACCAGCTCCACCTACTGGCTGCGGATTAATGACACTCACGGTTCAACTGGCGGCGAATATTTACTGGGTGTTCGATAAGATCTAAGCCATGCGTAACGCCAAGGTAGGCTAGCCCGATGGATGTGCTTGCAGCGCGGCGGTGGAGCCTAACCTTAGTTCTGCCTTTATAGAGCCACTGCATAGATCGCTGACATAGTTAGTTGGGGTTGTTGTATAAAAGGTTAACAAAACCGTCAGCAGCGAATTTATGACTCGAATGTATCTCTATTTGGACCCAAAAAGACCCAAGCGAAGCGCAACTGTAATGAAACTGTCGCATTGTAATAAAACCGTCACAAAGAGTGGGCATAGTGGCGCCAACTTTGAGATGAGGATGCACGATGAGCTTTCAAACCACCGCCCTTCCCGGCTCTGCAAAAGAAAGTAACGCACCGTCTAACTGGCTGTCTTGGCTGCTGGTATCATTCCTGATTTATATGCTGCTGGCCGCAGTGGGCGCCATCGGCTCCGGCTTTAAGGCCGCCGCCGGCAGTGACGCCAAAGAGCTGTTTGCCTTTGCTTCCAACCCGGGTATCGCGCTGATTGTCGGGGTAGTGGCCACGGCCCTTATCCAGAGTTCCAGCACAGTCACCTCCATTATTGTTGGTATGGTTGCCGGCGGCCTGCCTATTTCCATCGCCATTCCCATGATCATGGGTGCCAATATCGGCACCTCCCTGACCAGCACCTTAGTCAGCCTGGGTCATATTCGTAATGGCGAGGAGTTCAAGCGGGCTTTTTCTGCCGCCATCGTGCATGACAACTTCAACATTCTGGCCGTGGCCATATTGCTGCCGCTGGAGCTGCTGTTCCGTCCGCTTGCCACTGCGTCCGAGTATCTTGCCGGCCTGCTGGTCAGCGATGCCAGCGCCAGCATGAGCGGCATGAACTTCATGAAGGTGCTGCTTACACCTGCTTCCGACATACTGAAAGCCAGCGTGGGCTGGCTGCCCGGCATCTGGTCTGGCGTAGCCTTGATTTTGGTCGGCATCGGTTTGATCCTGATAGTGGTAACCCAGATTGGTAAGGTGCTGCGCACCCTGATGGTAGGCCGTGCCATGGATATACTGCATACCGCCGTGGGCCGCGGCCCTATATCGGGCATGGCGTCGGGTACTCTGGTCACCGTGCTGGTGCAGTCGTCTTCCACCACCACCTCACTGATTGTGCCACTGGCCGGCACCGGCGTGTTTAGCCTAAAGCAGGTTTACCCCTTCATACTGGGCAGCAATATCGGCACCACCATCACAGCACTGCTGGCGGCCACCGCCATCAGCGGCGCTACAGCCACGGTGGCGCTGCAAATTGCCTTAGTGCATCTGTTGTTTAACTTGCTGGCGATTATCGTTATTTATGTGCTGCCGTTCTTGCGCCAGATTCCGCTGGTAATGGCCGAGACTTTGGCCACCTTGGCCCAGCGCAACAAGGCTTATGTGGCAGGCTATATCGGAGGAGTATTCTTTGCCCTGCCACTGATGGTGGTCGGCATTAGCCAGTGGCTCTAAGCGCTTCTCCTTGGCGGGCATAATGTTGCGCCATTACCGCGCACACCATCAGTTGAATTTGATGAAAAATAATTAAAGGTAATAGCGCCGGCCCTAATAAAGGCCCAGCGAACAACACCTGCGCCATGGGCACACCGGTGGCCATGCTCTTTTTAGAGCCACAAAATACGATAGTGATCCTATCTTCTCTGCTAAAGCCACAGCGCTCCCCCAGCCAAGCCGTTAAAAACAACACCACGGCTAATAACACACAGCACACCAGCGTGAGTACCAACAAGGTCTTAGGCAAGACCGTATTCCATAACCCCTCTACCACAGAAGCGCTGAGTGCTGTGTATACCACCAGCAAGATGGAAGTTTGGTCGAGGCGGCTTAGGTTTTTTTTATGTTTATCCACCCAGTCACCAATAATGGGCCGCATGGCATGGCCGAGCACAAAGGGCAGTAACAGCTGCATGCTAATGGAGCCGATAGAGCGTAAAGGAGACGCCCCCTCTGAGGCATCAACTTGCATTAATAGCGCCACCAACAGCGGGGTTAGTAGAATGCCAATAATACTAGAGGCAGAGGCACTGCACACGGCGGCGGGCACATTGCCCCCGGCCAGCGAAGTAAACGCAATAGCCGATTGCACGGTGCCGGGCAAAACGCATAAAAACAGTATGCCCATATAAAGCTTGTCGCCCACTAGGGGAAGCAGCATAGGTTTCGCCAGCAAGCCAATAATTGGAAACATCAAAAAGGTACAGGCAAAAACCAAGGTGTGCAGTCGCCAGTGCATCATGCCCGCAATAATGGCTTGGCGAGATAACTTGGCCCCGTGCATAAAAAACAATAACGCAATGGCCGCCACAGTTAAGCCATCAAAAAATACCGCGCCTTGACCTTGGGCAGGCAACAAAGTGGCGGTGGCCACTACGGCTAACAAGATCAGCGTAAAATTATCAAACAGCAGGCGTAAGTAGCCAAACATGGGGTTCTCCTCTCAACAGATGCCGCACTCTACCCTAAAACCACCTCGCGGTTTATCGCCATTAGGTCCACTAGTGTCGTTAAAGAGACAATCATAGCGAAACGCTTAGTGTGTGGCTTAAAGATCAGCTGTGTTCCTGAGGAACGTTAGGAGCGGGTTTTAGTAACTAGAGCAGATACTGGGGCAAGCCCAGTATGACGGAAGTGTGTCTTATGGGTTTATGCCGTCTTCCTGACGCACGTCAGGATCTGGTTTGGCAACAGACTAAAAATACTATCCACGGCCACTTGTTGAGCTGGCGCTATTGTTAATCGACGGCCGGTTCTGCATTATCTGGCCATGAACACACATCTCACACCTCAACAACAGTTACTCAGTCAACTGAACGCCTTAACTACCCTGCCCCGCCCGGTGCTGGGCCAAGTGGTGTCTTTACCAAACCATGCCATTGCCACGCCCCATCGCCATCCGTGGGCCCAGTTATCTTATGCACTAAAGGGCGTGATAACGGTGAACACGCCAACCGGTCAGTTTGTGGCCCCGCCCACGCGGGCCATTATGATACCGCCCGGCATTGAACATGGCGTGCATTGCTCACCACATACTGTTATCCGCAGCCTGTATATTGCCGCCGACAGCTTAGGCCAGCAGCACTGCCAAGTGCTGGAGATTGACCCGCTGTTAAGAGAGTTGATTGTGGCGTTTAGTCTGTTGCCCGTGGAGTACGACGAGCACGGCGCCGAAGGTCGCTTAGTGGCGGTATTACTGGACCGCTTAGCCCAAGCTCAGCCCAGTGATTTAATGTTGCCGTGGCCGGTGGATGCGCGCTTAACCGAGCTGTGTCGTTATTTAGCGGATCATGCGGATTGTCGCCAGCCATTGGCGCATTTTAGTGCGCAATTGGGCGTGAGCGATAAAACACTGAGCCGTGCCTTTAAACGCGATACCGGCATGAGCTTTCGCCAATGGCGCCAGCGCAGTCGGCTGTTGGCGGCTTTGCCTTTATTAGAGTCCGGTGAACGCATTACCGATGTCGCCTTGGCTTGTGGCTACGACAGCTTATCGGCCTTTATTGCCGCCTTTAAAGCCTTGCTCGGCAGCCCACCAGGCGAGTATTTAAAAACCAAGGCTGAAATAAGGTGTTAAGCAGGTAATACTTGCACCGTCTTATAAAGCGCATTAGCTTAATCATTTCACTTTATTGCGCCGCTGGCTCCCTATGCCTGCGCTCACATGACGTTATTTTTCTCTCTAATATCAAAGGATCTGATATGACGCGGACTTCAGCTTTGGCTCTTGCACCTAAATCTCACCCTCGTACCTTACTGAGCCTATCGCTGAATATATTGTGCAGTGGCTTGTTACTCAGTGCTGCAAGCTCTGCATTGGCGGGCGTGCCAGTGGCGGCAACGCCGCCCAACCTTGACGCCTTTAGCCTTGCAGACTCCATCACCCCCGCAGACACTCATAGCACTCAGCCCTATGCGGACATCTTATATACCAATGGTGACATTCTCACCATGGACGGCGAGCAAGCAAACTACGTAGAAGCCCTCGCGGTGCGCGCCGGTAACATACAACAAACCGGCACCCGGCTGGCGCTTGAAACATTAAAAGGCCCAGACACTCAAATCATCGACTTATCAGGTAGCACTCTGTTACCCGGTTTTATCGACGCCCATGGCCATTTTATGTTTGCGCTGAACATGGTCAACCAAGTGAATGTGGCGAGCCCACCGGTAGGTAAAGTAACCGACTTAAACAGCTTGCTCGATGAGCTGGCAGCGTTTCAAGAACAGCGCCAAATTCCAGAAGGTGAGTGGCTAATTGGCTGGGGTTATGACCAGATGGGGTTAACCGAGCAGCGCCATCTCACTAAGTTAGACTTAGACACGCGCTTCCCCAATCATAAAGTGTTGCTGATCCACGTCTCTGGCCACGGCGCCGTGCTGAATTCCCAAGCCTTGGCGTGGGCCAAGATTGACGCCGACACTAAAACGCCCGAGGGCGGCATTATTGCCCGCCTGCCAGACAGCAATGAGCCGGCGGGTTTGTTAATGGAAACCGCCTATCTGCCGGTGTTTAGTAATTTGCCCAAAGCCAGTGAAGCGGAGCAATTGGCGCTTATGGACTCAGCCCAGCAAATGTATGCCAGCCAAGGGTATACCCATGCCCAAGAAGGCTTTAGTCATCTGGCCGATGCGGACTTTTTAATAAAGGCGGCGGCACAAGAACGGGTGTATCTGGATATCGCCTCTTTGCTCAGCTTTACCGAGCTGGAAACTTGGCTAAATAACCCTAAGTACACACTTGGCAGTTATCAAAATGGCGTTAAGTTACAAGGCCTTAAAATTACCCAAGACGGCTCACCCCAGGGTAAAACCGCCTATATGAGTGTGCCTTATCTCACCGGGGGTCCTAACGGCGAGCCAGACTGGCGCGGCCAAACCACCCTGCCTTATCAAAGCTTTGCCGACATAGTAAAAACCGCGGTAGACAATAAGATTCAAGTCTTTATTCACGCCAATGGCGATGCCACTATCGATGAAGCCATTAAGGCCGTGGATGCCGCCGGCGTTACTGCTGCTGATGATGCACGAACGGTAGTGATACATTCCCAGTTTCAGCGCCCTGAGCAGCTAGAGGATTATGTGCGCTTAGGCATAGCGCCTTCGTATTTTACCAACCACGCGTACTTTTGGGGTGATGTGCACATTGCTAACGTCGGCTTAGCAAAAGCCAGTTTTATCAGCCCTTTGATGTCAGCTAAGGCCAAAGGCTTAGTGACCTCAAACCACACCGACTTTAACGTGACGCCGCTCGATCCGCTGTTTGTGCTGTGGTCTGCCATGGCGCGAGAAACCCGCGACGGCGTGGTGTTAGGTGACACTGAACGCGCAGATGCCTATACTGCCTTGCAAGGCTTAACCACGGGCCCCGCCTATCAAATTTTTGAAGAAGAACGCAAAGGTAAACTCAAAGCCGGCTTGCTAGCAGACTTAGTTATTTTGGATAAAAATCCCCTTAAAGTGCCGATGGCCGAGATCCGAGAGATCAAAGTGCTAGAAACCATTAAAGAAGGTCGCACTGTTTATCCTAAGCCCGTCGTTAAAGCAGCGCTTTAAGCCCGCGTCAGTTAGAAAAGCGAACGCTAAAATTTGAAAGCAAAAAGCAAAAAGCACCCATTCTCGCGACTGGGTGCTTTTTTTATGGCTCTAGCAAATGCTTAACGCGACAGCGAGTGTATAGGGTTAAGGTCTTACCCCTGAATAATTTGCCACTTTTCGATCTTATCTCTATTTTTCCGTGGGTTTTGTGGATTCCGTGGCAAAGAAGATGTTGATCTTTCACTGACGGCCGCGGTTCTACAGCTGATATAACGGACGACTTAAATGCCTCATAAAGAGCGTAATTTACTGCTCATAGCCCCGATTACGGAAAAATAGTAAAAATTACTGCCGATATTGAGGATATAATTTTGCTCATGCTTTCCCATTACTAGCCTCGGACTCTGCCATGAACAATTGGACTCGCACCGCCCTTAAAATCTTATCCAGCGATCAGCTGCGCACCTCAGATACCCACCTGTATCGGCTGGATATTCCCAGCCTGCATGGCATAGATATTTACTTAAAAGACGAAAGTACTCACCCTACCGGCAGCCTCAAGCATCGATTGGCGCGCTCTTTATTTTTGCACGCCATTTGCAGCGGAAAAGTCGAGCAAGGCACCCATGTGGTGGAAGCCTCATCGGGCAGCACTGCCGTGTCGGAAGCCTATTTTGCTAAACTGTTGGGCTTAACCTTTACCGCTGTTATGCCCCGCCACACTACCTGCAAAAAAGTAGAGCAAGTTAAGCGCCTCGGTGGCCACTGTCATTTTGTGGATCACGGATCGCAAGTTTACGCCGAGGCCGAGCGGTTAGCGCTGGAATATAATGGCCATTATATGGATCAATTTACCTTTGCTGAGCGCGCCACCGACTGGCGGGGCAACAACAATATTGCTGAGAGCATCTTTCACCAACTGGCCCAAGAGCCGCACCCTATTCCCCACGCTATTGTGATGAGCGCCGGCACCGGCGGCACCTCGGCCACGCTGGGCCGTTATACCCGCTATTTGGGGTTGGATACCAAATTAGTGGTGGTGGATCCCGAAAACTCGGTGTTTTACGACAGTTATCAAAGCGGTGATACCAGCCTGATTAGTCAAGCCGGTGGCCGTATTGAAGGCATAGGCAGGCCCAGAGTAGAAGCCTCATTTTTGCCAGAAGTGATTGATGAAATGATCAAGGTGCCAGATGCCGCCAGCATCGCCACCATTCATTGGCTGGAGCATATTCTAGGCCGTAAGGCTGGTGGCTCAACCGGCACTAACTTGTGGGGCGTGTTGCAGCTGGCTAAGCGCATGCAGCAAAACGGCGAGCAAGGGTCGCTGGTGACCTTAATGTGCGACGGCGGCGAGCGTTACCTAGACACTTACTACAACCCAGAGTGGGTAGCCGAGCACATCGGCGATTTAACGCCCTATCGCGAGCAATTGGCGGTGTTTGGGTAGACACAGTATTAAGCGGAAAGTAAAACAAACACCAAACTAAAAAGACTTTCTCGCCACGGAATACACGGAACCCACTGACGAAGAGCAAAGCTTAAAAGGCGTTATGTATATAAGCACTTATCAAGCAGTTGTTTATTGTTGATGTTAATTTTTCTGTAGGTTCTGTAGATTCCGTGGCAAATATTAGGTTGTTAAGTCTTGGATATGGTCAGAACGCGATGTTAGGTCGTCATGCTGAACTTGATTCAGCATCTTTGTGCAGAGAACCTTCTAATCTCACCAAGATCCTGACGTTCGTCAGGATGACGGCAAAGCATCATTGCCAGAAAAACACCGCATCCGTGGGTGCGGTGTTTTACCCTTTACCCTTCACTCTTGGCCACTCGCCCCGGCCGCAGTACCAGCATGCAGGGGGTGAGCAGTAAAGTGAGCAAAGTGGCAAACACCAAGCCGCCGGCAATGGCACTGGACAGCTGCGTCCACCACTGAGTAGACGGTGCGCCTATGCCTAAGCCTGGCCCCAATAAATCCACGTTTACACCCAGTACCATGGGCATTAAACCCAACACTGTGGTAATGGCGGTAAGCAGCACCGGCCGCAGGCGCAAACAACCGGTTTCAAGTGCCGCTGCAACGGGTTCCATCCCATCGGCGCGCAATTGATTAAAGGTATCTATCAGCACAATATTGTTGTTCACCACTATGCCGGCTAAGGCAATAATGCCCATGCCCACCATCACAATGCCAAAGGATTGGCCGTTAAGCAGTAAGCCCAGCAAAACGCCTGCGGTCGAGAACACGATGGCCGATAACACCAAGCCGGTTTGATACAGGCTGTTAAATTGCGTCACTAAAATCAGCGTCATCATAAAGATGGCCACGCCAAAGGCGGCGATTAAAAACTGCCCTGCTTCTTTTTGATCCGCATCTTCTCCGGCCACCACTAAAGTCACCCCCTCGGGCAGGGCTGTGACTTGGCCACGCAGCGCGCTCAAACGTTCATCAAGACGAAAGCCTTGTTCAATGTCCGCTTGTAAGGTGATGGTACGTTTACCGTCGACGCGATGCAGAGTCCCAACTTTGGGTGCCGGCGCCAGTGTCACAAAGTGGCTTAAGGGCACTTGGCCACGGGCCGTATTAAGCGTGAGCCGCGACAGGTGATCGAGTGAGCGAAAATTAGCAGGCAAGCGCACCCGAATATCCACTTCGTCGTTGGCGTCTTCTGGCCGATAGGTGGCCAAATTTAAGCCATTGGTAACCAATTGCACCGCATTACCAACACTGAGCACATCGGCACCTAAGCGCGCCGCCGCTTCGCGATCCACGGTTAAGCGCCATTCAATGCCCGGCAAACTGCGGTCGTCTTCCACATCAATAAAACCGCCCAGCTCATTCATGGCTTGGCGAAGGGTATCGGTGGCCTGATTGAGCAGGGTTTCATTAAGTCCACTCAAGCGTAGCTCTACCGGTTTGCCGCTACTGGGGCCCATTTGCTGCTGACGAAAATCTAAAATAATGCCGGGTATGTCCTCGGTGAGCGCCAGCATGGTGTCTTTAATGTCGGTGGCAGGTCTGCGTTGATACCAGTCTACAAATTGAAACTGCAGCACGCCGATCACATCACTGCCCATTTGGCTATCCGCCATGGCAAAGCTGCGGGCATACAAGGCTTTAACCTCGGTGAGACCTTGTAGCCTCTCCTCCACTTGCTGCAATAAGGCATCTTTTTCATAGACGGATAAATCGCCCCGCGCCCGCACTTGTAGCTGCGCGCTGTCCGGCTCTATGTTAGGGAAAAACTCCACCCCATGATTAAAGCGGGCATATCCTGCATAGACAATCACCACCAAGATTAAGGTGGTGATCAAACTGGTTGCTGGGCGTTGTAATAACCAAGCCAACAGCCTCCTATAACTGGCTAGGCCCGGCATGCTGATGGCGACTTTAGGCTGGCGCGCCTTGGCAAGCCCGCCCATGGTAGGCAGAAATATCAGCGCCATCGCCAATGAGGCCAGCAAGCAGATAATCACGGTAGCGGGCAGGTACTTCATAAACTCTCCCACCACACCGGGCCAAAATAGCAGCGGCACAAATACCGCAAGCGTAGTAGCGGTGGAGGAGATAACCGGCCAGCTCATGCGGTGCGCCGCATTGATCCACGCTTGCTTAGGCGCTTGACCCTCGTGCAAATGTCGGTCGGCCAACTCACTGACCACAATGGCGCCATCCACCAACATGCCGGCCACCAAAATCAGCCCAAACAACACGATAATATTCATAGTAAAACCAATGGCCCAGATCACCAGAATACCGGACAAGAAGGCGCCCGGTATGGTGAGTCCAACCATCAGCGCCGAGCGCATGCCCATGGCCAGCAAGATTAAAATCAACACCAACACCACGGCGGTGACTACGTTGTTAAGTAAGTCCGAGAGCATGGTTTCCACTTGCATGGACTGATCCATGATGTAGTTAATTGCTACGCCCTCTGGCAACAAGGGCTGAGCTTGTGCCAGCAGCTGCTTCACTTGTTCTATGGTGTCGATAATATTGGCACCGGCCCGTTTACTGACTTCCAGCACTAAGCCCGGCTGGTCATTAATGCGCGCAAAGCCGGCGGGATCTTTAAACGTGCGCCGCAACATGGCCACATCACCAAAAGTGACCACCCGATCGCCATGCACTTTGATGGGCATGCCCAACACATCGTCAAGATTTTCGATAATGCCCGGCACTTTAATGGCCATGCGCCCAGCACCCGTGTCTAAACTGCCGGCGGCTACTAAACGGTTATTGCTTGAGACCAAATTAAACAGTTCATTGTAATCAATGCCGTAGGTATCCAGCACTTGCGGGTCGACGATGATCTCCAGCACGTCTTCTCGGTCACCGCCAATGTCCACTTCTAACACTTCACCTATGCCTTCAATCTCATCTTTGAGGCGGCGCGCTATCATCACCAATTCGGTTTCAGATATAGGGCCCGACAAGGCCACGGATAACACCGGAAACAAGGACACGTTGATTTCATGTACTTGGGGCTCATCCGCTTCTTGAGGTAATTTACTGCGCGTGGCATCGACTTTCTCCCGTACATCTTGCAACGCGAGTTTAGGATCAAAGCCCGCATCAAATTCCAACATCACAGAAGCGTGGCCTTCACTGGCAGTGGAGCTCATTTTTTTTACCCCCGCCAGCGTGCGCAGTTCTTGCTCTATGGGTCGCACTAGTAAGCGCTCGGCATCTTCGGGGCTAATGCCCTCTAATGACAAAGACACATACATCATGGGGATGGTGACGTCTGGGTTGGCTTCTTTAGGAATGGCTTGATAAGCGCCTAGGCCGCCCAGCAATAAAAAGATAAAGGCCATTAAGGTGGCGCGACTGCGCTGCACCGCCGCTGCAATTAGGCCCCTCATGGCCGAGGCTCCGCTGGCTTGAATTCGGATAGTGCAGGCTCGCCCGACTGTTCGAGGGGGATAGTCTCAGCTGGCTTAATCTCAGTCGGCTTGGTTTCAATCGGCTTAGCTTCAGGCAATGCAGACTCCGCCATACGCACATTAACCACAGTGCCGGCTGCTACAAAGTCAGCGCCGCGGGTTACGAGCCGCACCGAGCTTGGCAAGCCACTTACCCAAGCTTGTTCAGTGGTGATGCTCAGTAACGTGACCTGCTGCCATTGCATGCGATCTTGCTCATCAAGCAGATACACTCCCAATTGGCTTTGCTTGTTCAACGCCAATAATGCTGGGGATAAACGAATGGCATCTTGTTTAGGCAGTTGAATATGCAGGCCCACGCTAGCACCCGCGACTCGCCAACCGTGTGGATTATCTAATTTGGCCTCAAGGGCAAAGCTGCGGGTTTGGTCATCGGCGGCTTGGGCAATAAAGTCCAGTTTGCCGTTAAGCTCACGGCCATCGAGTAATACGGCACGCACCGGCAACCCGGTGTTAAGCTTTAGCACCGCTTGTTGCGGCACATGGGCCGTTAACTTAAGCCGAGACACATCGACTAAGGTCAGTAGCTCATCGCCCACTTGCACAAATCCGCCCTGCTCTACGGGCAAACTATCCACTTGGCCGGCAAAGGGGGCGACTATTTCACTGTGGCTCACCGCCAACTTAGCGTTGGCCACTGCGGCTTTAGCGCTGACCGCTGCGGCCTTTAAAGAGAGATAATCGGTTTCTGAGATGTGTTGCTTGGCGCGCAGGCGAGCGCCGGCACTCACCTGCGCTTGGCGCAATGCCAAATCTGCTTGGGCCTGCTCCAGTTGCACCCGTCGCCCATCATCACTGACGGTAATTAATGCGTCATTTTTTGCCACCCTTTGCCCTAACTCGGGCCGAGTGAGCACAGTACCGCTGACTTGAGCGCGCAGGTTAACGCTATGAATAGGCGCCAGTTTGCCTTGTAACAATACCTCTGCCTGATAAGGCTCGGCCTTAAAGTCACTAGCCTCAACAAAAAACAGCTTGGCCGTTGTTTGCTGTAGTGCCCTTTGCTCATCTGGGGCTTGGCTTTGTGCTTGATACAGCTCACCGCGCCACAGCCAAAATGCCAGCAGCATCAGTACCAAGATCAGCCAACTCAGCTTCTTATAACGAGCCAGCCATAGCGTTGCCCTAGTTGCCACCATGAGACCACTTCCGAGTTCAAAGAGTGAAACTTCAGCATAGCAAGTTAGAGCCAAGTGAAACAGCCACAGGATGAGTAGCTGTGAGCTAGAAGCGGGAAGAGCTTTAGACCTATAGTGCAGATATCGGGACAAGCTCGATAAGACGGCAATGGTCGGTTTTTAGCTCTATGCCGTCTTCCTGAACTCGATTAAGGATCTCGTTTTAGATTTAACCCGTTCCGCCTGCGGCGAAATGCGAGAACAAGTGTTCGCCTACAAATACCAAAGCTAAGGACTGTGTCATTATTTATGCCGTCTTCCTGAACTCGATTCAGGATCTCGTTTTAAGTTTTAGTACCGAGAGCAGATACCGGAGTAAATCCGGTATGACGGCCTAGGACGGTGTTTGTTTTTAAGCCGTCATCCTGATGCACATCAGGATCTCGCTTTTGATTTAACCCGTTTCGCCTTCGGCGAAATGCGAGAACAAGTGTTCGCCTACAAATGACAAAGCAAAGGGCGAGATACGGGCAGTGTCTTGCTTAGCTAAAACCTTACCGCCTATCACTATTTCTTATGATCTAAGTCAAAGCAAAAAACTATTTTGCTTTAGTGTTTATTGTTGACTCATTAGTCAGGCAGGCATAGGATAACCCATAACAAGCATCTGGAGTGCACATTATGAGTCATACCCAACTACTTCGTTTTGCGAACATTGCTATGGTGATATTTTTAGTGGTGGCCTGTGGCGCCTTAAGCATTGCTTACCTTCAAGAAGAGAAAGTATCGTTAGGCGTGAAAATATAACGCCAAGCAAAAATTATCCGTCCACTTTATCGCAATAAAAAAAGCCCCGAGCAGCATGACTGTTCAGGGCTTTTTTGTGCGCGTTGCAACAACTAACGTTGGAAATTAATCCAGCTGGCTGCGCAACCAGTTAAGTACTTCCACGTAAGTGGCCGGTAGCATGGTTTGCAGCAGATCCAGTGCCGCCTTGGTGTCGGCGTGGTTATCGAGGCAGAAGTTAATGTGTCCGACCTTGCGGCCCACTCGTACCTCTTTGCCATACCAATACAGCTCGGCACCGGGTACGGTAAGCCAAGCATCTTGATAATCCACACCCACTAAATTCACCATCACGCTGGTGTTTTTAACGGTGGGTTGTACCAAGGGCAACTTGGCCACGGCACGTAAGTGCGCTTCAAACTGGCTGATATTGGCGCCAGCTTGGGTCCAGTGGCCGCTGTTATGTACGCGCGGTGCCAGTTCATTAACCAGCAGCGTATCGCCTAAGCGGAAGCACTCCATGGCCATGACGCCCACGTAATCTAGGTTATTCATTAGCTTGCCCAGCATCTGCTCGGCTTTTTCTTGCAAGTGTGCAAGGCGCGGCAATGGTGCCACCGAGCCCAACAAGATGCCATCTACGTGCAAGTTAAGGGTCAGTGGATAAAAGAAACACTGGCCATCCGCACTGCGCATGCCCACTACCGACATTTCTTCGTCAAAGTCGATGGCTTGCTCGGCGATGCACACTTGATGCCAGCCTTCTGGCACCGCATCACGGCCCGGCTCACGTAACCAATGTTGGCCACGACCGTCGTACCCGCCGGTGCGCTGCTTAAGTAATACCCGCTCGCCTAAGCGCTCGTGCAAACTCTCGGCCGTGGTATCGGACTCCACCAATTGCCAAGGTGCTGTGGCTAAGCCCAGTTCATCAATCAGGGATTTTTGCGTAAAGCGATCGGCTAATCGTGGAAAAGTCTGCAAGTTAACGAAAGCACCGTGGCTGGCCAGTTGGCGAGTCGCGGCGGTATCCGGCCATTGCTCACGCTCAGCGGTCACTTGCTCATGGGCCAACAAAGGCAGCGTTTCTTCTGATTCTATATCTACCGGTTGTACGTCTAAATTAAGCGGCATGCCTGCATGCTTAAGCATTTGGCCTAATTGGCCGGCACCCAGTACCCAAATACGGCTCATGCTTGTGCCCTCGGATCAGGATTGGCTAATACGGTGTCGGTTTGTTGCTGGCGAAACGCCTCTAGGCGCTCGGCCAGTGCTGGGTCGTTATTGGCCAATATTTGGCACGCTAATAACCCCGCATTAAAGGCGCCCGCTTCACCGATGGCCAGCGTACCCACCGCCACACCTTTGGGCATTTGCGCGATAGACAACAAGCTGTCCATGCCATTAAGGGCACGGCTTTGTACCGGCACTCCTAATACCGGCAGGCGGGTTTTAGACGCTACCATGCCAGGTAAGTGCGCCGCACCACCGGCGCCGGCAATAATCACTTGAAAACCGCGCCCTACTGCCTCTGCGCTAAATGACATTAGGCGGTCGGGAGTGCGGTGCGCCGACACCACTTCCACTTCATAAGGCACCTGTAATAAATCCATAATTTCGGCGGCGCCTTCCATGGTGGGCCAATCACTTTTTGAGCCCATGATGACGGCAACTTTTGCTTGCATGACTACTCCTGGTTAACAAGGTTTATGGCGCAGTGGCGCGGTATTAATCACACGCACACCCGCTCAGCATTTCGGTGGATCTGGGGGGTGTGCAATTATAGCGAAACGGGACTTTGTCGGCTAGTGAAGTAAGCCAGATTCTGGCGTCAACTGGACAAAACCTGAGTTTGGGGTTAAGTTAAGTGCTTGTATTTATAATTGAATGAAATTGAATACCGTCACAGGAGGTGTCCCCGCCATGTTTGGTGCCATTGAAGCTTTGCCCTAAGTCACGACCGTCTGTGTCGTCGACCACACATCACCCGGCTCTCGCCAACGTCTCTAGCTTTTAATTTTTAATATCGTTTTATTAGCGTTTTTTCGCGTCCGTTGTCGCAAGCCTGGTCGTCTTTACTTACGCCACATTTATGTCACTGCAGTTGCCTAATCCGCCACTGTAGCTGGACGTTTTTCTGTTCATTTATTCGAACGTTTGCCTAAGCCTTAGCTTGAACATGAGCCTTGGCTTGCGTATCGATCATTTCATGGAGACATCCTTGGAACTCTATCAACTCTCTACAACAACGGTATTGCTGTTGTTGGCGGCTTTTTACGGCGGCACCTATTTTTTAACCACCTTTATTAAAAAAGACCAAGAAGACACCGATGCCTTTATGGTGTCTAACCAACGCATCGGCTTTGGTATGGGTGCCGCCAGTATGACCGCCACCTGGATTTGGGCCGCCTCGTTTTATGCGGCCGCCACCTCAGGTTATACATACGGTGTCTCGGGCCCGCTGCATTATGGGCTATGGGGTGCGCTGATGATTTTATTTATCTATCCGTTTGGCCGCCGCTTTCGAGCATTGGCACCTAAGGCGCATACCTTGGGCGAGCTGATTCATGCGCGCCACGGTTCATCCAGCCAGCTGATTTTAGCCTTCTCAAACCTCTTGGGCAGTATCATCAGCTTAATGGTGAACTTTACCGCCGCCGGTGCCTTGGTGGCCGTGCTCTCGCCTTTGTCATTTCAAACCGGCATCGCGATTGCCGGTGTCGGCGTGCTCAGCTATACCTTGTGGTCGGGCTTTAGGGCCTCGGTGTTTACCGATTTCGCGCAATTAGTGGCGCTGATGGGTATCTCGATTGTGATTATTCCTGCGGTATTATTTGCCATGGGTGGCCCGAGCGTGATGCTCGAGGGTTTCAATAATATGACCTTAGAGCAGACCAGCTTGTTCTCGATGGATGCCATCTTAAACCAAGGTGCGCCCTTCTTTATCGCGGTGTTGGCCTATGCCATAGGTAACCAAACCATTTCTCAGCGGCTGTTTGCGGTAAATAAAAACCACATTAAATCGACCTTCTTAACCGCCACCTTGGGCTACGGCGCTATCGTGATCGGCTTAGGTATGATTGGTTTAATGGCGCTCACCTTAGGCGTAGAGCCCCTTAACGGTGAAGGCAATAACCTGATCCCACAAATGGTATCGACTTACCTATCGCCGGTGTTTATTGGCTTATTCTTTATCTTGGTAATTGGTTCATTGTCGTCCACCGCCGACTCCGACTTATCGGCGCTGTCTGCCATCGTAATGGCCGATGTGTACGGTAAAAACTTAGCGAAAGGTAAAGTCGACCCTAAACGCATGCTGTTTATTGGTCGCATGACCATGGTGGCTGCCACTATGATCGGTATCATTCTCGCCAGTTACTCGTTTGATATTTTAGTGATGCTGGTATTTGTGGGTGCCTTGTGGGGAGCCATAGTGTTCCCAGTAATCGCCAGTTGCTATTGGGATCGCATTACTAACGCCGCCTTTACCAGTGCCGTGCTTACCGGTTTGGCCTTGTTCTGTATCTCACGTTTCGAACTGTTGTCCATGACCGGATTTACAGGCCTCTTGTTTGAGCTGCTGGCCTTTATTGGTGCTGGCGTGGTGATCGGCTTAATGGCCTTTGGCTTCTTCGGTAAGTGGGCAGGCTTTGTGGCCGGTACCATTGCCGCCTTGGCCATGACCTATTTCGCTACCGGTTTCTTACGGGAATACACGGTATTGCTGTCATCACTGGTGGCCTACGGCTCCAGTACCTTAGTATGCGTGGTGATGAGCTTATTGAATAAAGAGCGTTTCGACTTTGATTTGATCGCCCAGCGCGTGGGTCATTATGACAACCGAAACGAGCTGGCCGAAGCCCTCAAAAATAAAAAAAGTCCAGGCAATGCGGGCTTAAACCCTGCTCGTTTGGCTAAGGAGTCTTAATGAACGAATTAACGCTAGGTATCTATATATTAATCTGGCCCGCTCTTACCTTAGGCATCTTATGGGTCATTTGCCGTGCGGTATGGAAAGACATTAAGACGGCGAAAAAAGAAAAACGCGGTTTAGTGTAAGCCTAGCTTTAGGTGTAACACGCAAACAGCAGTAACAATAAGGCGAGCCCTAGGGCTCGCCTTATTTTTTTGGTTAATTGACAGATTTTCGTTATGCACTGGGCAGAATAAGTTGCAGGCACTGGGTACTGAGTAGCTCTGCATGAGCACCACGGCTGCGCTCGATGATATCGAGTTGCTGACCTTTAATGCACAAATAGGTTTGAGCACGGGTGCCATAAGTAGGGCTGTGAATAAACGCCGAGGACAAGAGTAATTCCAGCTCAGGGCTTACGCCGGTATCAGGTAAAGAGTCGGGTGCGGCCTGAGTGGCGTCGTCTAGCAAGGCAAACGCGGAGGCTTCACCTGTATCGTCTAACTGGGCTAACCCCTGCTTAAGGCGGATCAGTTTGGGCCAAGGCGTGTTGAGCTGGGCATTAGATAAACCATAGCTACCCGCATTTAAGCGCCTTGCCTCACCACCAAGGCGATTGCCGCCATACCAAAGCTCACCCTGCTCCTGATTCATAGCAAGGTCACCCAACAACAGATTAAAACCGGCGTACTCCTTGCCTTGGCTAAGCACTTGCTCTAAATAGGCCTCTGGGCTTAATAAGCTGGTTAAAAAATTTGTCACCAGCTCACCACGACTGCGTTTACCGACATTCATCTGTGCTTCTCGTACATTGGTCAATGCCGCAAACCGACCGCTGCGATTTACTCCGAGCCAAGTGCCCCCCGCTTCTTGATCCCGCCCTGCCCATATATTGGGCGAATCTGGCCACCAATCCGCAGCAGCCGTGGGACGTGCATAAAACTCATCACGGTTGGCCAATAACTGCAGCTGCCTAGCTTGGGGCTGCCACGAAAACGCAATCAAGCACACGAATTAGTTTCCTCAGGTAGTAAGTAACAAAACCACTTTATACTAATGCCCGTGAAATTGAGGCTTTTTGCGGGAGTAAATTCTGGAAAACACTATGGTTCACTTTACGGCGCAAGTGCTGTCTGAGGTTGAATAGCTAAAAACTATGCCGTTGGTAGAAAGAGCACCGTATGTTTCTTATTTAGCCTTCTTCCTGATGCACATCAGGATCTCGCCCTTATATTTTCTCCCTGAAATCGACTCAAATCTAACTTTAGACCTTAGTGCGAGACATCGGGCCAAGCCCGGTATAACAAGGAAACTAGCTCGGTCTGACAGCTTCTCTGACGTAATATGTATGACGTAATGCATAAAACGCCCCTCAGGGGTCAAGGCTCTTCTTTGCGCTCACGCATAAAGCTGGCAAAACGCGGTTGCCGTTGTTGGGTTTCGCCTTGATAGCGATAAGTAACGGTAGAACCCACCGCAGGCGGGGTTTGGCGCTGCGCATCACTAAAGCCGGTACCTAAGCGAAACTGCCGACCATCCGGCGTTTCCACCAGCAGCGCACCCAGCATGCCTTGATACTTACCCAGCCCTGGCAAATGCGCCACTACCTTGGCTTCTGCATCTTGAAATTGCTTAAGCTTGAGTAAGCTTTGATTACGCCCCGCTTGGTAGCGACTGTGTTTATGGCGCAGCATTAAGCCCTCGCCGCCGCTCTTCTCTACGTCTTTTAACAACTTAGCGAGGGCCGTATTATCCGTGAGCCGCTGCTGCTCAATAAGCTGTAAGTAAGGCGTATCTATTGGCGTCAGTAATTGTTCCAGCTCGCTCAGTCTGGCTTCAAAGAGTGCATTGCTTTGGGGTAAATCAAACACCATAAACCGAATTTGGCGCCATTCATCTTCTTGAGGCTGATAACGGCGCACCGCCGCCGAGAGCGCGTCAAACTGGCCGCGCCCCAGCCAAAGCTCGCCGTCTAAATGGGTACTGGGAAAGTCTGCCACAAACCAATCGGGCACCACAAAGCGATGCCCAGCCCGCGACCACAGAGCTTCACCATCCCAATAGGCGCGCACGCCATCGAGTTTTTCACTCACCCAATAACGGCTGGCATCTTGCTGCTGATAATTGGCGGCTAATTGCAGTGGCGGGGCATTAGGATGCGAAGCTGCGACCACCATAGTGACCACCGCCAGCGGTAATAATAAGGGAAGATAATTCATATAAGCCCTCCTTGGCCTATGAACGCTTGATTAACACCATCAAGCACCCATAAGCATAGGAGAGAACACAGTAATCAGTTCTTAAGCCGCTAGCCGCGTGACATTTTATGTCATGAGTAAAAACCGTAAGTAAGGTGTGCAGCGCCCTTAAAGCTTACTTTGATCGGGTTTGACTTTAATGGGCCGTGCCGCCGACCAGCCGCTGGCCAATTGGCCCAGCTGTAAGGCCAGCAGTAACAATAATGCCCACTGCCAATGACCGCTGATATCACGCATTAACCCTAATGACACCGGCCCTAAGGCGGCCAGCAAATAACCAATGCTTTGTGCCATGGCCGACAGCGCCGTGGCCTGCGCCGTGTTCTCGGCACGCAGCACAAAGAAGGACAAAGCCAAGCTTAATGCACTGCCACAACCCATGCCGATAAATGACGCCCACAACAAAGGGGCCGCATTAGGCTGCCACCAAATACCTGCAATACCGATGAAAGACACCATAAAAGTGCCCACTACTAGCAGCCGCTGGTTAGCCATTTTTGCCGCTAAAATCGGCACAAATAAGTTGAAGGGAATACTTACCAAGTTAATCAAGGCCGTGGCCGTGCCCGCTTGATGGGCATCTAAGCCATTTTCAAGCAGTATTTTCGGCAACCAAGTGGCCATGGAATAAAAATAAAACGACTGCAGACCCATATAAAAGGTAATCGACCAAGCGATTTTATCCCGCCATAAGCTCACTCGCTGCCGGTTAGCCGGGCGCCCCACTGTCTTCACTTTGAGCATTGGCAGCCAAAACAGCACGCTAAACAAAGGCAACACCGCCCACAATGCGACTGGATAGCGCCAATCGCCAAACTGCTCTAATAAGGGGATCGCCAAAAACACGCCCATACCGGCGCCTAGGCTTAAGGTCACCGAATACAGGCCAGTCATCAAACCCACTTGACGCGGGAAAAAGGCTTTTACTAGTCCCGGTATCAACACATTAAGTACGGCAATGGCACAGCCTAATAATAAGGTGCCCACTATCACTAACGCATAGCTATCAAGCAGTCGAAAACCCACGCCTAGGCTTATCACCATTAAGCCTGCGATAGAAATCCATTGTGGAGCCCAACGTCTGGTGAGCCAAGGGACGCAAATCGACATGCCAGCAAAACAGAGCAGCGGCAAGGTGGTTAATAAACTAAAGGCACTGGCGCTGATCTGCAGGCTGTCACGAATTTCCATGACGAGCGGGCCCACGACCACCAAGCCGCCGCGCAGATTAGCCGCTGCCAACATAAGCGCCACTATGGCCAAGACGGCGATCACTGGGCGACCAACGAAAGGACCCGTTGGCGAGGATGATGACATGAAGATTCCTTATTTTCAGTAGGCTGTGTCTTGGCCAAATATGCACCAAGATAGACACAGTGCAGAACGAGAGGGGTAGACCTGACCGCCCTTAAGTAAGCAGAGGCGACCAAATGCAAGCGGACCATGGTAGGATCTGTGTTTGATGAGCGCAAGCCGTAAACACCCGCGCTGGCGCATTACCCGCTTATTAGGTTAAGGAATCCAATGCTGAGCCCAGAGAAAATAAGCGCCGTGATTTTAGCCGGTGGCGAAGGTCGGCGCATGCAAGGGGCCGATAAAGGACTACTAACGTTATGGGGCCAGCCGTTAGTGGCGCACTTGTTGGCTCGCCTCACCCCGCAAGTGGCACAGGTGCTGATCAATGCCAATCGTAATCAAGAGACGTATCAAGGCTATGGCCCCGTATTTAGCGACCACGCTTGCAATAACGACGAGCACCCAGCCACCGACTTAGCTCCCCCATTTTTTGATGGCGCCGATTTTGCTGGCCCCTTGGCCGGATTGGCCGCGGGCCTGCGCCAAGCCGAGCATGACTGGGTGCTGTTTGTGCCCTGTGATAGCCCACTGGTACCGCTGGATTTAGCCAACAGGCTCGCTGCGGCAATTAGCCACACTGGGCAAATTGCCGTGACGGATGATGGCGAACGCTTACATGCGGCCACCGTTTTGCTGCACAAATCCTTATTGCCCTCACTGCACGCTTACTTAGCCGCAGGCGATCGTAAATTGCAGTTATGGTACCAACGCCATGAACTGCTCAAGGTCGACTTCAGCGACCAGCGCGCGGCTTTTACCAATATCAATACGCCAGCGGCGCTAGCGGAGTTGGAAGAGAGCGGTGCCCTTCATCCTCTCTTCCAGCGGCGCTAGCGGAGTTGGAAGAGAGCGGTGCCCTTCATCCTCTCTTATATCCCGTAGATGACTGATGATGCTGTTTACAGGCAACTCGATGCTTGTAAAGAGGCAACAGAGATCGCCTCCCGCGACCGTGAAATGCCAAGGACGGCATTTTCCGAGCCCCCATGGATGGGTTTATGGCGTGTCGTGAAAGGTGGCTGTGTTGCCTCTAACACTCCAAGCCTTAAAATAGATCAAATATTTAGTGAGATTGGTATAACAAAGAGCCGTGACAAAAATTTTCCTGATTACGTATGAACCTCAGCCACTGTACCGTCCTGTTTAGGTTTGTTCTTTTGTAGCTGCCAACTTGTTCGGCAGGCCTGCATCGCTTGCATTTTAAAATTCAAATATAAAAGCGTGCAGAAGTACCGTTCACGAAGATGCTAAGCAGTCCGCCATAACTAATGTGGATAGCCAAGATCCAAACTGCGGCGAAGCTCTCTTCGCTAAAGAGGACTTCGCCAGGCCAGCGTAGCTGAATGGGGTTTTAAATCTCAAAACAAAAACAACACCGTGGCGAATAAATTGCCACCTACAAAAGACGGTTACTTTGTAGCCCGCAACTTGTTCGCGGGGCCTGCGAAGCAGGATGGGGGTTAAATCTGAAAACCAAACCAAAACCGTGCTGAATACTTTTTACCGAAAATAAGGGCACCTACAAGGTCAAAACCAAGCGCTAAAACAGTAGCGAAGGAGTCTTGAATCTTTAAGAGCCCGTAACTAAAAAATCCACGTTAGTTCCGTAGCATTACTTATACCTGCAAATCATTGAATATACTGATAAATAAAATGACTAAAGTATGGCTGATCATTGTGGGTAATCAGGAAAATTTTAGTCTTTAAATCATGTTATTACAGGATCAAAAAAGGACGCCGAAGCGTCCTTTTTTAGTATTGGCTCAAGCCACAGTATAAAGGATTAACCTTTGTATTTACTGAATACTAAGCTGGCGTTAGTGCCGCCGAAACCGAAGCTGTTTGACATTACAGTGTCTAATTCCACTTCTTTGTATTCGGTCACGATAGGCAGATTTTTCGCCTTTTCGTCCAGCTCGGTAATATTGATGCTCGGCGCGATAAAACCGTGCTCCATCATCAGCAAGGAGTACACGGCTTCGTGTACACCTGCCGCACCCAGCGCATGACCGGTCATGGCTTTAGTGGCAGAGATGAAAGGCGCGTTATCACCAAACAAATTGTTGATAGCTTCCAACTCTTTTACATCGCCCACTGGCGTTGAAGTGCCGTGGGTGTTGATGTACTGCACGGCCGCAGGTGCGGTGGCCATGGCTTGTTGCATGCAACGTACCGCGCCCTCGCCTGATGGTGCAACCATGTCGTAGCCGTCAGAAGTAGCACCGTAGCCGGTAATTTCAGCGTAGATTTTAGCGCCACGCTTCAACGCGTGCTCTAATTCTTCTACTACTACCATGCCGCCGCCGCCAGAGATGACGAAGCCATCACGGCCCGCATCATAGGTACGAGAAGCCAGTTCAGGGGTGTCGTTATATTTGCTCGACAATGCACCCATGGCATCAAATTGCAGGGCTAGCGTCCAGTCCACTTCTTCACCACCACCGGCGAAGACGATGTCTTGTTTGCCCAATTGAATTTGCTCTAACGCATGGCCAATACAGTGTGCAGAAGTCGCACAGGCGGAACTGATGGTGTAGTTGATGCCTTTAATTTTAAACGGCGTCGCCAAGCAAGCAGACACGGTCGAAGACATGGTACGTGGCACCATGTAAGGACCCACGCGACGCACGCCTTTGGTACGCAAAATATCGCACGCTTCAATCTGGTTTTTAGAAGAAGCACCACCTGAACCGGCCACTAAGCCAGTGCGCTCGTTCGATACCATGGACTCATCAAGGCCAGCGTCCTTAATGGCTTCTTCCATAGAAAGATAGGCAAAGGCGGCGGCATCACCCATAAAACGCATCACTTTGCGGTCTATGTGCTCTGATGGAACCATGTTTATGTTTCCCCAAACATGGCTGCGCAAGTTATGATCGGCGAATTGCTGGGAGAAGCTAATACCGGAGCGGCCCGCCTTGAGTGAGGCCAAAACCTCTTCTTGATTGTTACCAATGCTCGACACCACACCGATACCGGTAATGACTGCTCTTCTCATCTCTCTATCCTACTGTCTTGATTTGCCGACAATTCTAACCATAAAGAAAGGTTAAAGTGGTCTGCTTTCACATAAAATAGCCGCTTTTACGGCCCCGGAGGTTTAGTGTCACCCCACTTCATTACAACCGCGTGTCTGGACTGGAATGACCAAGGCACGCCGGTCGCTGCTGCGTTCGACGATGTCTACTTTTCTAACGACGATGGTCTGGCCGAAAGTCGTTATGTATTTCTCGGCCAAAATGACCTACCCAACCGTTGGCGCAATCACGACCGCCCACTATTTGTAGTGGCCGAAACCGGTTTTGGCACCGGTTTAAACGTACTGGCTACTTGGCAGGCTTTTCTCGACTATCGTCGGCAACATCCGCAAGGTAACGCCCAGCGACTGCACCTGATCAGCGTGGAAAAATATCCACTTAACCACACAGATCTAAGCCAAGCACTGGCCCAATGGCCAGAGCTTAGCACTTTAAGCGCACGTTTGTTAGCTGAATATCCACTGCCAATTAGCGGCTGTCATCGACTGCAATTAGACGAGAATGTGAGCCTAGATTTATGGCTAGGCGATGTCACCCAAGTGCTGCCCAGTATGGAAGCGGGCTTAAGCGGCAAGGTGGATGCTTGGTATTTAGATGGCTTTGCGCCCAGTAAGAACCCTGAAATGTGGACGCCTGCATTATTCGCTCAATTAGCGCGTTTAGCCCGCAATGGTGCCACGCTTGCCACCTTCACCGCAGCCACCTTAGTGAGGCAGGGTTTAACCGCGGCAGGCTTTGAGATGAAGCGCATAAAAGGCTTTCGCCACAAACGTGAAATGTTAGCCGGCGTGTTGCTGCGTCATCACCGCCAACCTTACGCCACCCCTTGGTTTTGGCGCCGCCCGGGCCGAATTGGCCACACCGTTATCGTGGGTGCCGGCATTGCGGGCGCTTGTCTCGCCCATGCGCTAACGCGACGCGGCATGCGCGTCACCTTACTAGAGCAACATGGGGCTCCCGCACAGGGGGCATCGGGCAATCGCCAAGCGGCGATTTATCCGTTGTTAAACGGCGAGCACGATAATTTAAGTCAATTTTATTTACAGGCTTTTTTGCATGCTCGCCGCACCCTCTGCGCTTTTACCGAGCAGCATAAAGTGGCGCACGACTGGTGTGGCGTGGTGCAGTTGGCGTATGACGAGACCAGCTCTGCTAAAATAACCAAGTTATTGGCCCATCATTTTCCCGACACTTTATTGGCCTCGCTTAGTGCAGAGCAAGTTAATGCCCGTACCGGCATTGCCGCCAATTTAGCTGGGCTAGAATATCCGCTGGGCGGCTGGATTTGCCCCTTTGAGCTGATTACTGCTTTGTTGGCGCAGGCCAAGAAAACGGGCTTGCTGCACACCCGCTATCAGACTCAGGTAGAGAGCTTACAAGCCAAGGACGAGCAATGGTTGCTAACCACAAGTACCGGTGAGGTGCTGGCAGATAATGTGTTTTTGGCCAACAGCCATGGCGTGTTAGATCTGGTGCAAACCCAAGGCTTAGCGCTGTCTGCGGCGCGCGGCCAAGTCAATTATCAAGCCAGTGCACCCTCTTTAGCCTCATTAAAAACCGTAGTGTGCTATCACGGTTACCTGACCCCCGCTTGGCAAGGGCTACATTGCATTGGCGCCAGTTATGGCCGTGATCAGGTGCACCTTGAGTACAGCGCCACAGACGAGCAAGAAAATCATCATAAATTGGTGAGTACCCTGCCCGCCTTGAATGATCTCCCTCTAAGCAGCGGTTCAGGTCGGGTTGGCGTGCGCGCCACTTCTCGGGATCATTTTCCGATGGCGGGTGCAGCTCCCAACAAGGCGGCGCAACTTCAGCAGTTTGATAAGTTACAACGACGCCAAGCGCAAGCGGTGCCATTAGCGGAGGATCATGCCGGTTTATATGTACTATCAGGCTTGGGTTCGCGGGGGGTATGCTCGGCGCCTTTGTTGGCTGAGCTATTAGCGGCACAATTATGTGACGAGCCTTATCCGGTCTCGCGCCCTATTCTTGATAGCCTAGCGCCCAATCGGCATTGGGCGCGTAAGTTACTCAGGGGCCAGCCGCTGCGCTAAGGGGCCTTTTAACTTAATAAGCCCAGCTGATTTAGACTGGACTTATGATGAGCGATGTAATTCTACGGGAGCTTATTCCGATTGGGCTTATTCTGGCTTAATAAGGCCAAGCTGGCGGCCATAATCATTTTGCTGCTGAAAATCACGCAGCAAGGTTTGGGCAATGTCCAGCTGATGATAGCCAACGCGATCGGCCACCTCATGCAGCTGCTCGCAGTTGGCTTGCGGCGCAATTTGAAACAAAGAGTGCTCTAACCATTCCGCGGATAATAAGGCGCGCTCACGTACTAGACGTTCATAACCGGTTAACGCCAGTCGGTAATTTTGCCATGCGGGCGTTTGTGGCCACTCCAAAGGCTCAGTCACGGTCGCGGTGAGCGAGACTAACACTTGGGAGGGCAAACAGCCTTTTTCCGTGTGCTGGCCCGACAATTGCCAAGACAAGCGATAATCCACATCTGCCAAACTGGGCTCCAGCGCACTCGAGCCATAAATATCCACAGTTTGGCGCGCTTTCAATACCATATTTTCGGCCCACGCCGGCAGCGCCAGCAATAAGATCAGGCCCCAACTCCAAGATAATGGTTTCAATATCGCTCTCCAAAATATTATCTGCGCGCAGAGCTTCATTATAGGCGCTCGGTATAATCAAGTCATTTGAGTCTAGTGCTATGTTACTCGATTTAGACACAAAAAATGCAGAAATCCGGCACAACCCCCTGACATATCACCCCTGCCTCTATATTGGCTCTAGCAGCTGCGTTATAGTGCGCACATTGTTAATTGGTTGGAGCGCTGCATGATCACAGCCTATACCCTGAATGGCACATCCTTCAATATTCAGCCCCTCGACTTAGAAGCTGAGTTACCGCCTAATGTCGTGTGGCTGGATATCTTAAAGCCCAGTGAAGACGAACAGCGCTGGATGAAGCAGTTGTTTGTGGAAGAAATGCCAGAGCTCGACGAGCTTGACGACATTGAAGCCTCGGCGCGTTTTTATCGCGATAAAGACGGCCTGCATATTCACTCGCTGTTTCCGCAACGCTTGGGCAAAGAGATAGACGGCATCAACGTGCTCTTTAACTTACGCAACAACATGCTGATCAGTTTTCGTGAAGATGACTTAGGTCTGATCCGCCTGTTACGCCATTATATGCGTCAAGACCGTGTTGAAGCGGACAACGCCACCGACCTGCTCTTGGAAATATTCGAGCTAAAAGTCGAATATATTTCTGACTTAATTGAAGACGGCTACAAAACGCTCGAGCAAACCGCTAAACAAGTACTGCACGTCACCAACTTGCACAGCACAATGTCAGACTTGATGCAGCAAGAAGACGGCAACGGCCATATTCGCTTGGCGCTCTATGATACCCGTCGGGCGTTGCGTTTTATGAAGCGTTCTTTGCGCCAGCAATCCGACGACGAACAGCGCCGCTGGATTGATGAAATGCTCTACGACATCGAATCCTTATTGCCCCATACTCAGTTTTTGTTCGATAAAATAAATTTCCAACTGGATGCGGCGCTGGGCTTTACCAGCTTAGAGCAAAGCAAGGTGATCAAGATATTCTCGGTCGCGGCCGTGGTGTTTTTACCGCCCACACTGATCGCCAGTATCTATGGCATGAACTTTGAAATCATGCCGGAATTTGGTTGGAAATATGGCTACCCCATGTCACTGGTGATGATGCTGATGTCTGCGTGTGGCACTTATTACTTCTTTAAACGCAAAGGCTGGCTGTGAGTATTCTCAGCCTCGACTCTTGGTTTACATGTTAGGAGATTAGTATGTATAAACACCTTGCCATGGTACTGGCAGCGCTGACGCTCAGCGGCTGTGATAACAATGAGGTAGGAGATGTGTCACTCGGCATGTTCACCACCAAAGACATTAAAATCGAAGTATTGACGGATCCGTTAGTACCCGGCGTCACCTGCCATATGTCGAACGTGGTCGCTAATTTAAACTTGGCCGACCCGTCAGATATGGCAATCAGCTGCCGACAAACCGGTGAAATCACCACCGCCATGTTAGCAGGCATTGATAAGTCAAAAAGTGGCGATATCGTTTTTAAGAAATCCAAGAGTATTTTCTTAAAAAGTCTGAAGATTCGTCGCATTTACGATGAACAAAGCCAGTCATTACTGTATTTGGCTTACAGCACCAAAGAAACCAGTGGCAGTTATAAACACGCCATGTCGACCGTGCCGCTGTGGGGCACCCAAGCCTATCAAATGCCAGCCCAACCCTAAGCTTTTCCAGAAAGCGAGATGCCTTACGCTTGATGCGGGGCTGGCAAATAAAAAACACCAACTAGTTTGGTGTTTTTTGTAGGCGAACACTTATTCTCGCATTACAACCTAGGGTGCGTTCTCAATTATGCCAGCCAGATAACGGCTGACACGAGGCTCAACATTGACTGGTAATTTTTTGCCAGTCGTTCGTACCTAGTTGCTATACGACGAAATTGCTTCAACTTTTGGAAGAAACGCTCAACCAAGTTGCGATCTTTATAAACATGACGATCCAACGGCCTTGGCTCCAATCGATTTTTTCTTGAGGGTATAACCGCTTCTGCTCCAACACTTTGAATACTTTCAACAAACGCATCTGAATCATAACCCTTGTCAGCCAAGACCTGGCTAGGCGTAAAACCATCCAACAATGCCTCTGCTTGATCATATTCTGAGGCCTGCCCTAGGGTTAACAGTAAGCGCACGGGGTTGCCTAAAGCGTCAACGGCAGCATGGATTTTAGTCGTTAGTCCACCTCTAGACTTCCCCATGGCTTCTGCATCTTGCTCTTTTTTTTAGCCGCCCCATGTTGATGGACACGAACGATACTACCGTCGATCATGAGTTGCTCAAAATCAGCTTCTTTGGATAACTCCTCCATTATCGTGAGCCAGACGCCTTTGTGAGACCAACGACTATATCGGACGTAAACGCGGTGCCAATGCCCATAAAAATCAGGTAAATCCCGCCAAGGTGCGCCAGTTCGAGCAATCCAAAGTACCGCTTCAACAAATTTGCGATTATCGAGTGCTGTCACGCCTCTATCGCTAGCTTTACCCGGGAGCAGTTCTTCGATGCACTCCCATTGATCATCTCGTAGCAAGTAATGCCTCATAAGTCGTTACCTCACAAGTAGTTACTTCAAATACTATAAAGGTAGCTAATGCAGCCGAAGCGTCAAATGAGAACGCGCCCTAGGCGTAAATGATGTTGGGCATAAGCCCCAAAGTATCAATTAAAAATTAACCAAGACCGTGGTGAAGTCTCTGCTAAGAAACGGCCACACTACAAAACACAATCCTCTCTGAAAGACTGCCCTAAACCATGCTGAACTCAATTCAGTATCGGTCAGGCGATAGTAAGTACAAAAACAACAGGAGACACCAGTGCAAAAAATTCAAGATGGCGAGTGCTATGTAGAACAAACGTTTAGCCGTTTATCCTGCATTGAGGGTGATTTTTCAGGTGTGGAATTTGAAGACTGTACCTTTGAGCATTGTGATTTTTCTGGTAGCACTTTTGCGCGTGGCAAGTTTATTGACTGTACCTTTAAGCACTGCAATTTAAGCCTGATGAAGGTGCCGAGCACGCGCTGGTTTGGCGTGGAGTTTATTGAGTGTAAATTGGTGGGTGTGGATTGGACCAAAGCCGACTGGCCAGCCTTTCATTTAGACTCAGAGCTGCGCTTTAAACACTGCATCTTAAATGACGCGTCATTTTTCGGCCTTACCTTACAAGGGCTGCGGCTTGATGAATGCAAGTGTCATGAAGTGGACTTTAGAGAAGGAGATTTTTCTCACTCTTTCATGACCCACTGCGATTTCACCAACAGTGTGTTTATGCGCACTAACCTACAAAGCGTCGATTTTACTGAGTCAGAAAACTTCAATATCCATGTGTTAGAGAACAAAATCGATAACGCCACCTTCTCCCGCTTCGCCGCGCTCAACTTGCTCTACAGCCTGAATATCGAGTTAGTGGACTGACATACAAGCGCTCAGCGCCTAGCTAAAAAAGAACCCTGACTCGGCGCCTTTGCTTGGTTCCTTGCCGTCTTACTGGTACCGGGTCTAGCCCGCATGACGGCCCGATATCTAGCTTTTAAACATTACATGATTACCCACAAAGTTCAGCCATGTTTCAGTGAATTCAGCACCAATAAATTCAATAGGTTACAGATATGTGCCCGCCTATTCGGTAAAAATATGAGGCTCAGTTTGGTATTTTGACCTTGTAGGGGCCCGTCTCTTCGGCGAAGAGGACTTCGGCCCGGTTTGGTGTTTTGGTTTAAATTTAAACCTCAGTAACAGCCAGCAGAGCTGGCCTGCCGAAGTCCTCTTTATTAAAGAGACGGGGCAGCTACAAAGAACAAACCAAAACAGCGCACATCATGGCTGAGAGTCATACGTAATCAGGAAACATTAAAACCTAAAAGCAGATCCTGATTTTCGTCAGGAAGACGGCAAAAGACACGAAGCCAACAAAAGCAGGTGATTAACTTTTGGTTGCGTGCTCGACGTTTTATTTGCTTTTAGCTGCGGATCAACTGATCGCGCAGGGCGTGAATGCGGTCGCGAGTGGCGGCGGCTTGTTCAAACTCCAGGTTTTGCGCGTGAGTGACCATGACTTTTTCCAGCTCGGTGATCTGTTTATCCAGCTCTTTGGCGGTAGGCAAATGTTCGGGCATAAGACTCTGGTCTTTAGCGCGCTTAGAGCCAATACGCTTGGTGCCGTCTAAATCCAGCACGTCGGTTACCGCTTTGGTTAAACCTCGCGGAGTAATGCCGTGCTCTAAGTTAAAGGCTTGCTGTAGCTCGCGGCGGCGCTCGGTTTCACTGATGGCCGCCCCCATAGAGCGAGTAATTCTATCGCCATATAGAATAGCCTTACCGTTTAGGTTACGGGCCGCTCGGCCTATGGTCTGAATCAAGGAGCGCTCCGAGCGTAAGAAACCTTCTTTATCCGCATCCAAAATCGCCACCAAGGACACTTCTGGCATATCTAGCCCTTCGCGCAATAAGTTGATGCCCACTAATACGTCAAACACGCCTAAGCGCAAGTCGCGAATAATCTCCATCCGTTCTACGGTGTCGATATCTGAGTGCAAATAGCGCACTTTTAAACCGTGATCTGATAAATATTCCGATAAATCTTCGGCCATGCGCTTGGTTAAGGTGGTCACCAGTACCCGCTCGTTCACGGCAATGCGCAAGCGAGCTTCCGACAATACGTCGTCCACCTGAGTGGCCACTGGGCGTACTTCTATTACAGGATCTAACAAACCGGTGGGGCGCACCACCTGCTGGGCCACGTCATCACCGGATTTATCCAACTCATAGGCGCTGGGTGTGGCTGAGACAAACACGGTTTGTGGCATCAGTGCTTCAAATTCATCAAAGCGCATCGGCCGGTTGTCCAGCGCCGAGGGCAGACGAAAGCCGTATTCCACTAAGGTTTCTTTACGAGACCGGTCACCTTTATACATGCCGCCAATTTGCGGCACCGTTACGTGGGATTCATCGATGATCAATAGACCATCGCCAGGCAAGTAATCAAATAAGGTAGGCGGTGCCTCACCCTCGCCGCGCCCAGATAGATAGCGCGAGTAGTTTTCAATGCCCGAGCAATAACCCAGCTCTTGGATCATTTCGATATCAAATTGAGTGCGCTGGCTGATGCGCTGCTCTTCTACCAGCTTGTTGGACGACAGCAATTGCGTCTTGCGCTCTTGCAGCTCGACCTTGATGTGTTCGATGGCACCCATTAGCTTTTCCCGCGGCGTCACATAGTGAGTTTTCGGATAAATAGTAAAGCGTGCTAGCGTTTGCGAAACGCCGCCGGTTAAGGGGTCAAATAAGCTTAAACGCTCTATCTCATCATCGAATAACTCGACCCGTACCGCTTGGTTATCAGACTCAGCAGGGAAAATATCAATCACTTCACCGCGCACCCTAAAAGTACCGCGCTGAAAGCCCGCGTCGTTGCGCTTATATTGCAACTCAGCTAAGCGGCGCAACATATCGCGCTGATTGAGCACATCTCCCACCCGCAGATGCAACATCATACTTAAATACGACTGCGGATCGCCCAAACCATAAATGGCCGACACCGAGGCCACGATAATTACATCACGCCGCTCCATGAGCGCCTTGGTGGCGGACAAACGCATTTGCTCTATATGATCGTTAATAGAGGCGTCTTTTTCGATAAAGGTATCGGTAGTGGGCACATAGGCTTCTGGCTGATAGTAGTCGTAGTAAGAAACAAAATACTCCACCGAGTTATGAGGGAAGAACTCTTTCATTTCCCCGTATAGCTGCGCCGCTAGAGTTTTGTTAGGCGCCAAGATCATGGTGGGTCTATTAAGGGTGGCAATCACATTGGCGATGGTAAAGGTTTTGCCTGAGCCGGTAACGCCGAGCAAAGTTTGATGGGCAAGCCCAGCTTCAATCCCATCCAGCAACTGGGCAATGGCCGTTGGCTGATCGCCAGCAGGCTGATAGGGGCTGACCAGTTGAAAGTCTTTGCTCATTTTTCACTCTCCTCACACATTAACAGCCAGTTTACCCCCTATAGCGCAGTAAAATTAAGCAAAAACTCTACTTAGGCACGTGAAAGGCGAAATATTCGATTTAGCCTTGACGCTCCATCTTACTCTGCGTATTATCTGCGGCCTCCTCGTGAGATTCCCCCTTAGTTCAGTCGGTAGAACGCCGGACTGTTAATCCGTATGTCGCTGGTTCAAGTCCAGCAGGGGGAGCCAAATTCGCACTGCCTTTTCAGAGTTATCCACTAGTTAGTCGGTTGTTCCCCTTCAAAAATCCACATTTTGTACTCTTGCTCTAATTTCGTTGTTATCATTGTGATAACGAACGATATTTAACCATTCCAATTGTCAAGTATTTGATTTTTAAGTATTTTGTTTTTGGTTAAAAAACTCCCACTTTATCTAAGAAGCCTGCCACCACTGGCCTTAACTGAGATCTACAGAGGTAATCCACAACCTTATCCACAGAAATAGTGGATAAGTCAGTGTAAGCCAGTGCCTCTGTGACTTACGCGACTTTGTGCATAACCTTTTCACTTTTTAGCCCCCAGCTAGGGGCTTGACAGCTCAAATAAAGCCTGCGCCATTTTATGCCGCTAAAAAGGTGGAATCAGGTCTTTCACGTCTTATTAGGTTAAGTTAAGTATTACTTTTAACAGCTTGGCGTGCTTTATGTTATCAATCACCCATAAAGTAAACATTTCTATCATTAAGACGTAACTATGGCCGACGGTAAACATTTTTAAGCACCACTTTATTAACCTAGTGTTGAAATATGATAGTCTTCAGTTTCGTTTATTCATAAGAACTCAACCATGCGTTTAATACCCTTCACCCAAGCCGCACAAGTCTGCCATTGGGCCGCTCATCATATTAGCGACCGCATTAATGCTTTTGCCCCCACAGCTGAGCGCCCTTTCGTGCTCGGCTTGCCAACCGGCAGCACGCCTTTAGCTACGTATAAAGAGCTGATCAGCTTGCATCAGGCGGGTAAAGTCAGTTTTCGTCATGTGGTAACCTTTAATATGGATGAGTACATAGGGCTGCCTAGCGATCATCCGCAAAGTTATCGCAGCTTTATGTTTGACAATTTTTTTCAATATATCGATATTTTGCCTGAGCATATTCATATTCCTGATGGCAATGCGCATGATCTAGACGCCGAATGCCAAAAATATGAAACGGCAATTCGCCAATTTGGCGGCATCCACTTATTTATGGGCGGCGTGGGCAGCAATGGCCATATTGCGTTTAACGAACCGCACTCCGCGTTTGACTCGCGCACCCGCATTACCGAACTTACCGCAGAAACGCTGCACGATAATTCACGATTTTTTGATAATGACGTGACACAAATGCCAACCACGGCGCTCAGCATCGGCATTGGCACCTTGTTAGATGCAGAAGAAGTGATGTTGTTAGTCACAGGAGAGCATAAAGCCCAAGCCTTACAGGCAGCAGTAGAAGGTGAAGTAAATCCCTTATGGCCAATCTCGAGCTTACGCCTCCATGAACGCAGCTTAATCGTGTGTGATGCACTTGCAGCTCGACTGCTCAGCACGCCCCCTGAACTTAACCACGCAGATTTATCTGCCTTAGTTGCATCTTAAGGTGAGCTAGCTATGTTTGCGCTCACAGCTTGTCGTATCTTCACCGGTGAATGCTGGCTAGACCAGCATGCCGTGATTATTAGTAACGGTCGCATTCAGGCGTTAGTCCCAGAGGCTGAGTTAGGTGAAGGCATTGTGAAATATCCTCAAGCCGGCGCCATAGTGTGCGCCGGCTTTATTGATCTGCAACTTAATGGTTGTGGCGGGGTAATGTTTAACAGTGACATTAGCACCGCCACTTTGGCACACATGCAGCGCACGAATTTAACCTCAGGCACCACCAGTTATTTGCCCACCCTGATCACCAGCCCAGACGCAGATATACGGGCGGCACTCAGTGTCACTCGAGAATATATGCGCGCCCATGCTCATCAAGTGCTCGGCTTACACCTCGAAGGCCCCTATCTCAATGTGGTGCGCAAGGGCATACACCCCGCTGCACAAGTGCGGGCACTGGACGCTGACATGCTGGATTTTTTGTGTCAGCAAGCGGATGTACTCACCAAAATCACCTTGGCGCCAGAGTGCCATTCGCCCCTGCATATTCACCAATTGGTGGCGGCGGGCATTAAGGTAGCCATCGGTCATACTGCTGCCAGCTTTGAGCAAGCTAGGGCCGGTTTTGCCGCCGGTATTAGCTTTGCCACTCACTTGTATAACGCCATGACGCCCACGGCGAACGGCCGCACGCCGGGGGTAGTGGGTGCTATTTACGATAATGACTCTATTTACGCCGGTATTATTGCTGATGGTTTTCATGTGCACGAGGCTAATATTCGCTTGGCCCATAATGTATTGGGCCAGCGTTTATGTTTAGTAACCGATGCTACTGCCGCCGCCGGTGCGCCCGCCTCGCTCACTGAGTTTGATTTTTGTGGCACGACAGTGCGCATTAAAGACGGCCAATGCCTAGATGAACAGGGCACGCTGGGCGGCTCAGCGCTGACCATGATTGAAGGTGTGCGCTATTTGGTCAATACCGTAGGACTTTCTTTAGATGATGCCTTGCGTATGGCAAGCTTAAACCCTGCTAAAGCCATAGGCTGTGAGCAGGACTTAGGCGCTATTGCGGTGGGCAAAGTGGCCAACTTGGTGATCCTTAGCGAGCAGCTGTTAGTATTAAACACAGTGGTGAATGGCCAGCTTACCCACTGACAGTGGTGAGCCGTTCAGTAGCCAACTGAGCAATAAATGAGGAAATAAACGTGAATAACTTGGTTTACAGTACCGATCCTAATTGGCAAGACCCCGCAGACAAAGCCAATCAAGCTGAGTCTTTGTTTCCGGATGATGGGGTATTGCGTCTGCGCCGCGAAACCAAAGGTCGCAAAGGTGCCGGCGTAGTCTGTATTTACGGCGCATCAAGCGCCCAAGTGGGCGACTTGGCCAAGCAGCTTAAAAAGCAGCTGGGCACGGGAGGCGCCATTAAAAAAGGCGTGATTGAGATTCAAGGGGATCGCCTGCCGCAAATTGAGGCTTTCTTGCTCAAAAGCGGCTTTAAGGTCAAAAAAGTCGGCGGCTAGCTTAAAGCCGCGCTAGGGATTTACCCAAACATAAGTTCAAACCAATAAATTTTCGGTTAACAGGGTCTGCGCCGTACGCTGCAGTTCGCTTAGTAATGCCTGTTGAGCCTCAGTCAGTGTTTGATCGGTACGGGTTACGCTATATAAGGTCACCAATAAAGGCGGACTGAGTGGCCGAGTTTGTATGGCCTCACTGGTTTTCATGATCTCGCTCGACCCCGCTAAGCCGGTGAAGGGGTCAACGATGGCCACGCCCTGCCCCGCCGCGACCATATGACGCGCCAGTTGATAGGTTTGCACGCGGGTGCTGATTTTTACCGGCTGATCCAGCGTGCGTAAGTGGCTTTCTAACAAGGCTCCTAAACCGTCTTTATCATCCAGCCCTATCATATTCAGCCCACCAAGGCTGGCCAACTGCAGCGGTAAGCCTGCCTCACTCACACTCCAAAAGCCGGCGGGGGCTATGGCCTGCATCTGACCTTGTGCTAATACCTCACACTGTAAGCCGGGATGTGCAATACGTTGCAAGGTAAGCCCCAAATCCGCCTGCCCGGCCACCAAAGCCGCTAACAAAGCGTGGGTATGCTCTGTCGCTAAGCTACAGTCCACATCCGGATATAAGGCCCGCCACGCCACTAAGGATAACGGTAGTACGCTGTGCGCCAAGGTAGGAGTACAGATCACGCGCACCCCTGTTTGCTGCTGTGGGCGCAGGCTGTACGCCAATTGGGTAAGGCGCTGTAAATCGGCGGCCAAGCGCTCGGTGGGCCCTTGCAGGATCAGCCCTTGGCGTGTGGGCACTAAGCGGCCCCGCTCGCGATGAAATAACGCAAAACCTAATGCTCGCTCCGCTTGTTGTAAGCGCTTGCTGGCTGCCGGCTGTGAGATATGCAACAAGTCGGCGGCGGCAGTTAAGCTGCCGGTTTGTAATACCGCCTGAAACAAGGCGATGTGGCCTAACTGCATCTTAGCTCCTCTGTACTCACTTTTGACTTCTGACTTAAAAACAAGCCATAACCACAGGTTATGGCTGCTGTGAATTTTTTCATTATTCGCCCCTTCCCGCAATGCCTATGCTTAAGCCATCAGCTTTTTAAGGACTCACTTATGCGCGTTGCAATTATCGGCGGTGGCGTGATTGGTTTAACGACCGCCTATGCGTTGATCAATAAAGGCCATAGCGTCGATTTATTTGAACAAGAATCCGACGTCGGCCAAGCCACCAGCTTTGCCAACGGCGGCCAGCTCAGTTATCGCTACGTATCGCCCTTGGCCGATGCCGGTGTGCCCCTGCAAGCCTTAGGCTGGATGTTTAAAACCGATGCGCCGCTGCGCTTTCGCCCGCGCATGAGCCTGCATCAATGGCACTGGTGCTGGCGCTTTTTATTAGCGTGTCGAAATAGCGTTAATCAGCGAAACGGCGCTCATCTATTGCGCCTTGCCCTTTATAGTCAGTCGATATTACATGACTGGCAGCAACACCACGGCTTAACGGATTTTTCGTGGCGAGCCAACGGCAAGATGGTGATTTATCGTAATTCTGCCAATTTTCGCCACGCGGCTAACAAAATAAAAGCAGACCCACTGCAACAGATATTGGATCCCAAAGCCTGTGTAGCCGCTGAACCTTCGCTGGCACATATTGCGAGTCAGTTAGCCGGCGGTATTTTTTCAGCCGGTGATGAGGTGGGCGACTGCCAACTCTTTTGTCAGCGGCTATTAAGGCGCTTACAACAAAATCCCCACTTTACCTTGCATGTGGGTCAGCGGATCACTGAGATTAAGGTAGAGAAAGGCCAAGTGCGGGCCCTGAAAATGGCAGATGGCCAATTTGCGACAGAGCAGTTCGATGTGGATCAATTGGTGGTAGCCGCCGGCATGGGCAGCTTAGGGCTATTGAATAGTGTGGGCATTAAGGTGCCTTTGTATCCACTGAAGGGCTATAGCCTAACCTTACCAGTGGCGGATTTAAGCCAAGTACCCGACACCAATGTCACCGATTATGACCGCAAGATTGTGTACGCCAGGCTCGACCAGCAGCTGCGCGTTGCCGCCATGGTCGATATCGGCGCCGGCGATTCGGGCAATCATAAAGCCAAGCTGGATGCGGGGCGTATTGCCTCATTGCGCCAACAAGCCCAAGCCAGCTTTCCGGATGCGGGAGACTTTCAACAAGCCACGCCTTGGGCAGGTCTTAGACCCGCTACGCCTGAGGGCACACCTATTATTGGCGCCAGTGCCATTAAGAATCTGTGGCTTAATCTCGGGCACGGCAGTTTAGGCTTTACGCTGGCTTGTGGCAGTGCCCAAGTGTTGGCAAATTTGATTAATAATGAAGCAAGCCCCATCCCTTTAATCGGGTTACAAGGCTAACAATGGTAATTTTTATGCGTTTGCTCCCGCTGTAAGCATAATAAATTCGCAATAACGGTGGCTTTACATTAACGTATTTAACATATGTGGCTAATTATAAAGGGATCTTTTTACCTTTAAGCCATGTAAGTGTTACTGGGAAATACCCCGATTCAATGAGAATGGAGAATCATACGATGATCAAGCTAGTGACGGGCGCCATGACGGCGCTTTTACTGAGCACGCAAGTCAGCGCCGAAGCGCGCTATGTCACCATTGGCACAGGTGGCCAAACCGGTGTGTATTACACCGCGGGTCAGTCGGTCTGTCGCTTTCTTAACCGTGGCGCCGATGAGCATGACATTAAATGTAATGCTCCTTCTTCTGCCGGTAGTGTTAGCAACATAGTGGCGCTGCAAAACAAAGACTACGACTTTGGTTTTATTCAATCGGATCACCAATACAAGGCGCTAGAAGGTCAGGCTCCGTTTGATAAGAAGCCGGTTAAAAACCTGCGCGCCGTGTTCTCACTGCAAAGTGAGATCCTGACCGTAGTGGTACGTAACGACAGCAAAATTAATGATTTTGACGACCTAAAAGGTAAGCGCGTCAACATTGGCGTCCCGGGCTCAGGTAGCCGCGATACCTTTGATGAAGTTATGACCGCCAATGGTTGGGATAAGAGCACCTTTTCACTGGCAGCTGAGTTAAAGCCAGCGGAAATGGCCGCAGCCCTCGGTGATAACAACTTAGACGCCATTACTTATGTAGTAGGTCACCCCAGTGGCGCCATTCAAGAAGCCCTGACTACGGCAGATGCCAAGCTGATCCCAGTAACGGGCCCTGGCATTGATAAGTTGCTTGAAACAGCGAGCTACTTTACTCGTGCCGATATTCCAGCTGGCCTCTACCCAGGTGTAGATAAGCCTATTCCGTCTATTGGCGGCAAGGCCGTGTTGGCCACCACCGAAGAAACAGATCCAGAAGTGGTGTATCAGTTAGTGAAATCAGTATTTGATAACTTAGATCGCTTTAAACGTTTGCACCCAGCGTTTGCGGATCTGAAAGCCGAAGACATGATTTCAGCAGGTATTACCGCGCCACTGCACGAAGGTGCTCAGCGTTATTATAAAGAGAAAGGCTGGTTATAAACTCAGCACTACTAAAAGCCCGCCCAGCACTGGGTGGGCTTTTGTCACATAATAAGATAAACGTACTAGGCTAAGGCCTTAAGTGACGTATTCTTACCTTAAGTCAAACCTCTGCTGAATGATTAAGCAGAGGTTTGCTCTTCTCTATAGCCCAATTCAAATAGGTAAAAACCTATGTCAGAAAAACAATTGTCCGTAGAGGAGCTGATCGCCCAAGATGTGGGTGCCCGCTCGCCCAAAGGCCTGATGGCTAAAGTGAGTGCCGGACTCGCCTTACTCTGGTCTCTGTTCCAGTTATGGATTGCCTCACCGCTGCCGTTTATCGTCGGCGTTGGCATTTTTAACAGTACCGAACAGCGTTCCATCCACTTGGCGTTTGCCCTACTACTGACGTTTTTAGTCTTTCCTGCGCTTAAATCTTCTCCGCGCGATAGAGTGCCATTCCTCGATATTGCTCTTGGCCTGATTGCTGCGGCCAGTGCCGCTTACTTGTTTATCTTTTATCAAGAATTATCCCAACGACCCGGTACCTTAACTACCGCCGATTTAGTGACCTCTTGTGTGGGCATAGTTCTATTATTAGAAGCCACCCGCCGAGCGCTGGGTCCGCCATTAGCCATTATTGCGCTGATATTTTTAGCTTACAGTTTAGCCGGCCCTTATATGCCGAGCCTGTTGGCCCACAGAGGCGTGACCTTTAGTGCGCTGGCCAACCATCAGTGGATCACCACCGAGGGTGTATTTGGTATCGCGCTGGGTGTGTCGACCAGTTTTGTATTTTTATTCGTGTTATTTGGCGCCCTGTTAGAACGCGCCGGAGCCGGCCATTACTTTATTCAGCTGGCTTTTAGCTTATTGGGTCATATGCGTGGCGGCCCTGCCAAAGCAGCGGTCGTGGCGTCGGGGTTAACCGGCATGATCTCCGGCTCCTCCATTGCCAACGTGGTTACCACAGGCACTTTTACAATCCCTATGATGAAGCGCACCGGTTTTTCGGCAGAAAAAGCCGGCGCGATCGAAGTCGCTTCCTCGGTGAATGGCCAAATTATGCCGCCGGTGATGGGTGCTGCCGCCTTCTTGATGGTGGAATACATTGGTATGCCCTATGTGGATATCATCAAACACGCCTTCTTGCCCGCTACCATCTCTTATATTGCCCTGCTTTATATTGTGCATTTAGAATCGATGAAGCTCGGCTTACAACCCATAGGTGGTCGCGTACCTAAACCTTGGTTGCGCCGCTTAACCGGCTTTGCCTTTGGTGCCGCCTTGATCAGCGGCCTGTCGTTAGCCGTTTATTATGGCTTAGGCTGGCTTAAACCCGTGCTGGGGCAACATGTATTGCCTGGCGTCGGCATCTTATTGGCCATCGCCTATTTGGGGCTATTAAAAGTGGCCGCCAGTGTGGCGCCTTTGCCGCCAGAAGATCCGAATTCCACCTTAGACACTCTTCCAGAAACCCGTGCCGTGCTGTTATCTGGCTTGCACTTTTTATTACCGGTTGTGGTCTTGGTGTGGTGCTTGATGGTGGAGCGCCTATCCCCAGGCTTATCGGCTTTTTGGGGCAGCATGATGCTGGTGATTATCTTACTCACCCAGCGCCCACTGCTGAGCTTGATGCGCCGCGACAGTAACCATAATGACGGCAACTTTATGGATGGCTTGGTGGATTTACGCGAAGCACTCCTTGCCGGTGCACGTAACATGATTGGTATCGGCATTGCTACGGCCGCCGCGGGGTTAATTGTGGGCGCCGTCTCGCAAACCGGTGTGGGCTTGGTATTAGCGGACTTGGTCGAACTGTTGTCCATGGGCAACCTGCTGTTAATGCTGTTACTGGTCGCCGTATTTAGCTTGGTATTGGGCATGGGCTTACCCACCACCGCCAACTATATCGTGGTGTCCAGCTTGCTGGCGCCAGTGGTGGTCACCTTGGGTCAGCAAAATGGCCTGATAGTACCGCTGATTGCCGTGCATATGTTTGTGTTTTACTTCGGCATTATGGCGGACGTCACCCCGCCGGTAGGCTTGGCTTCCTTTGCCGCCGCCGCAGTTTCAAAAGGCGACCCGATTAAAACCGGTATCACGGCCTTTTATTACAGCCTGCGTACCGCCGCCCTGCCGTTCTTGTTTATCTTTAATACCGACTTGCTGTTGATTGACGTGAGTTTTTGGCATGGAGTACTAGTGTTTATTATCGCCACCGCTGCCATGCTGATCTTTGCCGCAGGTACCCAAGGCTATTTCTTGGTGCGCAGCCGCTGGTATGAAGGTGTGTTGTTATTACTGGTGGCCTTTACGTTATTCCGCCCGGGGTTTTGGATGGACATGGTCCACGACCCTTATCGAGAAGTGCCGCCAGCGCAATTTGAGCAGACACTGGCTGACCTGCAAGCTGACAGTAAAATGCGCCTGCGTATTCAAGGGCAAGATGCGGTCGGTGATATTAAGGAGTTCAGCGTGCTGTTACCGGTACCTTCGGGTGACACCGGTGCCGAGCGACTCGAAAAGCTGGGCCTAATGCTTTATGAGCAAGACGGCAAAGTCTTAATCGACAGCGTCTCGTTCGCCAGTCCAGCGGCCGATGCGGGCTTAGACTTTGATCAGCAAATTGTGCTGGTTCGCGCGCCCACCGAGCGCTGGCTAAAAGAGCTGATGTGGATCCCGGGCTTCTTGGTTCTGGCATTAGTCGTGTGGCTACAGCGCCGCCGCCAACCCAAGGTTAAGGAGCGCCACCCGCTAACCAGTACTATGTAATGAGCACACTGCTTAGCTAAATCAAAAGCCCCAACTTAAGGTTGGGGCTTTTTTACGTGTGTGTGAGGTGTATAAATCACCGGTTTATTTTATCTTTTGTAGGTGGCCGTTTCTTCGGCGAAGAGGACTTCGCCACGGTTTATTGTTTGGGGCTTAAAGCATTCTGCTACGCAGAACCGCCGAATAAATTGGCGACTACAAAACACTACTGCGCTGGGTCTTAAATAGCCAGCTATGCTGGCCGGCGAATAAATTGCCGGGCTACATTAAACAAAAAGCCCTGACGCATAACGTCAGGGCTGATTTAGAACCGCCACTCAACTTAGTCAGTCAGGCTTAGCCAAATATATTAAAACTATCTGCGTTAAGCCACAGGTGCGCCAAGATACTGGCCACATAGCCGAGCAGAATAACCGGCGCCCACTTAAGGTGACCAAAGAAGGTATACATGCCGCGCGCTTGGCCCATTAAGGCCACACCCGCCGCCGAGCCTACCGATAACAAGCTGCCGCCCACACCCGCCGCTAAGGTCACTAATAACCAGTTTCCGTGAGACATGTCTGGCTCCATGCTCAATACCGCAAACATCACCGGAATATTATCGACCACCGCTGAGATAAGCCCGATAGCAATGTTGGCGTACATGGCATCCCACTGGCCATACAAGAACTCTGAGCCCAGCGCCAGATAGCCCATAAAGCCAAGCCCGCCCACACACATTACCACGCCGTAGAAGAACAATAAGGTGTCCCACTCAGCACGGGCAACCTTACTGAATACATCAAAGGGCACCACACTGCCTAAGCGTTGCAAAGCTTCTTCGTCACCGCGTTTCACGGCCATGACTTTTTGGCGAGCCACCGAACTGTCCAAGGTTTGACGTAAGTAATAACCAAAAAACTGCAAATAGCCTAAGCCTGTCATCATGCCCAATACCGGTGGCAAGTCGAGTAGGCTTTGGCAGGCCACGGCGGTGGCCACGGTCAGTAAAAATAAAAACACGATGCGCAGCGCGCCGCGCTTTAATATCGCTTTTTCGTATACCGCCACCGGGCAGCGATTTTCAATAAAGAAGCTCATGATCACGGCGGGCACTAAGTAGTTAAGCGCCGCTGGGATAAACAGAATAAAGAATTCATTAAATTGAATAATGCCCGCTTGCCAGACCATTAAGGTGGTGATGTCGCCAAAGGGACTAAAGGCACCACCGGCGTTAGCCGCGATCACGATATTCACGCAGCAAATATTAATAAATTTCTTATCGCCTTCGGCGACCTTGATCACCACAGCACTCATCAACAGCGCCGTGGTTAAGTTATCCGCCACCGGCGAGATAAAGAAGGACAAAATACCGGTTAACCAGAATAAGGATTTATAACTAAAGCCACGGCGGATCATCCAAGAGCGCAAAGCATCAAACAGGCCACGGTCTTCCATGGCGCTGATATAGGTCATGGCCACCAGTAAGAACAACAGCAACTCAGCGTATTCTAATAAATTATGGCGAAACGCTTCTTTGGGCAAATCGCCAAAGCCACTGTTCATGTAGGTCCAGCCAATCGCGACCCAGATAATGCCGGCCGCGACCAACACCGGTTTAGACTTTCTCAGATGCAGGTATTCTTCGGCCATCACTAATATATAGGCGAAGATGAACACGGCGAGCGCGAAAATGCCGATGTTAGTGTGGGTTAAATCAAGCGGCAACTCGGCCGCAGATACCGAAGTGCTGAACAGTGCTAACAGCCCTCCGATGGTGAGTAAGGACAGCTTCCTTTGCATGTGTGTTCTCGCTTTTTTGTTATTTTGGCTGTTGTTGTTTTAGCTATAGTTTCGTAGGTGTTTTGACGCTATTTTCTACAGATGAAGCCTAACATAAAGCCTCCTGCAAGAGAGCTTGCATTCTTGGTGCTTGCTCGCATTTCTCAAATCAAAATGCGCCAGATCAAACTTACCCGCAAACATCTGCCGCTCCTCTCACGCAAGCCCAGCCAGCTATCCCAGAAAATGGCATACCTTAGCGCCGCCGGCCGCGCTTTATTGCCTAAAAGTAATTAATTACCCTTGTTTTTTGCATGAATTTTCACGACCATGCTGTTTTACCCTGTTGTTAAGCCAAGGATGCTCTGTGCGCAATACCGATGCAGCATTAGTAAAAGCGTTTCGCCAATCTAGCCCCTATGTGAATTTGCATAGAGGCTCGACCTTTGTGGTTATGTTAGGCGGCGAAGCCATTGATCAAGATAACTTCCCCAATATCATCAGCGATATAGCGCTCTTGACCAGCCTTGGCATTCGATTGGTGATCGTGTTTGGTGCTCGCCCGCAAATTGATAAAGGCTTGGCCGAAGCTAAATTAGACAATGTGTTTCATAAACACACCCGCGTCACCGATGAGCACAGCTTTCGCATCATCAAAGATGTCTGCGGCGGCCTACAAATGGACATAATGGCGCGCTTGTCGATGGGCCTGATTAATACGCCCATGCAAAATGCCCGCATCAACGTAGTCACCGGCAACTTTGTGACCGCCCAACCGCTAGGCATTGATGATGGCGTCGACTATCAACACTCGGGCCGCGTGCGCCGTATCCATACGGACACCATTAATCATCAGTTGGTGAATGGTGCCACCGTGCTTATTTCCCCGATTGGTTTTTCGGTGACCGGTGAGAGCTTTAACTTATCCTCAGAAGAGCTGGCGCGCCGACTCGCCATTGAGCTAAAAGCCACCAAATTAATTGGCTTTTGCTCCCAGCCCGGTGTGCTTGACGAAGACGACAACGCCATTCCTGAGTTATTACCGGAACAGGCAGAAGAGCACTTACAGCGCTTAATGGCCGAGGGCGATACCTTATCGGGCACGGCGCGTTATTTGCGCGCGGCCATTGCCAGTTGCCGTGCCGGCGTGCCGCGCAGCCACTTGGTGAGCTACAAAGAAGATGGCGCACTTATTCAAGAGTTGTTTACCCGCGATGGCTTAGGCACCCAGCTAGTCAGCCAAAGTGCCGAGCAAGCTCGTCAGGCGCGCATCGACGACATCGGCGGAATTTTGGATTTGATCCGCCCGCTCGAGGAAGAAGGCGTACTGGTACGCCGCTCTCGAGAGCAGTTAGAAATGGAAGTGGACCAATTCACTATCATCGAAAAAGACGGCGCCATTATCGGCTGTGCCGCCTTATATCCGTTCCCGGAAGAAGCCATGGCCGAAATGGCCTGTGTGGCTATTCATCCAGACTACCGACGCGGCAGCCGTGGCGACATGCTGTTATATAAAGTGGAAGAGCAGGCAAAAAAGCGCGGCATGAGCCGACTGTTTATTTTAACCACGCGCTCCATTCATTGGTTTAGAGAACGCGGCTTTGAGCCGGTAGACGTAAGCGCGCTGCCGATGGGCAAGCAAGCGCTGTATAATTATCAGCGTCGCTCTAAAATCATGATGAAAGACTTAATATGAGTCTGTTCAGCAGTTAACAATTGACAATAAAGCATCACCTAGTAACTATGTGGTGGCCCGTTTTACGGGCAGAAGAGGTGCGTTGTTCAGGTAACCGATGCTAGGAGCTGCCACTCCCAAAATGCTCGGCCAGGGGAGATAACGCCGAGCGGCGCACAAGGGACAGCTTGTGCACCGCGGCTTTGAGGGTTGAATCCTTCAGGCTGTCGCCTAATCAAGGGCTGGCGTGCTTCTAAGTGACCTTTCACGTCCCTGCAGCCGTTTCCCATTACTTATTATTTGCACCTATCAAGGAGCTGCAGTTGAACCAGTTAACCGTTGCTAAATTTGGTGGCACCAGTGTCGTTGACGCTGAGGCCATGAGTCGTTGTGCCCTTATTCTTGAAGAAAACCCTAACACTCGTTTAGCAGTATTGAGTGCGAGCTCAGGCGTGACCAATATTCTGGTAGCCTTGGCATCCGGTGAACAGCTGCCCGATGCCCGCACGGCTTTATTAGGGCAGCTCACCGAGATCCAGCAAGGGATCCTCAATAGCCTCGATAAACCAGAAATGCTCACCCGCCATATCGAAGATATCTTGGTGCACATTAAAGAGCTGTCCGACAGTGCCGCTATTAGCCCCACTAAGGCCTTGCACGATGAAATCGTGGCGCAGGGTGAGCTGATGTCGACCCGCTTGTTTGTGGAGCTGTTGCGCAGCCGTGGCACCCCTGCGGTGTGGTTTGATGTGCGAAAAGTGATGCGTACCGATGACCGCTTTAGCCGCGCTACTCCAGATTTAGCGAATTTACAGGCCGAAGTGGAAAAAGAGTTAGCGCCGCTGTGTGCCAATCAGTTGGTGGTCACACAAGGCTTTATTGGCGCCGCCAAAGATGGCCGCACCACCACGCTTGGCCGCGGTGGCAGTGATTTTTCCGCCGCACTGTTAGCGGAAGCCCTCAACGCCGTGGCCGTACAAATCTGGACCGATGTGCCGGGTATTTACACGACCGACCCCCGCTTAGTGACAGCAGCGCGCCCGATTAGCGAAATCAGCTTTAGCGAAGCCTCTGAAATGGCGACCTTTGGCGCTAAGGTCTTGCACCCTGCCACCTTGCAGCCAGCAGTACGCCAGCAAATTCCGGTGTTTGTCGGTTCAAGCAGAGCGCCTGAATCCGGCGGCACTTGGATCCGCAATGAAACCGACAGCCAGCCATTGTTTCGCGCCATTGCTCTGCGTCGCAATCAGGTATTGCTGACGCTCACCAATCAGAGCATGTTTCAGGTACACGGTTTTCTGGCCGAAGTATTTGGCATCTTGGCCAAGCATAAAATCTCGGTGGATTTAATCACGACGTCGGTGATCAGCGTGTCACTGACGCTAGACTCAGGCGCCGAGCTGTTAACCGACGAAGTGCGTGAAGAGCTAAACAAGCATTGTCATTTGCAGGTAGAGCACGACTTGGCGCTGATCGCCTTAATTGGTAATCGCATGAGTGAAGTCAGCGGCACCAGCAGTCAGGTGTTTAAGGCTTTAATCGATGTCAACGTACGCATGATTTGCTACGGTGCCAGCTCCCATAACTTGTGTTTCTTGATACCCGAAGCCGACTCAGATCGGGTAGTCAACACCCTGCATCAAGAGTTACTACCTGCTTAACACAGGCTAATAAGAGACCAATAAAAAGGCAGTTATCAGGTGATAACTGCCTTTTTTATCTTCGAGCTTTTATAATTGAGCCTGATACTCGATGCTTAACGCTTTAAGTGCGGGTTCTCTGCCAACACCTCACTGATGTGCACTTGGAAGGGAGCCGGTTCATCTTCGCGCTGCAGCAATACCTGTTGGTTTGGTATATCCACTTCCAGCACATAGCCTGAGCCCAGTGTGGTGTAACACAGCATGCCGGGCGTTAACTGATGAATATCCATATCCACTCCCTTTATGTGACGCTAAAAAAGCGGTACGCGGTACGCCTTACGCAGAACATCAAAACAGGGTGTTCATAACGTTTAACGTACAGCGCAGAACGTAAAAGGCCAGCGCAATGCGCTGGCCTAATGAGTTTACTTCTTACCTTTCTGAGCTTGTACCCACTTGCCATCTATATAATGGGCGGTCCAGCCGGTGGCTTTTTTCTCTATTTCCGTCATCACGTACTGCTCTTTATTCTTACGGCTATAGCGCACGACTGCTTTGTTACCCTCGGGATCCTTAACGGGCGCCTCGGTCAAATAAGTGAACTTAGGCGACAGTCGGTCTTTAAACTGCACCAGCTCTTCCACTAAGGGCGCACGGGTTTCACGCGATTTAGGAAAGTTGCTGGCCGCCATAAAGATACCGGCCGCGCCATCGCGCAACACAAAATAGGCGTCAGACTGAGTACAAGGTAATTCGGGTAAATGTACCGGATCTTCTTTGGGCGGTGCCACGTCGCCATTTTTCAAGATCTTACGGGTATTTTTACACTCTTCATTAGTACAGGCCATGTACTTACCGAAGCGGCCATTTTTCAGCTGCATTTCAGCTTCACAGCGATCGCATTCAATCACAGGACCGTCGTAGCCTTTAAGCTTAAATTGCCCTTCTTCCAGCTCATAGCCATCACAGTCGGGGTTTTGGCCACACACATGGAGCTTGCGCTTATCATCGATAAAGTAGGCATCCATGGCGGTGCCACACTTCTCACAGCGGTGCTTGGCACGCAGCGCATCGGTTTCGGCTTCTTCGTCGTTCGCCAGTACAAACTCATCACCGGGCACCAAGTTAATGGTTTGCTTACAGCGCTCTTTCGGCGGTAAGGCATAGCCTGAGCAACCTAAAAACACGCCGGTGCTGGCGGTACGAATGCCCATGTCTCGGTCACAAGTGGGGCACTTGATATCGGTGATCACCATTTCATTGGCACGCATGCCGCCCTCTTCTGCTGGGCGCTCAGCGTTGGCTAACTCTTCGGTAAATTCTGCGTAAAAGGCGTCCAGCACTGTGGTCCAGTTCAGCTCGCCGTGAGCGATTTCATCGAGCTTACTTTCCATTTGCGCCGTGAAATCATAGTTCATCAGCTCGGCAAAACTTTCTTGCAGACGATCGGCGACTATCTCACCCATTTTTTCCGCATAGAAACGGCGGCTTTCTACTTTCACATAACCACGGTCTTGAATGGTGGAAATAATAGCCGCGTAAGTCGAAGGTCGACCGATGCCGCGCTTCTCCAGCTCGCGCACCAGTGCCGCCTCACTAAAGCGTGCGGGTGGCTTGGTAAAGTGCTGCTTAGGATCCAGCTGCTCAAGCTTAAGGGTCTCGCCTGCTTGCACCGCTGGCAGCACCGTATCTTCACCTTTGCGGCCTTTAGCGGCTTCTTGAACCTTGGTCCAACCGGCAAAGCGTAAGATGCGCCCACGGGCTTTTAAGTCGTAATCACCGGCGCGCACGGTAATGGTAGTGCTGTCATACAAAGCCGGCGTCATCTGGCAGGCCAAGAATTGGCGCAAAATTAAATCGTATAAGCGCTTGGCGTCCGCTTCCATGCCATTGAGCTCTTCGGCACTGATGGTCACATCGGACGGGCGGATCGCTTCGTGGGCTTCTTGAGCATTGGCCTTGGCACTGTAAACAACCGGATTTTCTGGCAGGTAATCGGTGCCGTATTGCTGCTCGATAAATTCCCGGGCGCTGGCCACCGCCTCTTGGCTTAAGTTGGTGGAGTCGGTACGCATATAGGTGATGTAGCCGGCTTCATACAAGCGTTGGGCCAACATCATGGTACGTTTTACACCAAAGCTTAAGCGGGTGCTGGCAGCCTGTTGCAAGGTCGAGGTAATAAAGGGCGCCGACGGTTTGCTTTGGGTGGGCTTATCATCACGCGATACCACTTCAAAGCTACTGGCCTTGAGTGCAGCCACCGCCGCCATGGCGTCGGTTTCATTATCGGGCTTAAATTCTTTACCTTTAAATTTCGCCACCGCCATCGACAGCGCTAGTTGTTCGGTGTTGCTGAGCTGGGCTTGAATATCCCAATATTCTTCGGGGACGAAGGCTTTAATTTCACGCTCTTTTTCCACCAGTAAGCGCACCGCTACCGATTGTACGCGGCCTGCGGATAAGCCACGGGCCACTTTCTTCCACAACAGTGGCGATACCATGTAGCCAACCACGCGGTCTAAAAAGCGGCGGGCTTGCTGGGCGTCCACACGAAACTGATTGAGCTCAGAGGGCTGGCTAAAGGCTTCTTGAATCGCAGACTTAGTGATCTCGTTAAATACTACCCGCTTAAAGCGCGAATCGTCACCGCCGATCAGCTCTTTCAGGTGCCAAGCAATGGCTTCCCCTTCGCGGTCCAAATCCGTTGCGAGATAGATGGTGTCGGCTTTTTCCGCCAATGCTTGTAACTCGGTGACCACCTTCTCTTTACCCGGCAATATTTGATAATTTGCCTGCCAGCCGTTGTTCGGGTCTATGCCCATGCGCGCAATCAAGGCCTTTTGGTCTTTTTGCGCTTTCAACTTGGCTTTCTGCTCGGGGCTCAAGGATTTAGTATCAACTTTTTTAGCCGGCGCTTTTTTTGCTAGCGCCGAGCCAGAGGTTGGCAAGTCACGCACGTGGCCGACACTGGACTTAACGATAAAGTCTTTGCCCAGATATTTGTTGATGGTTTTTGCCTTAGCAGGCGATTCCACTATTACCAGCGATTTACTCATAAAGCGCGTTTCTATCCTTCAGGTCTGGCCCCAAAATGGGGTCCGGCGGCAAGGTGATAACGGCTGTATAAGTGAAAATGCCGTGAAATGCAAACTTGCCCGGAAAAAATGAATTGAATTTATATGTACTTATTAACACCTTGATACCAACAGGAATCAACCGGTTTTTTAGTTATGCTGACTGTTCGTCCGCTTTTTATGCATTATGTGGCTTGGCTTTGCTGATGTGCCCAACAGCCAAGCATATGCTGTTAATGTTAAGTTACAACTCATATAGAAAGCCACCTATAATGGCGCAAAGACTAAAAGCCGCCATGTTCAGCACTTATATTAAGCATTCGCACGCACTGATTTAAGGAGCCAGCCTATGGCACTGCAAGCGCCACAGAGAGACAAAGCACTGTCATTTGAAGCCAATTTTGATGGCTTAGTGGGCCCCACTCACAACTACGCGGGCCTGTCTTACGGCAATATTGCCTCACAAGGTAGCGCACAAGCGAGCTCAAATCCAAAACAAGCCGCGCTACAAGGCTTACAAAAGATGAAGAGCTTAAGCGATTTAGGCTTAATTCAAGGAGTATTAGCGCCTCAAGAGCGCCCCGATGTGCATACCCTGCGCCAGCTTGGTTTTAGCGGCACTGACGCTCAAGTGCTAGACAAGGCCTATCGCGAAAACCCAGCATTATTGGCCGCTTGTAGCTCCGCCTCCAGCATGTGGACCGCCAATGCGGCCACCGTATCCCCCAGCGCCGACACTCAAGATAATCGGGTGCACTTTACGCCCGCGAATCTTAATAATAAGTTTCATCGCGCCATTGAACATCCCGTTACCGGTCGTATCTTGAGTCGGATATTTAATAATGATGAGTATTTTTGTCATCATCCTGCGCTACCCAGCCAAGACGCATTTGGCGATGAAGGAGCCGCTAATCACACTCGGCTGTGTACTGATTATCACCAACCGGGACTTGAGCTGTTTGTATATGGGCGCAGCGCCTTTAATCCGCACTTACCCGCGCCCCAACGCTATCCGGCACGCCAAACGCTGGAAGCTTCGCGAGCCGTGGCTCGATTGCACGGTTTGAGCGAACACAACACGCTGTTTATTGCCCAAAACCCGGCCATTATCGACCAAGGGGTGTTTCATAATGATGTGATTGCGGTGGGCAATCAAAACGTGCTGTTTTTTCATGAGTCGGCGTTTTTAGACAGTAAAGCTACGCTGGCCGCCATTCAAGCCAAGTTGCCAAGCTCTGGGGTAAAGAACACTGAGTTAGCAAACAATGAACTCTATTTTATTGAAGTCAGTGAAGCAGATGTGCCACTGGCAGATGCCATCAGCAGCTATTTATTTAATACCCAAATTGTGACCATAAGCCCCGGTCATATGGTGATTATTGCACCGTTAGAATGCGCCCACACGCCCAGCGTTAGCGCTTATCTGGATAAGCTACTCAGCCTTAATACGCCTATTAAAGACGTGTACTTTATGGACGTAAAACAAAGCATGCGCAATGGCGGTGGCCCCGCTTGCTTACGGCTGCGGGTAGCACTAAATCAAGCGGAATTAGCGGCCACTAACCCCGCCTGTTTACTGGACGAGGTGCTCTTTACGCGACTCAATAGCTGGGTTGAAACACATTATCGGGACCGATTAAGCGTCAGTGATTTGCGCGATCCCAACTTGTTGCAGGAATCACGCAGCGCGCTGGATGAGCTCAGCCAAATTCTAAACTTGGGCAGCGTGTATGAGTTTCAGCGGTGAAACATCGCGCCGAGCGCCCTGCGCCAAGCACCCAGCTAAGGCATAATGACAAACATTAAAGATTTCTCGCCACGGAATCCACGGAACGCACAGAAAAATTAACATGATGACTAAATGCGAATGTTTAAGTTAAGACTTCCTAAATCATAGGCTTTTTTTCGCTTTTGACCTATCTCTACGTCCGTGGTTTCCGTGCTGTTTATAGCAAAGAGTCGTGGCAAAAAGAGCTTTTATCTTTGTTGATTAACTAAACGGGCGTTGGGCGGCGGAGATGAATTTTAGTACCGCACGGCTGATACCGAGTTCTACCGCTTGGGTGAGCTTTTCTTTGAGATTTTTCTTCGGCTGATAATGCAGGCGGATCACCCGCTTATTGTCGCTTTGGCTGAGCAAGTACTCACTGCTGGTCGACAATTCATCCACCAAGCCTAACTCAAGGGCATCTGTGCCCAACCAGTGCTCGCCGGTGGCGACTTTTTCCAGTGCCAGTGCGGGGCGATTCACGGCGATAAAGTCTTTAAATCTATGATGGATCACTTCCAGCTCTTCTTGAAACTTAGCGCGACCCGCATCGTCATTTTCACCAAATAACGTCAAGGTACGCTTGTAGGCGCCCGCCGTGTGCAGCTCTACGTCTATGTCTTTATTTTTCAAAAATTTATTAAAGTTAGGCATTTGGGCCACCACGCCAATGGAGCCGACGATGGCAAAAGGTGCGGCAATAATTCGCTCGGCCACACAGGCCATCATATAACCGCCACTGGCAGCCACTTTATCTACCGCGACCGTTAAGTGCAGACCGTGCGCCTTAATGCGAGCCAGCTCGGCCGCGCCTAAGCCATAACCGTGTACCACGCCGCCACCAGACTCCAAACGTACCAGTACGTCATCGCCCGCCTTGGCCAATTGCAATAAGCCGGTGATCTCTCGGCTTAAGCCACTCACTTCATGAGCGTCCATGCTGCCATTAAAATCCAACACATAGAGACGTGCTTTATCATCACTGGCTTTCTTGTCGGCCTTAGCCACGGCTTTAAATTGTTGTTTTAACTGCTTGCGCTCATGATCATTAAGCGCACAAGCTAGTTGTAATTGTTGGCTTTGTTGGCGTAAGTCGGCGCTCACATCTTCCAGCACCAGCCGATTAGCACCGCGCTTTTGTTTGGTCGCAGCAGTAGTAATTAAGGCAATAACAAAGCCTATGGCCAGTACAAAGGTCAGGGTTTTAGCGGCAAACAGACCATAATGGTAAAAAAAATCTAACATGAGGTTTCCTTGAGACAGACATAAAGCCTAATGAGGCCCATTGTAAAAGCCTTGGCCCAGAACACCAACGGTCATTTTGCTTATCAGCCTCTTAAGCGGCTGATAAGGCAGTATTGACTCGTCATTTTTGCTCGTTAACACTAGCATCCCAGCCCAGAGTCTGGTTTGATCCCACTATTACCTGTTATTAAGAGAACTCAGCTCAGATGCTCGATTATCATGCAGCCCCGGATTTACTCGCCAATAAAGTCATTTTGATTACTGGCGCAGGCGATGGCATTGGTCGCCAAGCGGCCCTTCATTATGGTGCCCACGGCGCCACCGTAATACTGCTCGGCAAAACGGTGAAAAAACTGGAAGCGGTTTACGATGAACTGCTCGCTCAAGGTAGCCCAGAGCCAGCCATTATTCCGCTGGATTTAAATGGCGCTACTAAAAATCATTATCAAGACTTGGCAGAAACCCTAAAGCAGCAATTTGGTCGCTTAGATGGGGTGCTATTTAATGCTAGTCATCTGAGCGTATTGGGCCCGTTTGAAATGATCGGCGAAGATGAGTGGGATCAGGTGATGCAGGTTAACCTAAAGTCACAGTTTTTACTGACTCAAGCGTTATTGCCCTTGTTAAAAGCCACGCCCGACTCATCCATTGTTTACACCAGCTCAGGCGTGGGTAAACAAGGTCGTGCTTATTGGGGCAGTTATGCAATTTCAAAATTTGCCACCGAAGGCATGATGCAAGTGCTGGCCGATGAGCTAAGCAACAGCTCAGTGCGCGCCAACTGCATTAATCCCGGCGCCACGCGCACCGATATGCGCTCTCGTGCTTATCCGGGTGAAGATCCGATGAGCTTGCGCACCGCCGCTGAGATTATGCCGCTGTACTTGTATTTGATGGGCAAAGACAGCCTCACCGTCAACGGCCAATCCCTCGATGCCCAACCTGATAAAGTACAACGTAAAGCCTAAGACCGGCATAGGATCTAGGTCTTAAATTTACTTACCGATGCGAGAGCGGATGTTTAAAACACAAGGAAAGTGTATGTATCGTCCTAAGAGTACGCTAGAGCAGTGGCGCATTTTTCAAGCCGTGGTCGATCATGGCGGTTATGCCCAAGCCGCCGAGATACTGAACAAAAGTCAGTCTTCGCTCAATCATGCGGTGGCCAAGCTGCAACAAGGCTTAGGCATTGCCCTGCTTGAAGTAAAAGGGCGTAAAGCCTATCTCACCCCAGAAGGTGAGGTGTTTTTACGCCGCTCACGCCAATTAACACAAGGCATAGAAGAGTTAGAGCTGCTTGCGGATGTGCTAGCCAGCGGCTGGGAGTCTTTGCTGCGCATAGTGGTGGAAGCCTCACTGCCGCGCCAACCTTTGTACCAAGCGTTAAGTGATTTCTCCCAGCGCTCTCGCGGTTGTCGTATTCATTTAATTGAAGCCCAACCCGCCGGTTGTCAGGCGGTGATCACCAAGCAAGCCGCCGACATGGTATTTGCCAGCCAGACTTATGCGGGTGTGACCTGTTTACCCTTATTGACCACGGTTTATGTGCCGGTGTGTGCGCCTGAGCACCCGCTGACTGGGCTTAATGAGGTCACCGCTTACGATTTAGACTCGGAGCTGGAGCTAGTACTGGCCGAAGGCAAAGAGGCAGAACAAGGCTGGGAGCGCGCCAAGCAGCGCTGGGTGATCAATCACTTACACGATACGCTGTCTTTATTACGCCGCGGGGTGGGCTTTGCCTGGCTACCATTAGAAGTGGTCACGCCGTTATTGGAAGCTCGATTACTGATACGGTTACCGATGGCGAACCAAGCGTTACGCAAACGCTTTACCCACCTTATTTTACCGCACGCCACCCCACCAGGTCCTGCGGCCAGCCTACTGCTAACCTTGATCCGCCAGCATTACACTGCCGCCTAAGCTGCTCGCTCACGTTAGATTTCGCGTCTTTTATCTTAGCCTTAACCTATCCCCTTTTAGCCTCATTTCGCCTACTACTTGAGCCTCCTAACGGAGCCTCAGCTCAGGCATAGTCTTGCCAGCGGCCAATGGCTTCCTTATGCTGAAGCCCTTACTTTAGCCCAAGGAACCCCCATGCTTAACAGTCCGGAGTGTAAAACCCCCGTGTTTGATTTTGATCAGCAGATAGACCGTCGCCCAACGCGCGCCTTAAAATGGCTTAAATACGAAGGCACAGACATTTTGCCCATGTGGGTCGCAGATACTGAGTTTAAGGCGCCACCGGCAGTCATAGAGGCCCTCGCTAAGCGGGTTGAGCATGGCATCTTTGGTTATAGCCGCCCTAGCCCACAATTAACTGAGCTTATCATCCAGCGCATGAGCGATCGCTATAACTGGAAAATTGAAGCTGACTGGCTAGTTTATATGCCAGGTGTAGTGCCAGCGCTGAATTTAGCCTGTGAAACTTTTACTGAGCCTAACAGTAATATCATTACCGTTAAGCCGATTTACTATCCATTTTTACACGCACCAGGCTTTCACGGCCGCAAAGCCGCTTATGTAGACATGGTAGAAGTTGATGGCCGTTGGTTACTGGATTTAGCGCAGTTAGAAGAGCAAGCCAAGCACAGCGACTTATTTTTACTGTGTAATCCCCATAATCCGGGCGGCACTATTTATACCGAAGCAGAACTGCTGGCCATTAATGAAATTGCCGCGCGTCACAACGTGATTGTGTGCTCTGATGAAATTCACTGTGACTTGTTGCTCGACGAAGGTAAACCGCATATTCCGTATGCCGCCCTAAACGAGGATGCGGCTAATCGCAGTGTGATTTTAATGGCACCAAGCAAGACCTTTAACATTGCCGGTCTGTGCTGCTCATTTGCCATTATTCCTAATCCTGAATTGCGCCAGCGTTTCACTCGCGCAGCGCGCGGCATTATGGCCGATGTGAACTTATTGGGCTTTGTGGCCGCCGAAGCCGCCTATCAAGACGGTGACGATTGGTTGAGCGCCCAGTTGGTCTATTTACGCCAAAACCGCGACCTGCTGGTAGAGCGTCTAAATCAAGTGCCGGGCGTTAAAGTGTTATCACCAGAAGCCACTTACTTGGCCTGGATTGATATCAGTGGCTTAGATCTTGAAGATCCGATTGGCTTTTTTGAACAAGCGGGAGTGGGCGTCTCCTCGGGCGGCCAGTTTGGTGGCAGTGACTTTATTCGTTTGAACTTTGGCTGCAGCCGGGCCATGTTAGAAGAAGCCTTAGATCGCATGATTAGCGCCATTAACGATCGTTAAGTTAGCAAGCCACAACAGAATGCCGTCTCGCTTACCTAGCTAGGCGGCGTTTTTATGAGAAATATCAAGGTATACGCGGGGCGTGCTGCGACTGGCGTTGCTTTCTTATGTATGGCTTAAATGCTCCTAAAAAACCGCGGCAAACCATACCTACGCGGAGCAGAGAAGCGAGATCTCGCGAAGCATGACGGTGAAATTACAGCGGCTTTAGGGGTAGTTTGGTAGATAAGATCCGACGTTGTCGGATTGCACGGCTAAAGCACGTGCCTACATTCGAGCACTCTGCTGATATTTATTTCTCTATCTTTGACTTGGTGCTTGGTGCTTGGTGCTTGGTGCTTGGTGCTTGGTGCTTGGTGCTATATTTTCCTCACCCCTCACAGATTTAAAACACAAAAAAGGCCTTGCTTTGCAGCAAGGCCTTTTTCGTTTTTATGGCGGAGGAGCAGGGATTTGAACCCTGGATGGGCTATAAACCCATGCCGGTTTTCAAGACCGGTGCATTCAACCACTCTGCCACCCCTCCGAACGAGATGAATAATACTGATAGCGAGGAGCGCTGTAAATAGCTAAATGTTCAACTGCTGGCTAATGCAGCAGTTTTACAGTTTTTTAAGTTTTAACGCTCAAAAAACAGACTTGTCGATAGAATATCGCCGTCGTTAAGCCACTTATTAAATAATAAACCCTGCCAAAACCGCCTCCTTCGCCTTAAGAGCTTTATGGCTAACTATGGCTTGGCATGGCTAACGCTCGACTCGCCGCGCAGATTCGCCATATCGCAGCCAGCTCTAAGTTATGCCAATAAGAGTTGTAGGCGCGGCTTTTATTTTAGTTGCATTTTGAATACAATTTTAACTCTAGCTGTATCCACTTACCGCATCACTCTTTTATTGAGGTTCTATGCATTTTAAACATCGACTGCGCGATGCAACGCTCGCCGGACTCGCCGCGTTCACCGCCGTAATCGTGCTGAGCTATCTGAAAAACTGGACCCACTTTATGGTGCTCAGTGCCCCCCTAGGCGCCACCTTAGTGCTGTTGTTGTTACTGCCGTCAGCGCCGCTTTCTCGACCTAAACACGTGATTTTAGGGCATCTGTTAACCACAGTGCTGTCTGTGATTGGCTTAAAATTTATTCCCGATCCCATGATTGGTTTAGCCGTTTGCTTTGGCTTAAGTTTTACCTTAATGGTGCTAACTGACACTCTGCATCCGCCCGCTGGTGCCAACCCTATTTTGATTTACTTAGCGGATCCTGAGTTAGTGCCGCTGGACTTTATCTTGCCTACTCTGTTCGGCACCTTATTTATGGTCGGCTTTGCCAGTGTCTATCACTACATTTTTACTCATAGACGCTACCCTTTTGGCCCCAAGGTGCCCAAAGCCAGCAAGGTAAACGAAGCAGTAAGTTCGGCTGAACCGAACACTGCAAACGCAGTTAGCCCTAGCGCAGAAAGCCGCATTAAAGAGTCTTCATAACTTGCTGTTAATAACTACTACCAAGCATTAAATTTAAGAAGGATGAGGCGTTTGCCTCATCCTTCTTTTGTTATCGCCCTTCCAACTCTTAAGCACTTACTGCCAACTAGCTTCCCTCTACCTTTAGCCACATGTAGGCGAACACTTGTTCTCGCTACGCCGTCGGCGTAAATCATGATGGCAACGACAGCAACTAGATGCTACGAATCAGCTCAGTTAGGCACCCTTATCAATTGAGCACATACGCAAAAAGAGCGCCTAAGCGCTCTTTTTTAAACTAACCGTTAATTCCGGTTAACGGTTATTCAATCTATTAGCTTAGAAATGCCATTCTAGATTGAACGTTGGCGCATGCGTATCAACGCCGGGCGCACCTGTGATACCAAACTTGTTGTTCCAGTATTCGTAACCCACACCAGCCCAAACAGTATTACTCTTGTTAAATGCTAGCTGACCTACGTCGACCATCAGAGATGCACGCACTAACTGCTCATCTGTAGTGCCTTTACCCTTGGCTGTGTTGTAGTTACCAAAGCCTTGGAACTTCATCGGTACCGGACCGGCTTGGAACGGCAGTCCCCAGCTCAGGTTATAGACAGTGTAGTCATTAAAGGTAATGTCTTCTGGATTGTTGAACGCGTTATGGTTGCGCTCATGAGCGTACAGTACACTGAAGTCTAGGAAGCCCTTAGGCACATCAAACTTCAGAGTAGGACCCACTACCAGCATCTGTTTGCGAGGAGCTACAGCTGTGTTTTTGGTGTTCAAATCAAAACCAGCAGTCAAAGCGACTTCTTTTACCGGACCAAAACTGAAATCACGATCAAACACCTTACCCAAGTGCAGCTGATGACGGTATGTCACATAGGCTTCGAAAGCTCCGTCGTTCGAGGTTCCATTGGCTGGATCATTTTCATCGGACTGTAACAAATCAACGTTAAAAAAGTTCTGACCATAGTCATAGCCGCTAGCATGAGTCAGACTCAAGATATGTTTTTCAACATCATTACTGTTAAAAGGTTCAGTAAAATCAGAACCATAACGGTAGCCAACAAAAGTATCGGACCAGTTAGCTGCGCTAACTGATGGGGCAGCTACGGCCATGGCCAGAGCAGAGACGGTTAAAATGCGCTTACTAATTTGTTTCATTCGTGATTCCCTTACATAGTCAAAGTGCGACGTCCTGATTTTTATATTTAAACGGCGTCAGCAGTGTGCATTCGGTTGTAACTTAAGACACAAAAATGATGCCACAGAGCGACACCAAAAAGCTACATTTTGTTCACAAAAAGTTGCTATTAATGACGACAAAACTACAGAGCGTGATCCAGCGCAAGCTTTGCAGTGTTATTTTTTCGTTGATTTCATCATACCTTAACACAACATTTTATCAGTTAATTCAGTAACTACCGCCATTAACGCTGCTCTATGGCCGAGTGCCACCTGCGCATTGGGAAACACGACGGCTTCCTCTTGTTCCGCCACACGCCACTGGCGATCTCCGTCTGTTGCTAACAAAGCATCGGGTGAAAATCCGCTAAAGTTAGCTACATCGTCGGAAAAATGAAAACAAAATTGTGTACTGTGCTTCGTGATTTCTTGGCACACTTGAAACACGCGAAGATCTGTTAAAGCGAAGTGAGGTGGCTGCCAACTAGGCTCACTGAGCTCTGCGGTTAAGCATTGCTGCAATCGGTCTAAGCGCCCCATCTCGTTCTGGCCAAAGGGCATTACCTTGCCGAGCTCTATCGTTAAAGACTGCGCACCAAACTGCTGAGCACTGAAGCAGCTGAAGGTAGGCGCCGGCGCATGTGACAGTAATAAGGTGTTAATGTCGGCCGCAGCTAAAAAAGCCAATAAGTCACGGGAATAGGTGTGAGATGCCATATAAGGATACACGGCAAACTGTTCATACTTTGAAGGGCGGATCGCAGTGTGTAAGTCATAGTGCAGCCGTTTAGCGCCGCTGCGAGCCTGATAAAAACGCGCCATATACTGTTCAAGCTTGGCCGCTCGCACTCGTTCTTTATTCACCGCAGTTTTTTTTACGACCGCTTTATTTATGACAGCTTTATTTGCCCCTGCTTTATTGGCCAGAGTCCCGTTACTCTCAAGCTGTTGGCCATGCTGACCACAAAAAAGTCGATTGAGATTATCTTCCACTTCTCGCACCGCTAAATTCATGGCCTCTAAATTGCCAAAAATAAGTAATAAGCGCTGCGCGCAGACTAATCGACCACTGACAATGTCGGCCAACAGCCGTTCACACATTTCGATGGGCGCTGTTTCATTGCCGTGAATGCCACAAGAGATAACGATATCTTTATGCGCCGCTTCATTCTTAGCCCCCTTAACTGTAGGTGCGGGCTCCACACAGAGTACGCCGCTGTCCCACACTTCAATACGTCCTCCACTGGCGAGCGGTGCACTAAAGGGCGCTAAACCATCGGGATTAGCGCGACTAAGTGTTAAAAAGTCATTAAGCAGGCGGGTATTCATGAGGCCTCCGATACAGAGAAAAGCGCTCTCGCTAAAAAATACACAGAGATAGAAGGAGCGAAGATTAGGGAAAAAATGAGGAAAAGCTAAACAGACCAAAACACGAAATCTTAGTCCAACGGAAAATCGGTTACTGTGCGCAGTAAGTCCAAAGACGATATTTATCTTTAACCTATGGCGCACAGCGTAAAGCGTAATGAAAAAGCACAGAGATTAGGTACTTATTATCCCTACGCCTCACCATTTACGCCTCTCCCCTCACGGCTTTTAACTACACGCCGGCCTTGGCAAACGCGGCATTAACCAGCGCTTGGGCTTCGGCAATCAACAAGTCTAAATGCTCGGCACCGCGAAAACTTTCAGCGTAAATTTTATATACTTGCTCGGTACCACTGGGGCGAGCGGCAAACCAGCCTTGCTCGGTGACCACTTTTAAGCCGCCAATGGCAGCTCCGTTACCTGGCGCCGTGGTTAAACGCGCAATAATAGTATCTCCGGCTAAGGTTTGTGCTTCAATCACATCCGGATTAAGGCTGGCCAAAACCTGCTTTTGCGCCAAGCTGGCAGGCGCATCCACCCGTTTATATACCGGCTCACCTAATTGCTCGACTAAGTTGGCGTAATAAGCATGAGGCGTAAGACCGGTCACGGCTAAGATCTCAGCGGCCAATAAAGAGGGAATAAAACCGTCTTTATCAGTACTCCACACTTCACCATTTTTACGTAAAAATGACGCACCGGCACTTTCTTCACCAACAAAGCCCAGCTTGCCGGCCAATAAATCTTGCACATACCATTTAAAGCCTACCGGCACTTCCATTAAGCGGCGGCCCAGTTGTGCGGCTACTCGGTCAATCATGGAAGACGAGACTAACGTCTTACCCACGGCAAGGCTTGCGGGCCACTCAGCTCTATGGGTAAACAAATAATGAATGCACACCGCCAAATAATGGTTGGGGTTCATTAAGCCTTGGCTATCAACGATACCGTGACGGTCATAATCTGGGTCATTGCCACAACTGATATCGAAGTCATCTTTAAGTGCCAACAGATTAGCCATGCTGTAAGGGCTTGAGCAATCCATGCGAATTTTACCGTCATGATCAAGGGTCATAAAAGCAAAAGTCGGATCTTGGCTGGGGTTAACTACGGTAATATCGAGCCCGTAACGCGCGGCGATATACGGCCAATAGGCCAAGCCTGCGCCACCTAAAGGGTCAATACCGATACGAATGCCGGCCTTTTTGATGGCCGCCATGTCGATAACGTCGCCTAATTCGGCCACGTAATGCTCGATATAATCAAATTCCACCGCTTGGGATAAAGCTTGGCGGATTGATTGGCGACGAATGCCCTCACCTTTGGCCGAAATTAACTGATTGGCTCGGTCTTGGATCCAACCGGTGGCGTCACTGGAAGCAGGACCACCATCGGCACCGTTGTATTTAATGCCACCGTCGCGGGGCGGATTATGCGAAGGCGTGATCACGATACCGTCGGCCAAGTCGTGAGGATGGGCGCGGTTATGATTTAAAATGGCGTGAGAAATCACCGGCGTCGGCGTATAGCCGCGCTCCGTTTGAATTCTCACTTCTATACCATTAGCAGTGAGCACCTCCAACGCCGAACCCCACGCGGCCTCAGACAAAGCATGGGTATCCATGCCTAAATATAAGGGGCCAGTCAGCTCTTGTAAGTGGCGATACTCACTAATGGCTTGGCAAATGGCGTGAATATGGGCTTCGTTAAAGCTCACATCCAGCGCACAGCCTCTGTGACCTGAGGTGCCAAAAGCAACCTTTTGCTCCACAAGACTGACATCGGGTGTTAATTGGTAATACGCCGCCATTAAACGCGGCACATTAATAAGTTCGTCCGGATTGGCGCGCAGGCCCGCTCTGGGGTGTGTGCTCATTGCTTTCCTTATTTTACAAGTCCATGTTTACACATGCGTGTTTGCACTGTCGTATTTAAAAAATTCAAGTTAAATACTGTGCGATACCCGCTCAATTAAGCCGTGTGCATACCCCATGGCCGCCATCAGCTGCGCCACTATATTGCGCTTGCGTCCGGTGTTGGTATTGGTGATCACCCAATAAGGGCTACCGGCAATGGCTTTAGGCTTGGTGGTATTGCCACTGGCCAGCAACGCCGCTTCGTCGTCGGCAAAATAAATTCGCTTACGCCCCTTAATGTCATTTGCCTGTGCAAACGCAGTCGGGTTTTCTTGGTACAAGACCGATAAAATATGCATAAAGCGATCAATAGCCGACTCTTGAGACTTCAGTTCTTCACCCTTTAGCATTTGCTCTATGCCCTGCCCCAGCAAGAGTTCAGGCTCGGCTTTAGCCTGATCTTTCGGCTCAGCTATTGATGGCAGAGCTGTTGGTGACAGGTGCTGGGCCGCCACCGACTCTATTTTCAGCAAGCGCCGTAATATATCCGAAGCACTTTCACCAATATGGCGTGTATTACTGGCAATGTAACGGTAAAGCTCTTCATCTACCTCTATGGTTTTCATCATATTTTTTGGCATGTCCACTCCCAATGACGGACTTTGATTATACATGGTGCGAGCTAAGTGCCCAAGTAGGTTGCACCGCTTGCACGAGCAAGCAACAATGTCGGCCTTGATTTTTGATTGGGATATTCTCATGCAACTGAATTTTCGTCGCCAAGGACAAGGCCAAACAGTGATCCTCATCCACGGTTTATTTGGCAACTTGGATAACTTAAATGGCCTCGCAAAAGCCTTGGCTGAGCACTATGACGTGGTGAGCGTCGATGTACGTAATCACGGGCTCTCACCACGCAGTGCACAGATGAATTATCAGCTGATGGCTCAAGATATATTGACATTAATTGAGCAACTTGAGATCTGCCAGCCAAGGCTTGTCGGTCATTCTATGGGCGGGAAAATAGCCATGATGACCGCAGGTCTCGCCCCGGATCTTATCGCCGGCATTGTGGTTGCTGATATGGCGCCTGTGGCTTATACCCAAGCCCGTCACACCGAGGTATTCGCCGGTTTAACGGCGGTGGCCGCGGCGGATTGTGCCAATCGAAAAGAGGCAGATGTCATATTAGCCCAACACATACAGCTGCCAGGTGTCCGCCAATTCTTGCTGAAATCATTTGTGCCCAAGACCACGGATGCCGGTGAATCAGGCAGTTGGCGCTTTAATGTCCCCGCCCTGCTTGAGCAGTATCCACATATTATGAGCTGGCCTGGGGTTGAACCGGCCTACCTTGGGCCCGTGCTCTTTATTAAAGGTGGCGAGTCCGATTACTTACTGCCTGAGTATCAAGCAGAAGTCGTCGCGCAATTTCCACGGGCAACAGCGAAAGTGATCCCAGATACCGGCCATTGGCTACATGCAGAACAGCCCCAATTGTTTAACCGTTTGGTGATGGATTTCTTAGGCAAGGTCAGTTAACAGCGCCATTTGCTTTATGGTATAGTGCTGACAATTTAAAAAGATCGGACAGCATAATGTCATTAGAACAAATAGAGCTTTTGGAAACTTGGGGTCTCAAGTTTTTCTTTATCGCCATCTTTCTCTTGATTGGCCTGGCAATTCAAGATGTTCTCAAACGTGGCAATGTGCCTAAGTTTGGTCGTTATATTGTGTGGGCCGTGCTGTTTTTGGGTTGTTCCGGCTTTATTGCCAAAGGCATCATTGAAGCTTTCTGGGAAGGAGCCGGTGTAGGTTAGCCATGGCAAAGCAAGACGCAGACAGAACCACGCTGGACTTATTTGCCGATGAGCGCCGACCGGGCAGGCCCAAGACTAATCCTTTGCCCCGCGAAGCACAGCTCAAGTTCAATAAGCGTAATCAGCTTAAGCGCGACCGAGCACGAGGTTTAAGCCGTATCGAGCTAAAAGTCGATCAGGCAATGCTTCATAAATTAAATGTATTGGCCGCCGAGCTTCAGCTAAGCCGGGCCGAATTGATCCAAACTTTACTGTCACAGCAGCTAAAGCTGTACGACAGTCAGTAGGCCAACTAGCCTAACCACTCACATTGACGACAGGTACAACATTATTATGGCAAGTGTAGGTCTGTTTTTTGGCAGTGATACCGGTAACACCGAAGCTATCGCCAAGATGATCCAGAAAGAGCTGGGCAAGAGTCTGATTGCAGTACACGATATTGCAAAAAGCACCAAAGAAGATATCGCAGGCTTTGACTTGCTGCTGTTAGGCATACCAACTTGGTACTACGGTGAGTCACAGGCGGATTGGGATGACTTTTTCCCTGAGCTGGAAGATATCGACTTTAACGATAAGCTGGTGGCCATGTTTGGTTGCGGCGACCAAGAAGATTATGCCGAGTACTTCCTCGATGCCATGGGCACGTTGCGCGAAATCATTGAGCCCAAAGGTGCCATTATCATTGGCCATTGGCCCACTGAAGGCTATGAGTTTGAAGCTTCTCGCGCTTTAGTCGACGATGCGCACTTTATCGGCTTAGGCATAGATGAAGACCGCCAGCCAGAGCTAACTCAAGAACGAGTGAAAGCCTGGTGTAAGCAGATATATGAAGAAATGTGTTTAAAAGAGCTGGAAGCTTAATTCATCAGCTACGGTCTACTAGGGATGCAAGACGCGTCCCTTTTTTATAGTTAGGTATTAGTTAGTGGTTTGTTGTAAGAACGCTTTTTGAACCGTAATTTAACATCCAGAAAGCCCCCACAATCCCGATTGATGCATTTGAGAGCCAGATATGAAAAAGTTAACGATTTCACTGCTACTACTGTTACTGCCTTGCACTGCAGTCTGGGCCAATATCACCCCCCTGCCTTTACCCGCGGATAAAGGCCAACCTATTGGGCAACTGCTACTGCACACCGCCCAAGAAGAAGATACTTTAACAAGTTTGGCTCGCTACTATGGTGTTAGTCCTATTTTGATGATTGCGGCTAACCCCGATCAAGACTTGTTACTGATTAAACCCGGCCAACAAGTGGTGATCCCTAACCAAATGTTGCTACCTAAGGCCTCAACCAAAGGTATCGTCATTAACTTGGCCGAGCTAAGACTCTACTATTACCCAGAAGATGAACAAGCCGTGTATGTGTTCCCAATCGGTATTGGCCGCGTGGGGCGGGCCACCCCGCTCACCACTACCAGCATTAGCCAGATGCGGAAAAATCCTACCTGGACGCCTACCGCCAACACTCATCGCGAGTATGCTGCCATGGGCAAACCCTTGCCGACAGTCGTGCCGGCCGGTCCCGACAACCCATTGGGCGAATACGCAATGCGCTTGGCTTATGGCAGCGGTGAATACTTAATTCACGGCACTAACGATCCAAAAGATATGGGCTTACGCTCCAGTGCTGGTTGCATTCGTATGTACCCTGAGCACGTAGAGTGGCTGTTTGCTCAAGTAGATACTGGTACTCAAGTGCAGATCGTTAACCAGTCGCTTAAAGTCAGCACTGATGAATTCGGGCAAGTGTTTGTTGAATCTCATGAGCCATTAACCACTGAAGGCGCCGCTGATACCCGCCCGCTAGACATGAGCGACTTAGCTCCTTTGTTTGAGCAAGGCCTTGATGAAGCGACCATCAGACAGCTCATTGGTGGTCATCAGGCTACACCACAACTGGCCGGTCAGGTGAACTAGCTCGCCATACATAATTAACTTATTTGCCCAGCCAAGCGCTGGGCTTTTTTATGCCCATTACACAGCCCTACTAAGGCCAAGAGTGCGCTAGTTATAGATAGTGTGAGGCGTGAGGAAATATTAAATTACAGGCAAAAAAAAGCCTGACCGAAGTCAGGCTTTTCAGTTGCACCAATAAAATTACTTGGTGTAACGACCCATCTGATCCAGACGAGAGTTAGCGCGATCTGCAGAAGCACGGGCTTCAGCAACATCAGCAGCCAAACGATCGATTTTAGCAGAGTTAGCTTGCTGACCCTGTTGAACTGCTTGTAAGTCTTGTGCGATACCGTCCAGTTTGGTTTCGGTAGCGGTGTTTGAACTACAACCAGCTAACATCAAAGTACCAGCTACTGCTACTAACATCATTTTATTGCGCATTACATGCTCCTTGTTTCTATGAATAGTCTCTAAGACCACTTAGTCACCCTAAGTATGGACGAAGTTCCCCTATGTTCGCAAATTATTTTACAAACCATGACGTTAGGAAATATTGCTCAACGCTCTTAACTATCATTGGTTCGTTCTTTTTTTCGCACATAGAGCGTTCGTTCCACCTCAGCGATTAGTGCGCCTTCCTCATCCATAATATTAATACGAAAATGGGGAAAGTGCTTATGACCATATTGGGTCGCGTTGAGTATCTCACTTAGCTGCTCTCGGCTCAAATGAATATCAGCATATACGCGGCCTTTACCTGGCTTAATAAAGGTGATTTTGGCCGCGCGATCCCATATATAGTAGTCATTACCAAGAATTCCCATTAATAGCATTGAGTAGACAGGATCTGTCATGGAGAACAAGCTTCCACCATATTGGGTGCGGTTGGCGTTTTTATTCCACCAGCGCAATACCAAACCGATACGACACTCATGGTAGTCTTGGCTTAAGTGTTCAATGCGAATGCCCGCCCCCCAAAAAGGCGGCCAACAATTCATCAGGAATTTAAGTAAGCGGGGCCGAGCAAATATCTGCCGCATCTATCTCATCCGACCAGTATCAATAATTACCGATAGTAGCAAAAACTAATCGCACTAACAGGCTTATTGCGCCAGATCATGGCACCGGCTCACAAAACTAGATTGCGGTTGCCTTTAAAGGTAGAAAGACGCACAATGAAAGCAATAAACACACGAATTGCGAAACTTTATTCTTATGGCTGACAACAATCAAGCTTTGAAAAGAGCAGGCCTCAAGGTGACGCTCCCCCGCGTAAAAATCCTTGAGTTGCTCCAACATCCAGATACTGAGCATGTGAGTGCAGAAGACCTGTACAAAATGTTGCTCGATCAGGGTGAAGAAATTGGTCTAGCTACCGTTTATCGTGTGCTCAACCAATTTGACGATGCGGGTATGGTCGCGCGCCATCATTTTGAAGGCGGCAAGTCTGTATTTGAATTAGCATCTCAAGAGCACCACGATCACTTGGTGTGCTTGGACTGTGGCAAAGTTATCGAATTTCATGACGAAATTATCGAAGAACGCCAACAAGTAGTGGCCAGTCAATTTAATATCAAATTGACGAATCATAGCTTATATCTGTATGGCCATTGCCATGACAAACCGTGTCGTCATAACGACGAAGATAACTAGTCTGATTTTGCCTAAGATTGAAAAATCTAGGCATAAAAATTTAGACACAAAAAAGCCGCACATGTTGCGGCTTTTTTATGTCTTACTTTAGTACTAAGAGCTTTAGTGCTGAGAGGCGTAAATTGTGAGGTGTAAGGCGTCAAACACTCGTTATATAGACCCGGGAGTGACCCCTAACCTATTCACCCTACCCCTCACCGCCTGAGTTAAAACTGCTCTTCTTTACCCCACGAATCACGCAGCGCAACCGTTAGGTTAAATACCAAGGCTTCACTTTTGCTATCACGGCAGAAATAACCTTCACGCTCAAACTGGAAGGCTTCTTCCGCGACGGCAGTAGCTAAAGAAGGCTCCACCATCACACCGCTCAGTACCTGCAGTGAATCTGGGTTTAAAGCTTCCTCAAACGACTCTGCAGCGCCCGGATTAGGGACATTGAACAGTCGATCATATAAACGCACTTCTGCAGGTATACAATGGCGTGCAGACACCCAATGGATCACACCTCTGACCTTGCGACCATCTGCAGGATCTTGACCTAAAGTGTCGGGGTCATAGCTACAGAAGATGGTAGTAATATTACCCGCCGCGTCTTTTTCGATGCGCTCAGCTTTCACCACATAGGCATTACGCAGTCGTACTTCTTTACCCAGTACTAAGCGTTTGTACTTTTTATTCGCTTCTTCACGAAAATCTGCTTCATCGATAAATATTTCGCGGCTAAACGGCAATTCGCGAGTGCCCATTTCGGGCTTATTAGGATGACGTGGTGCTTGCAAAATTTCTTCGTGATCGTCGCTTAAGTTTTCAATCACCAAGCGTACTGGGCGCAAAACAGCCATGGCGCGCGGTGCATTCTCATTAAGATCGTCACGAATACAGGCTTCTAACATGCCCATTTCGATGGTGTTTTCTTGCTTGGTCACGCCAATGCGCAAACAAAATTCACGTATTGCTGCTGGCGTATAACCGCGGCGGCGCAAACCCGAGATAGTCGGCATGCGGGGATCATCCCAACCTTCTACATAGTTTTCTAACACCAGCTGGTTCAGCTTACGCTTCGACATCACCGTATATTCAAGATTAAGGCGTGAGAACTCATATTGACGAGGATGGCAGTCAATACTGATGTTATCTAATACCCAGTCGTACAAGCGACGGTTATCTTGAAACTCCAGGGTACACAACGAATGACTGATGTTTTCCAGCGCATCTGAGATGCAATGGGTAAAGTCATACATCGGATAGATGCACCACTGGTCGCCGGTTTGGTGGTGATGAGCAAAACGCACCCGATACAACACAGGATCGCGCATCACCATAAAAGGAGATGCCATGTCGATTTTAGCTCGCAGGCAAACCGTGCCTTCCGCAAACTCACCATTACGCATGCGCGTAAACAGCTCTAAGCTGTCGGTAGGCAAGCGCTCACGATACGGGCTATTGCGACCAGGGCTGGTTAAGGTGCCACGGTATTCGCGTATTTCATCGGGCGTAAGCTCGTCCACATAGGCTAGACCCTTTTCAATCAATTCAACGGCGTAGCCATAGAGTTGTTCAAAATAGTCTGAAGAGTAGCGAATATCTCCGCTCCACTCAAAGCCAAGCCAGCGTACATCACGTTGAATCGACTCAACGTACTCTACACTCTCTTTTTCTGGGTTAGTGTCATCAAAGCGCAGATTACACTGACCTTGATAATCTTGAGCGATGCCAAAGTTCAGACAGATGGATTTGGCATGGCCAATATGAAGGTAGCCGTTGGGCTCTGGCGGAAAACGCGTCTGTATTGACTGATGTTTGCCGTTGGCCAAATCTTCATTAATGATTTGGCGAATAAAATTGCTAGGACTTAGGTCCACCTGACTCATTCATACACCTCGAACGTGGGAATGGCATTTATAAACGACTATGATCCATGATCTACGGCCACGGCTCAAGTGCCAGCACACAATAATTGAGTTGCGCTTCACCTTTGCCCCTCACCGTCGGTTCACTCACGGTCATTTAATAATAAAAAAGCCGCCTTGCGGCGGCTGATTAAACTAAATCATAACTTATGCGGTTTCTTCAACTGCTGCTATCGGTAAGCTTTGTGTCACATAACGCCCAGGTGCGGCCATTAATGCAGGATACTCAACCGAACCGACAGTACGCGCAGGCACTTGCTTTTCACCTAAGAAAGGCGTTGCCCACTGCTGCCAATGTGTCCACCATGAGCCGTCTTCACGCTTAGCGGTGGCTAACCACTGCTCTGGGTTGTCGAACTTCGACTCACTCAGCCAGTAACCATACTTATTTTTGCTTGGCGGGTTAACTACGCCAGCCACGTGACCTGACTCACCCAACACCATGGTTTTATCTCCACCTAAGAGATTAGAACCCTTAAAGGTCGCGTCCCACAGTGCAATATGGTCTTCTTTGGTCGATAAGAAGTAACTCGGAGTGGTAACTTTGCCAAGATCGATGGCAACGTCACCAATCTTCACTTCGCCCGCTTGGCTCAAACGGTTATTGAGATACAAGTCGCGCAGCAAGAAGTCCGCACAAGTGGCACTTAAGTTGGTGCTGTCACTGTTCCAATACAAAATATCAAACTCTGAAGGCTCTTCGCCTTTCAGGTAGTTATCAATGTAATAGTTCCAGTACAAACTGTTTTCACGTAACAAGCTAAAGGTCACGGCCATTTTACGACCATCAAAGTAACCTTGGGCTTCATTCATTTTCGCCATGGCATTGATAACCGGCGGGTTGATAAACACTCCTACTTCACCTGGCTGAGTAAAATCAAGCAAGGTAGTCAGATAGGTAGCGCTCTTCACCCGCGACTTAACACCCTGAGCCACATACGCGGCTTGCGTAGCCGCTAATAAGGTGCCGCCAATGCAGTAACCAATGGCGTTAACTTCTTTCTCTTTGGTCACCTGCTCAATCACGCGAATGGCTTCCATGGTGCCAGACTGCACCAAGTCAGAAAAACTGATGCTCGCCTGCTCTTTACCTGGATTGCGCCAAGACATAATAAACACCGTATGTCCTTGGTCGCGCAGCCAAGCCACCAAAGATTTTTGTTCGGTTAAGTCTAGGATGTAATACTTATTAATAAACGGCGGTATGATCAGCAATGGCGTTTTATGTACCGTTTTAGTGGTAGCCGCATACTGAATCAGTTCAAAAATGTCATTTCTAAACACCACATCGCCCGGCGTCACCGCTAAGTTTTCACCCAAGGTGAACGCAGATTGGCGCGTCATGCGGATTTTTAGCATGTCGGCACTGGCGGCCATGTCTTCTTGATACAGCGCTATACCTTTTACCAGGTTCGCCCCTTTCTCTTCTATGGTGCGCAATAGCACCTCAGGATTGCTCCAGATAAAGTTGGTGGGAGAAAGTGCGTTGATGGTTTGGCGAAAGGTGAACTTTAAGCGCTCGCGTACCGACTCTGGTACACCTTCGACCACGTCCAGCATATCGGTTAACGATTTAGAAAAGTGTAAATAAGACTGACGTATGAAATCAAAGTGCGGGTTTTCTGTCCATGCTTTGTGCTTAAAACGGCGATCGCCTGGCGGATCCGCCACTACGCTGGCAGAGCCGCTGTCTAAACTTTTCATCATACTATTTTGACAAATAGCTAACTGCCCCTGCCACCACTTCATTTGCATATCGAGCAAATGCATCGGATTACTCGATATGGCTTTGTAGAACAGTTGTAAATCGTCAGAGTTAACTTGAGATAAGGCGTCACTAACTGGGTCATCGCCCCACTTGGCCTTTTGCATTTCTGACCACATAGTTTCATTCCAATTAAAAAACTGCCCTATGGGGTCTTGATTGTTAAACGTATTTTGTAGCATTGCTTTTCCCTGATAGAAATTGCAGAGCCCCTACAACAAGAATGGGAAGGAGCCTTAAGACCCCTTCCCAACAATATGTTCTAGCTGAAGGGCTAACCCTAAACCGAATTTATTTTGGTGCGTCGGTCGCTATGTTTTCTAGTCCAGCTTTAAATTCTTGTGTCAGAGCCGCTAACTTTTTAGCATCTTCCATCATTTGCTGGCTAATGCGCGTCATGGTTTCTAATTGCTTAGTGCCCATATTAACTAACGACGGCACATCTTTAACCTGGCTGCCTAACTGCAGCTGCGCCAAGCCAATTTCAGCGTATTGACGTGCCGCATCTAATTGCAGGTTAGTCAATGCAGTAAAGTTATTTGCCACTAACTGATTATATTTCAGCACTGGAGCAAAGGTCTTTTCGCTGTCTTTATTAAAATTCTGGAACATATTGGTATACATTGCTTTATTTCCTTCTTTAAAGAAGCCAATAACCGCGTGTATTACACCCGCTTGAGGATAACAGCCGTACCCATGCCGCCGCCAACACACAATGAAGCTAAGCCTAGCTCAGTTTGGCTGCGTTGCAACTCGTGCAGTAAAGTAACCAAAATTCGGTTACCTGACGCACCCAAGGGGTGACCCAAAGCAATGGCGCCGCCATTGACGTTGGTTTTTTCCAACAATGTTTGCTCGGCAATATCGTGCTGGGTGGATAACTGTCTTACTACACCCAAAGCTTGGCCAGCAAAGGCTTCGTTAAGCTCTAAACGTTCCATTTGTGCCAGCGTCAAGTTAGCGCGTGATAACGCTTGCTTGATAGCAGGGACTGGACCCAAGCCCATAATGGTCGGGTCTATGCCGCCTTGACCGTAGCCAACTACTTCGGCGAGCGGAGTTAAACCATACTTTTCAACCGCAGACTTGCTGGCCACGATAATGGCACTGCCGCCGTCGTTAATACCAGAGGCATTGCCTGCTGTTACTGAACCATCGGATTTAAATGCAGGGCGCAAGCGTCCTAAAGACTCAACAGTGGTGCCATCTTTCGGATATTCATCAGTATCAACGGTAATGGTTTCTTTACGCGTTTTAACTTCTACTGGCACGATTTCATCTTTAAAATGACCCGCTTTAATCGCGGCTACCGCTTTGTTTTGGCTCGCGGCGGCAAGGGCATCTTGCTCGTCACGGCTGATATTTTCTTGCGCAACTACGTTCTCGGCGGTCACACCCATGTGGTACTTATTGAACACATCGGTTAAACCGTCATTAATCAGTAAGTCACTTAAGGCCATGTCGCCCATTTTATGGCCGTTACGCAAATCACCTTTAGCGATAAAAGGGATTTGTGACATGTTTTCACAACCCGCAGCAACCACGACATCCGCATCGCCCGCTTTAATGTGCGCACAAGCGTCCATTAAAGTTTTCATGCCACTGCCGCACACCATGTTCAGGCTGTAAGCTGGAACGCCAACAGGAATGCCTGCAGCCAGTGCCGCTTGACGACCAATACCCATGCCTTGACCGGCACTGATCACGTTACCAACAATCACTTCATTGACATGTTCAGGTGACAGGCCTGCTTGAGCCAACGCACCTTTAATCGCAATACCGGCCAGCTCTGCAGCAGGAACAGTTCTTAATGCACCACAGAAACTACCGATAGGGGTACGCTTTGCAGCAACAATATATACAGGTTCAGACATAAATAACTTTCACTCCATTGATAATAAATAGCCGAATTTTAGTGCTTACTGCATGTACAGGCCGCCGTTCACGGACAGCGTTTCGCCTGTCACGTAACCGCCGTACTCGCCTGCCAGATACAGTACCGCACCAGCAACTTCTTCCGTGGTTGCTAAGCGCTTAAGGGGGATAGTCGCCTTGATAGAATCCAGTACGTCTTCGCGGATAGCGGTAACCATAGGTGTCGCTGTGTAACCTGGAGCAACTGCGTTTACACTCACACCAAAACGCGCACCTTCTGCCGCTAAGGCTTTAGTGAAACCAATCATGCCGGCTTTAGCCGCTGAGTAGTTCACCTGACCGTACTGACCTTTCAAGCCGTTAACTGAAGAGATATTGATAATGCGGCCAGAGCCTTGCTCACACATTTGGTTAAATACCGGTTGTGTTACGCTGAACAGGCTGTTGAGGTTGGTATCCATGACTTGCTGCCACTGATCCAAGGTCATTTTCTTGAAGGTGGTGTCACGAGTAATACCCGCGTTATTCACCAATACATCAATGCGACCCAGCTCACGTAGCGTCTCGGCCAACGTTTCACTCACGGCACTGTGATTGCTCACATCCAGAGCTAATAATTGAATATCTTGACCGTCCAGTTTTTCTTCTTGTAGCCATTGCTTGGCTTGCTGTTCTTTTTCTTTACCTGGGCGGTGAGTCGCAACTACTTTGTAGCCATTAGTTAAAAACATGCGACATACTTCTGTACCAATTCCGCCAGCGGCGCCGGTAACCAGTACAATTTTCTTATCCGTCATTAAATCACTCCTTGTGTGGGATTACTGCACAAACTCAGTTCCATACTGAGCTGTTTAAAGTTTTTCTAAACGTTTTTATTAATAGTCGACCCAAGAGTCAGCTATTAGCGTTCAGTAGCCTAGACACTATAATCTTATTTTCATAACAAATGAAATTTATTTAACAGCACTTAAAAAGCAAAACAAAACCTGTAGCCAATCAGCACCCCAGAAGTACTTAACGCCTTTAAGCAAAACACCGCGCTCTGTGATAAAAACGGCCCACGGTTAATTTTCATATTCGCTTCAATCACTAAACTACTTAAGGTTCAGCATTTAAAGCTATATCTTACGACGTGTTTACTACATTCACATGACAGAGAGCCATGACACCAGAGCACATTATTTCCTTGCCAGCTTGTTGCCGGAAGCCATTTCATTAGAATTCGAATATTCACTCTAAATAAAATGATTACGCTCCCCCATTAAACACAGTATACGTTTAGCGTTAATTGGAGCTGTTTAATAGCAAGCAGGATTACGTTCACGTTTTCTGCCGGCCTAACCACACCCACTCTCTACTGCATTAAAGGTGACAGCTGATCATCGCAAGCTTCAAACTTAGAGAAAGGCTAGCCTGTTGCCCTACTCTGCCCGCTTTATTAGCTTATCACCTCTGACGTCCGGTCAATAAACAACCAACAAGCAGTTAAAATTGGCGCACACGCGCCAAGTGCTGCAGATTTCAGCGGCTTTTGCCTACTCTTGCAGCAAACAAACTAATTTCAATGACAAAGCGACTTTGAGTGTTGACAGCTAACGGGGTAGCCATTAACATTCGGCTCGCATTCAAGCAATGCAATTCCCCTTTAGTTCAGTTGGTAGAACGCCGGACTGTTAATCCGTATGTCGCTGGTTCAAGTCCAGCAAGGGGAGCCACTTTCAGTTACAAATAGTTACAAAGTAAGTAGTACAAGTTTACCTGTTCCCCTTTAGTTCAGTTGGTAGAACGCCGGACTGTTAATCCGTATGTCGCTGGTTCAAGTCCAGCAAGGGGAGCCACTTTTAGTTACAAATAGTTACAAAGTAAGTAGTACAAGTTTACCTGTTCCCCTTTAGTTCAGTTGGTAGAACGCCGGACTGTTAATCCGTATGTCGCTGGTTCAAGTCCAGCAAGGGGAGCCACTTTTAGTTACAGTAAGTAGTACAAGTTTACCTGTTCCCCTTTAGTTCAGTTGGTAGAACGCCGGACTGTTAATCCGTATGTCGCTGGTTCAAGTCCAGCAAGGGGAGCCAATTTCTATCTTATCCTGCGTCCTAAAAAGCACTCCTTTCGTTTTATGTAACACTATCTCAGTTATACTCATACCCTCTTTATATACCCCGTTTTAACAAGGATTGTGGCTATGCGGGAACAAGCTCCCTTTGGTCAGGCTTTACTGCTATCTGGTTTTATTATGCTGTTACTCAGCATCTTAGTACCTTGGTGGGCAAGCTACTCCGCCTTGCAACATCAAGCGCAAACTATCAGCAGTCAATTAACCGCCACTTCAAGCTCCGAATCTGCCACCGCAGCTCTGGCCGGATTAATTAATTCCACAAGCGATCAGCCCTTAACCGATCATGCATCAGCCTGGTGGTTTGGCCAATTGGGTGCTAACCAACAATATACTCAAGATGACACCCAGCTGTTTTATCGGCTTGATACCAAAGCCGCAAACCAGCAATGGTTATGGGTTACCCTACCTTTAGTGCTGGCCAATCTACTGATCTTTATCACTCTCTATCGTCGCTGGCGTCAAATTTATAACGTTGAGCATGCTCACTTGCAGAATATGCTGCTAGACCCAGAAGCCAATAACTTCCGTCACGAGCATCCCATTGCCAACGCTATTGTTAACTTACATCAAAATTATGATCAGCAGCTTAGTGTTATTAAACGAGAGTTACACACCGCACAACAGCAGAGCTTTCAAGATAGTCTAACGCTGCTCGGTAACCGTTTTGCCTTTCGCCGCGACTTGGATCTCATGCTCAACGATGACAATCAACTGGCCAGTGCCACTTTGATGATAGTGCGCGCCAATAGTCTGCAAAGTATTAATATCGAGCAAGGCTTTCAGGCCGGCGATCAGTACTTGCAAGACATCGTCAAAATCGTGCGCAAGGTGATACAGCCCGAGATAGGCGCTCACGGCTATCGCATCAGTGGCACTGATATTGCCGTGTTATTCAAAGGGCAATGTGAACCCCTCGCCCCTCGTATTGGGGATAAATTGCAGCAAGAGCTCTATCATTATCAGCATATTCACGAACTAACTTGCGCCGCTTACATTGGCTTTACACAATTATTGCCCGGACAAAGCGCTGAGCAAGTATTGACCCGCGCCGACTTGGCGCTGGCACAAGCACAAGGCGATGAGCCTAATAGTTGGAGCATGTTACTTAAGCAAGACGAAGACGAGTCTATGGGTGAGAGCCAATGGCGTCAGCGTTTACAAAGTATGCTGGATGACAATCAAGTATTATTGCTGGTGCAGCCTGCGCAAATTTATAAAACGGACATGCAGGGTTATAACGAGATTTATACCCGTTTCCCCAACCCCAATGGCGGTACTTATCCTGCCAGCACAGTGTTTGCCATGTTGCAGCGACTAAATATGTCGATGCTGTTCGAGCAGAGAATCATTGAAGTGATCTTGGCACAGATTAAGCAGTCACCGTTAACGGGGCAACGCTGGGCCATTAACCTCACCCCCGCCAGTTTGCAGCAAAGCTCATTTTTAATTTGGTTAGAGCGCATCTTATTGCGAGACCGCAATATTACTTCCAAGTTAGTGTTTGAGTTAGACGAGCAAGTCTTGCAGCATCAACTAGACGCCAGTAAACGCTTACTTGACGTTATCCGTCGTACCGGTGCTCGCTATGCGGTGAGCCGCTTTGGTCATGGTTATGGCTCGTTTCGCTTATTAAAAGAAATCAAGCCTGACTACGTCAAGCTTGAGGGTCAGTTGGTGAGACAGTTGCATCAAGACCACACCACTCAGCAGTTTGTACGCATGATTGTCGATTTAGCTCAGCGCTTAGGGTGTCGTGTGATTGCCGAGGGGGTGGAAACCATGGAGCAAAAGCAATTGCTAGAGTCCATGCATATCGATGGGATACAGGGCTATTTAATTGCAAAGCCCAGTGATTTCGCTAACTTTAAGGCCCTACCTTGAAGGCTAGAGCTTAAGGTGTAGGTGTCTTAAAACGGATTAATTGGTTAATCAATTGGCCTAAGTAGCGGTAACGTTTGAGCTCTTCAGCATTATAGTGGGTCGACATAGTGGCGGAGCTATGACGATGTTTGAGATAACGCATAATTTGCAGTCGATTAAAGCCCCCCACTTGATACACCAAGTTAAGCAGCGTTTTAACTTGCTCTGAGTCCAAGCCGCATATCTCTTCATAGCCTGCTTCCAGTGGGCTATGAATAGTGACCTCTACTTGGCTTAACTGTTTGTCCTCTTGTAAATACTCTAACCATTGCTCTACATACATAGGCTTAGTGCCGGCCAGTAAATCAAAGTGTCCTTTACCAGAGCGACAATCAGTCAGCAGTATCACGGCCAATTTATCCGTATCGCAGCTAAAAGTAATGGTGCCCTGTTCACTCCAATCGAGTGCTTGTATACGAATTTCAGCTTGGCCACCATTCGCCCCCTGCACCTTGAATATAAACACGTTTATTCCCCTATTGTCAGCAATGGCCATCTTGGCGTAATCTCGTTGAGGAGTCAAAGTCAGACTTCACAGCCCCCTGATATAGGTGTATGGTCTGCCCTCAATATATTTGGATGCATAGGGTCTGTTGACCCTAATAAGGAGTGTTCGTCATGCCCAATATGGAAGTGACCTTTAGTATTTCTGAATTGGCTCATGAGTTCGAAATTACTCCTCGTACCTTGCGCCATTATGAAGAGCTTGGCCTGTTGTCTCCCAGACGCAAAGGCAATGCGCGCATTTACAGCCACAAAGATAAATTTAGGCTAGCCCTTACCATTCGCGGCAAGCGCCTAGGCTTTAGTTTGGCTGAAATGCGTGAGTTATTTGAGCTCTATGACGCCGAGCACCGTTCTCGTCCCCAGCTGCATTCTATGGTGGCCATGATCGCCGAGAAGCGCGCCAGTTTACGCCAGCAACAAGCCGACATCGCCAAAGTACTGGCCGAACTGGATGCGGCAGAAATTAAAGCGCGCGAAACGCTAGAAAAAATGAAGCATCATTAGACATAGCATTAAGCGCCCGGCGCCCAGCACCAAGGAAAACAAAGAACAGTGTTTTCTTTTAACTGGGCGCCGGGCGCTTGGGGCTCGGCGCTATTTGGTTAACTGCTAATGCTGGCTAGCTGTTCGAAGTAATCGGGGAAGGTTTTTGCTGTGCACTTAGGATCTAAGATAACCACAGCGGTATCGCTAAGTGCCACCAGTGAAAAGCACATGGCGATACGGTGGTCGTTATAAGTGGCAATTTCCGCCTCTTTTAACTCAGCCGTCGGCGTAACGACGATATAGTCTTCGCCTTCTTCCACTTCTACCCCTAACTTTCTCAGCTCGGTCGCCATCGCATACAAACGGTCGGTTTCTTTCACCCGCCAGTTATGAATATTGCTAATGCGCGTGGTACCCGTGGCAAACAAAGCGGTGGTGGCAATGGTCATGGCCGCATCGGGAATATGGTTCATGTCCATATCTACCGCGTGCAACGGACCAATATTTTCCGCTTCAATAAAGTTCTCACCCCAAGTGATCTTGGCACCCATGGCTGCCAATACATCCGCAAACTTCACATCACCTTGAATGCTGTTACTGCCCACACCGGTAACCCGCACTTTACCTTTAATGGCGCCTGCGGCTAAAAAGTAAGAAGCCGACGAAGCATCCCCTTCTACCAAAAACTGACCCGGTGAGACGTAGGTCTGATTGCCTTTGATATAAAAGGTTTGGTAGTTGTCATGCTCAAGCTCGACACCAAACTGACTCATTGCATGCAAAGTAATGTCAATATACGGCTTAGAGACCAGCTCACCTTTAATGTGCACGCGGATATCGCCCGAGGCCATAGGAGCGGCCATCAACAGTGCTGTTAAAAACTGGCTAGAGACAGAACCGTCAATATGTACATCGCCGCCCCATAAGCCTTTGCCATTAATAAATACCGGCGGGTAACCGTCAGTTTTTAAATAGCTAATTTCTGCGCCCGCTTCACGCAACGCTTCTACCAAGTGCCCGATGGGTCGCTCCCACATGCGGGGCTCACCGGTCAGGGTAAACTCGCCAGTGCCCAAGCAAAGCGCGGCACATAAGGGACGCATGGCAGTACCCGCATTACCTAAAAACAGCGATATCGGCTCCGCCGCACTAAACGCGCGGCCTAACCCATGCACTACACATTCGGTTTTATCAGCCGACAATTCATACTGCACCCCCAGCGCCCTAAGCGCATCTAGCATATAACGCGTGTCATCACTGTCGAGCAGGTTGGTCAGGTGCGTAATACCCTGTGCTTGAGCCGCCAGCAACAGAGCTCTGTTTGACAATGATTTAGAGCCGGGCAAATTAACCGTGCCCTCCACCCGAGCAATGGGAGATAGTTTAAGGCTTTCCATATGATTCCTAGAGGTAAAAATAAACACAACTGAGCTATGAAGACGTTAACAGGAGGGGTGGCGCAGGGCAAGTTTACTGGCCCTGCCCGCCCTCTCGCGCGGGTTTAGCTAAGCGTTTTATAAGTAAGTGCTGTAGTAACACACCCAGCATTACACGCCTTGGCTCAACACCTTCGCCAGCGCTTCAATGCAGCGCTGGTTTTCCTGCTCTAGGCCAATACTGATGCGCAAGCAGGTCGGCAAGCCGTAGCCGGCGATCGGTCGCACTATCACGCCCTCGCGCAGCAAAGCATCATACACAGGCGTCGCATCGCGCTTTAGATCGAGCGTAATAAAATTAGCGCGGGATTTTACATAGCTGATACCTTGGCTTTCAAAGAAGGCTTCATAGCGTGCCATTTCTCGCTGGTTTAAGCCCACCGCCTCATTTAAGTATTCAGTATCGCCCAAGGCGGCTTCGGCGGCAGCCAGCGCTAAGCTGTTGCAGTTAAAGGGCTCACGTACGCGGTTTAACACACTGATCAGCTCAGGATGCGCCACCATATAACCGACCCGCAAACCCGCTAATCCATAGGCTTTAGAGAAAGTACGCGAGACGATTAAGTTCGGATATTGCGCCAACCAGTCGATAGATGGATGACGTTCATCCTCTGCCACATACTCGGTATAGGCTTCATCTAATATCACCAACACTTGGCTGGGCACGTTAGCCAAAAATGCGCTTAATTGTGCTTTGGTTAAGAAGGTACCGGTCGGGTTATTGGGGTTAGTGATGCACACCAACTTAGTGCGCTCAGTAATCGCCGCCGCCATCGCATCTAAGTCATGACCTAAGTCTTTCGCAGGCACCACGACAGCTTCGGCACCGTGGCCTTGGGTGGCCAATGCGTAGACAATAAAGGTGTACTGGGAATAGACCACTTGTTGGCCTGCCGAGACAAAGGTGTGATACACCAAGTCGATCAGCTCATTGGAGCCATTGCCCAAGATTAACTGGTCAGTATTCACCGCTAACTTTTCTGCTAATGCAGACTTTAAGGCAAAGCCGTTGGCATCCGGATAGCGCGCCAGCTCCGGCAGCGCACGCTCAATGGCGGCTCGTGCTTTAGCGCCCAAACCCAGCGGGTTTTCATTAGAAGCCAGCTTAATGCTGTTGCTAATGCCCAGCTCACGCTCTAGCTCTTCCACCGGTTTACCCGGCTGATAAGGGTGCAACTTTTCAACCCCAGCATTCGCCAAGGCCAGATAATTTATACTCACAAGGGATCCTTTCATTCTTTAAGCTTAAAGACCCTTTCGCAACGGAATCCACTAAATCCACGGAAAAATAGAGATAAAATCTGAAAAGACATATCTTGTTGTTAAGACCTTACAAAAATATATTTGTTACTTTTCGTCATTATCCCAGCTTAATTTTTCCGCGCGTTCCGTGTTCTTCCGTTGCAAAATTTTTTTATCTTTAGCGTATAGTTTTGTCCTAAGCGTTTTGCTTGGCGAACTTATCCATAAAGTCGACTAACGCTTGTACGCCTTCGATGGGCATGGCGTTGTAGACGCTGGCACGCATGCCGCCTACTAAACGGTGGCCTTGCAGTGCCACTAAACCCGCGGCTTCAGCTTCTTTCAAGAAGGCGGAATTTAAGCTTTCGTCTTTGAGTTGGAACGGAATGTTCATCCAAGAACGCGCGTCTGGGTGTACGTTGTTGCCGTAAAAATTGCTGGCATCCACGTAGTTATAGAGCAAGTCGGCCTTGGCCTTATTGCGCTCGCCCATGGCGGTTAAGCCACCTTGGCGCTTTAACCACTTAAATACCAAGCCCGCTAAGTACCAGGCGTAGGTCGGCGGCGTATTCACCATAGAATCCGCTTTAGCCATGGCCGCATAGTCCATGATCACCGGCGTATGGGCAAAAGCTTGGTCTAACAAGTCTTCGCGCACTATCACCACCGCCAAACCAGACGGCCCTATGTTTTTCTGGGCGCCAGCATAGATCAGTCCAAATTGAGTCACATCAATCGGGCGCGATAAAATAGTAGAAGACATATCGGCCACTAAAGGCACTGAGCCGGTCTTGGGTACGAAGTGATATTCGATACCGTCTACGGTTTCGTTCGGGCAGTAATGTACATAAGCGGCGGTGGGGTCTAGATCCCAGCTGCTGGCCAGTGGGCGCAAACCGTTCTCGACCTCACCAAAACCGTCTAATACGCGCACCGTGCCGAGCTTTTCTGCTTCTTCAACCGCAGATTTAGACCACTGACCGGTCACGATATAGTCAGCCTTGGCGTTCTTACCCAACAGGTTCATCGCTACCGCTGCAAATTGACCACGGCCGCCGCCTTGTAAGAACAGCACTTTATAGTTGTCTGGGATCTGCATTAAGTCGCGCAAGTCTTGCTCGGCCGCGGCGGCTACTGCAATAAAATCACTGCTGCGATGACTGAGCTCCATCACGGACACGCTTAAGTCATTAAAGTTACGAAATTCAGCTTGTGCTTGCTGCATCACTTCTACCGGCAGCATAGCCGGACCTGCACTGAAGTTATAAACCATGTTTGCCATTTCCCTGCGTTATCCTATCTGCTTAATATTCAATAAAAACGCCCATTGAGCGCAGAGTGTTCTCCTTGAAACTCAAGGGTTGCAAGCTCTGCATTATCATCATAGCGAACCATCATCTTGATATGATCGTTTTACACCGCTGGGCGTTTAAGTCAAAGAGATTTTGCTGATTGCGGCTTTAGAAGCCCCAAGCGGCAGTAAAAGTGCACTGCAGATAAACAAAAGGGGCCACATAGGCCCCTTGTTATCAATATCAGTGATTACTCTTGCTTAGGCTCTTCATCAGCAGCGTCTTCACCATCAGTGTCTGGCTCTTGGTCGTGAGATTCAGACTGCTCAGTCACATCTGCAGCAACTGCATCCGCGTCTTCACCTTCTGTGCCTGCTTCGTCCAACAACTCTTCTTCTTCAGGTTCTTCAATGCGCTGTAAGCCCACCACCAGCTCGTCTGCTCCGGTACGGATCAAACGTACGCCTGCGGTGTTACGACCAATAAGGCTAACTTCTAATACGCGGGTGCGTACTAAGATGCCGCCATTGGTGATCAGCATAATCTCGTGGGTATCATCGACCTGAATCGCGCCCACTACTGCACCATTACGCTCGCCCACTTTAATGGACAAGACGCCCATGGTGCCACGGCTGCGGGTTGGGTATTCGAGCAGCGCGGTACGCTTGCCATAACCATTCGCGGTCACGGTTAAGATCGGACCTTCGCCACGCGGAATAATCAAAGACACCACTTTATCACCGGCGCCTAAACGAATACCGCGCACACCGGCCGCAGTACGACCCATAGGACGCACGCCTTTAAAGGGTCGGCTTTCGCCCGCTTCGGCAACGTCTGCTTCTTCGCCGTCAGCCAAGTCAGCGTCAACGTCTTCGATAAGTTCGCCGTCAATCACTTCAGCTTCTATGACTTCAACTTCGTCATGGCCACTGCCTTCGGCAAAACGTACTACCTTACCCGCATCCGAAAACAACATGATCTCGTTGCTGCCATCGGTAATATCCACGCCAATCAACTCATCGCCATCGCGAAGATTAATGGCACGAATACCCGAGACTAACGGACGACGGAACGCAGACAAGCTGGTCTTCTTCACGGTGCCATCGGCAGTAGCGAAGAACACGTACTTATCGTCACAGTATTCCTGTACCGGCAAGATGGCGGTGATCCGCTCGTTAGCGCCTAATGGCAACATATTCACGATTGGACGACCACGGGCGGCACGGCTGGCTTCTGGCAACTGATAAACTTTCAACCAGTACACTTTACCTGCGGTCGAGAAGCACAAAATGGTGTCATGGGTGTTGGCCACCAACAAGCGTTCCACAAAGTCTTCATCTTTCATGCGCGTGGCCGACTTACCGCGTCCACCACGACGCTGAGCTTCGTAGTCGGTAACCGGCTGATACTTCACATAGCCTTCATGAGAAAGGGTGACCACTACGTCTTCACGAGTGATCAAGTCTTCGATATTGATCTCAGAGCTAGAGTTGGTGATCTCGGTACGGCGGGCATCACCATACTGCACTTTGATCAGTTCTAACTCTTCGGTGATCACTTCCATCAACCGCTCAGGCGTGTTCAAAATATAAAGCAGCTCAGCAATCAGCAGCAGCAGACCTTTATATTCTTCAAGAATCTTTTCGTGCTCAAGACCGGTTAAACGGTGCAGACGCAAGTCCAAAATCGCTTGGGCCTGTTGCTCGGTTAAGTGATAGATGCCATCACGAATACCAAACTCCGGATCTAACCATTCAGGACGCGCCGCATCGTCACCCGCTTGCTCCAGCATGCTGGCCACGTGGCCCAGCTGCCAGCCTTGGCTGATTAAGCCCGCTTTCGCTTCGGCTGCGGTAGAGGAAGCACGGATCAGCTCAATAATGGGGTCAATGTTCGCCAAGGCGATCGCCAGACCTTCCAAGATATGTGCGCGATCTCGGGCTTTGCGCAATTCAAACACGGTGCGGCGGGTAACCACTTCGCGTCTGTGCTGGATAAAGCACTCCAGCATATCTTTTAAGTTAAAGATGCGCGGCTGATTGTTATCCAGTGCCACCATGTTGATGCCGAACACATTCTGCATCTGAGTTTGTGAATACAGGTTATTCAAAATAACCTCGCCCACTTCCCCACGGCGTACTTCAATCACGATGCGCATGCCGTCTTTATCAGACTCATCACGCAGCGCAGTAATGCCCTCGATGCGCTTTTCTTTTACCAAATCGGCGATTTTTTCAATCAAACGCGCTTTGTTTACCTGGTAAGGCAGCTCGGAGACGATAATGGTTTCGCGACCGGTTTTTTCATCGGTTTGCACTTCTGCCACCGCACGCACGTAGATTTTGCCACGGCCCGTACGATAGGCATCTATGATGCCGGAACGACCATTGATAATGCCGCCGGTCGGAAAATCCGGCCCCGGGATCAGCTCAATCAATTGATCGATGGTGATGTCTTCATTGTCGATCAGCGCCAAACAACCATCGACCACTTCATTTAAGTTATGAGGTGGAATATTGGTGGCCATGCCCACGGCGATGCCGGAGGAGCCGTTCACCAACAGGTTGGGCACTTTAGTTGGCATCACAGCCGGTATCATCTCGGTGCCATCGTAGTTCGGCACCCAGTCAACGGTATCTTTATCCAGATCGGCCAGTAATTCGTGGGCAATCTTATCCATACGTATTTCGGTATAACGCATCGCAGCAGCGGAGTCGCCGTCTACTGAACCGAAGTTGCCTTGGCCATCGACCAAGGTGTAACGCATAGAAAATTCCTGTGCCATACGCACGATAGTGTCGTAAACGGCACTGTCTCCGTGTGGGTGGTATTTACCTATTACATCACCCACCACACGGGCCGATTTCTTGTATGCTTTGTTCCAGTCGTTGCCCAATTCGTTCATGGCAAACAGCACGCGGCGGTGCACTGGCTTCAAACCATCTCGTACATCGGGAAGCGCACGTCCTACGATTACGCTCATGGCGTAATCTAGGTAGGAGCGTTTCAGCTCATCCTCAATGTTTATCGGCATGATTTCTCGGGCCAGATCGGTCATAGCAAGTCTTGTCCCCAGTTTATTGTTGATATCGCAATAAATAACGCGCCATTCTACCATACAAATATGCTCAGGGAGCATATAAGGCGCACAGAAGCGCACTAGGAATTTGCATTAGGGTTGAGAGGGTAGGTAGCTTAGCTTGCGAGTAAAGTGTCTTAGGGTCTAGTAGCGAGCATCTGCTTGACTATAATGGCCGCTCGCATTTTCATTTCTCTTTTCATTTCACTCGCAATAGAGGCGCCGTCCATGAATGTAGATCAACAAGAAATTGAAAAATTTGATGCCATGGCTTCCCGCTGGTGGGACTTAGACGGCGACTTTAAACCGCTACACCAACTTAACCCACTGCGCTTAAGCTGGATTGCCGATAACGCCGGTGGTTTATTTGGCAAGCAGGTTATCGATATCGGCTGCGGTGGCGGCATTTTAAGTGAAAGCATGGCCCGCGATGGCGCCGACGTGACGGGTGTGGACATGGGTAAAGAGCCGTTAGCCGTGGCGCGCTTACATGCTTTAGAAACGGGCGTGAGCGTCAATTACCGTCAAGGCACCGCCGAACAATTAGCCGTTGAGCTGCCTGAGCAGTTTGACGTGGTCACCTGCATGGAGATGTTAGAGCATGTGCCCTCGCCTGCTTCTGTGGTGCAGGCTTGTGCGGATTTAGCCAAACCCGGTGCCACCTTGGTGTTCTCCACCATTAATCGCAACCCTAAAGCTTGGTTAATGATGATCGCCGCCGCCGAGCATATTTTTAAGATGGTGCCCAAAGGCACCCACGATCATAAGAAGTTTATTACCCCTGCCGAGCTGTGCCGCTATATAGAAGCCGCCGGTTTAATCGTTAAAGACATTTCCGGCGTGGTTTATCGCCCACTCAGTGGCGACTTTAAGTTAAGTCGTGATGCCGACGTCAACTATATGGTGCATGCGGTTAAGCCCCTGACCACGGATGCGGTATTGAACACGCTGCGCTTAGAGAATAAAGCCGCTGACGTTCTAACAGATAAAGGGTGAATAACATGAACATTAAAGGGGTACTGTTTGATTTAGACGGCACCTTGCTCGACACTGCCGGCGACATGGGAGCGGCGGCCAACCATGTGATCGCCAGCCTCGGCTTGCCGATCTTGTCAGATGACGTATTGCAATGCACCACCTCAGACGGCTCTTATGCGCTGCTGCGCGCCGGTATTGATGAGGCTTTAATCGAGCAACACGGCATTGAAGAGCTGCGCGGCCAAATGCTGGCCTTTTATGGTCAAAACTTGTGCCACCACACCCGCCCTTATGAAGGCGTGCCCGAATTATTGGCATGGCTTAATCAGTACGATATTCCGTGGGGTATCGTCACCAATAAGCCCTCGGCGCTCACTCTGCCTTTATTAGCCGAGTTACCGCTGTTTGAACATTGTCGCGTTACCGTTAGCTCAGATACGCTGGCCTTTAAGAAACCCCATCCGGCGCCCTTGCTGTTTGCCGCCGAGCGATTAGTGATGGCACCCGAGCAGTGCGTCTATATAGGCGACCATAAACGCGACATTGAAGCCGGACGCGCCGCGGGCATGACCACCATCGCCGCTATTTGGGGTTATATCTCGGCCGGTGAAGACCCCAATAACTGGCAAGCGGACCATCAAACTCCTACGGTGTTAAGCTTGTTTAATTGGCTAAAAGATGCCGTAGATGTGAAGCGCTGAAAGAAGCAACAAATTCCTAAAAAGCGGTTTTTGCAAGCCAATTATTTTTAAAAATCTTTAGCGCCGTGCATAAAAACGCCAGCCAATCGCTAACGCCAGACTAATCAAGGGATAGGCGTTAGCGACCACAAACCCACACGCCGCTAAACACAGATTATCCACAGGCGAGGGCTTTTCTCACGGCTTGAGAAATCCTACGTAACACTCTATATTGTGCCTATCACCAACCCCTACAACTAGATGTTGTGCTTTCATGCCCAATCAAACACATTATATAGTGTCTCTATATAGTGTTTTCGATTTTATTCGCATGTCTGGCTTAAGTGGCTTACACCACTGGCACAACGCTCTAAAAACGGAGAATCTCTAACTCATGAATAAAAGTCTGCTGGTCACCAAGCGTTCAGGCGCCAAAGAACCTATCGATTTGGATAAGATCCATCGCGTCCTCGATTGGGCAGCAGAAGGCTTGGATAACGTCTCCGTTTCTCAAGTAGAGCTGCGCTCACACATTCAGTTTTATGACGGCATTCGTACCGAAGACATTCATGAGACTATCATCAAGGCCGCTGCCGACTTGATCTCGGAAGAAACGCCTGACTACCAGTATTTGGCCGCCCGCCTTGCGGTGTTCCATTTGCGTAAAAAAGCCTATGGCCGTTTTACGCCGCCGCATTTGTATGATCATGTGACGCGCCTGACCGAATCCGGTAAATACGACCAACATATTTTGGCCGATTACAGCCGTGACGAATTTAACGCCTTAAATGATTACATCGAGCACGACCGCGACCTGACTTTCTCTTATGCAGCAGTAAAGCAGTTAGAAGGCAAATATCTCGTCCAGAACCGCATTAATGGCGACATTTACGAAAGCCCACAGTTCTTATATATGCTGGTGGCCGCCTGCTTATTCTCTAAGTACCCAAAAGAGACGCGTCTGGATTATGTGACCCGTTTTTACGATGCCGCTTCTCAATTTAAAGTGTCGTTACCTACGCCCATTATGGCCGGCGTGCGCACCCCGACCCGTCAATTCAGCTCTTGCGTACTGATTGAATGTGGTGACAGCCTTGATTCTATTAACGCCACTTCTAGTGCCATTGTGCGTTATGTGTCCCAGCGTGCCGGCATTGGCATCAACGCCGGTCGTATTCGTGCGCTTGGTAGCCCAATTCGTGGTGGCGAAGCCTTCCACACTGGCTGTATTCCGTTTTATAAGCACTTTCAGACCGCCGTTAAGTGTTGCTCTCAGGGCGGCGTGCGTGGCGGTGCGGCCACCTTGTTCTACCCCATGTGGCACTTAGAAGTTGAGTCACTGCTGGTATTGAAAAATAACCGTGGCGTGGAAGAAAACCGCGTACGTCACATGGACTACGGCGTGCAAATTAACCGCCTGATGTACCATCGTTTGATCAAAGGCGGCGACATTACCTTGTTCTCGCCTTCAGATGTGCCAGGCCTTTACGACGCCTTCTTTGAAGATCAGCCCAAGTTTGAAGCGCTGTACGAGCAGTACGAGCAAGACGCCAGTATTCGCAAGCGCACCGTCAAGGCCGTGGATTTGTTCTCACTGATGATGCAAGAGCGTGCTGGCACCGGTCGTATCTACATTCAGCACGTGGATCACTGCAACACCCACAGCCCGTTTGACCCGAGCGTCGCGCCAATTCGCCAAAGCAATCTCTGTTTAGAGATAGCTCTTCCGACTAAGCCGTTGACCGACGTAAACGACGCCGAAGGCGAAATTGCCCTTTGTACGCTGTCGGCCTTTAACTTGGGCGCCATTAACGACTTAAGCGAGCTGGAAGAGCTGGCAGACTTAGCAGTACGTGCACTGGACGCCCTGCTCGACTATCAAGATTACCCGTTATTGGCCGCGCAAAATGGCTCCATGAATCGCCGTACGCTGGGTATAGGTGTGATCAACTATGCCTACTACTTGGCCAAAAATGGCGTTAAGTATTCCGATGGTAGCGCGCTGGGCTTAACCCACCGCACCTTTGAAGCCATTCAGTATTACCTGCTGAAAGCATCGGTGAAGCTGGCGGAAGAATTTGGCCCTTGCCCGTCTTTTAATGAGACCACTTATTCTCAGGGTATCTTGCCAATAGACACCTATAAGAAAGACTTAGACGCGCTTTGCCAAGAGCCGCTGCATTTAGATTGGGAAGGCTTGCGCGAAGAAATTAAAACCAAGGGTTTGCGCAACAGTACTCTGACCGCCTTAATGCCGTCAGAAACCTCAAGCCAGATCTCCAATGCCACTAACGGCATTGAGCCACCGCGCGGCTTGGTATCGGTGAAAGCTTCAAAAGACGGCATCCTAAAGCAAGTGGTACCTGAGTACGCCGAGCTGAAAGACCAGTATGAATTGTTATGGCAGATGCCTTCTAATGACGGTTACTTACATTTAGTGGGCGTGATGCAGAAGTTTGTCGATCAGGCGATTTCTGCTAACACCAGCTACGACCCGACCCGTTTTGAAGGGGGCCGTGTGCCGATGAAGCAGCTGTTAAAAGACTTGCTCACCGCGTATAAGTTCGGCTTAAAGACGCTGTATTACCATAATACGCGCGATGGTGCGGCCGACGCCCAAAATGATATGCAAGAAGACGATTGTGCCGGTGGCGCTTGTAAAATTTAATGGGTGAGGCGAGGTTAATCCTCGCCTTCCTTTGTGTGGAAGAACGACATGTCTTATACAACGTTTAGTCAGTTACAAAACGATCATATGTTAGAGCCGATGTTTCTCGGAAATTCCGTGAACGTGGCTCGGTATGACCAACAAAAGTACGATATTTTTGAAAAGCTCATCGAAAAGCAGCTTTCTTTCTTCTGGCGCCCAGAAGAAGTTGACGTGTCGCAAGACCGTATCGACTATCAGGCACTGCCGGATCATGAAAAGCATATTTTCATCAGCAACCTGAAATACCAAACTCTGCTCGACTCTATTCAAGGCCGCAGCCCTAACGTGGCGTTGCTGCCGATTGTGTCTTTGCCTGAGCTTGAGACCTGGATTGAAACCTGGACCTTCTCTGAGACCATTCACTCGCGCTCTTACACGCATATTATTCGTAATATCGTAAACGATCCGGGCATCGTATTTGACGACATAGTGGCCAACGAAGAAATTCTCAGACGTGCCGCCGACATTGCCGGTTACTATGACGATTTGATCCGCTACACCAGCCTCTATCATTTATTTGGTGAAGGTAAGCAAGAGCACAGAGGCAAGCTGGTTGATATCAACCGCTATGAGCTGAAAAAGAAGCTCTACTTGTGCTTGATGAGCGTCAACATCTTGGAAGCGATTCGCTTTTACGTCAGCTTTGCTTGTTCGTTTGCCTTTGCCGAGCGCGAGCTGATGGAAGGTAACGCCAAAATCATTAAATTGATTGCCCGTGACGAAGCGCTGCACTTAACGGGCACTCAGCACATGATCAATATTTTGCGCAGTGGTGAGGACGATCCAGAAATGGCGCAAATCGCCCAAGAGTGTGAGCAGCAATGTTTTGAGCTGTTCCGCGACGCGGCCATTCAAGAAAAAGAGTGGGCGGAATACCTGTTTAAAGACGGCTCTATGATTGGCCTGAACAAAGATATTCTGTGTCAGTATGTGGAATACATCACTAACCTGCGCATGACAGCCGTTGGCCTAACGCCGGCGTTCCCCAATGCCAAGCAAAACCCGATTCCGTGGATCAATGCCTGGTTATCTTCTGATAACGTGCAGGTAGCGCCGCAAGAAGTCGAGATCAGCTCTTACTTGATCGGCCAAATTGACTCGCAAATGAACCATGACGACTTAGGCGATTTTGAGCTATGAGTGTTGAGCTGTGAGTAGAGTCACGACCCAAGCATTAAGTTTTGAGTTGCGAGCAGGTGAAAGCCTGCTCGCCGGCTTAGAGCGCACCGGCCACGCGGTAGAATACCAATGCCGTGGCGGCTATTGCGGATCCTGTCGTACTACAATTATCAGTGGCGAAGTCAGCTATCAAAGCACCCCGCTGGCCTTTATCGCCGCCGGTGAAGTCTTGCCCTGCTGCGCTCGCCCTGAAGGTGAAGTAGTGTTAGATATCGATGCCGAAGCAATCAAAAAACAAGCGTGATTAACACTCGATTTAAAGACTAAAAATTCCTTCGCAACGGAATCCACTGAACCCGCAGAAGAATAGAGATCAAATCTGAAAAGAACTATTTTTATTAAGATCTTACAAAAATATTCGATAATCACTTTTCGCCCTTATCTCATATTAATTTTTCCGTGTATTCCGTGGATTCCGTTGCAAAATCAGTTTTAGGTTTAGTTTATCTCGCTTTCTTTACCCTTCACGCATTCTTGCCTAAATACTCATTCAGTAACCGCACATTGCGCAGGTTGGCTTTAAAGGCAAAGTCGAATATATCCCCGAATATCGGCACTATGCCGACCACCAGTTCAATCAATACATTTAAGCTCATGCGCGCCAGCACCCGAAACGGCACCTTGAGCCGTGCGGCTTCCACCACTATATAAGACGATAAACCCGCCCCGATTAAATCACCAATGCCAGGAATTAAGCCGATAATGCCGTCTAATCCCACTCTAAACCCACCCGGTAAGCGGATAGAGCTGTCGAGCATCCATGCTAAGCGTGCCAGTCGCTGACTGGCCGCCGCTTGACCGTTGTTTATTGCATTTGAGCTTGCTGCATTGGAATTTGCGGATTTAGTCTTCATTAGCGACTCACTTTTTAGCAATCACCCACACTGCGTGCACTATGCCGGGGATGTAGCCCAGCAGTGTCAGGATAATATTAATCCAAAAGTGCTTACCCAAGCCCACTTGTAAAAACACGCCGAGCGGCGGCAATAAAATGGCAATAATAATCCGTATCACATCCATAACAGGCTCCTATTGCGATTCATTAGTATCCGTAGCATTACCCTATATCACTGTCTGTTTAACTATCTGTTCAACTGTCTATTTAACCTTTTTAACTATCCGTCTCACTATCAGCATCAACTATGTGAGTAATATTAGTCAAGATCCTTCATCATACACATCCACTTGGGCTTTTAAGGTATGGTCAGCTTCTGCTCTGTCTGTACACTCAGCGGGAACGGCTGCCAGCTTAACTGGCCATTTTGCTCAAAGGATTTTTCTCGTTCACAGATAAACGGCTGCTTGGCCATTTCGATGATAGCGCCCTTAGAGTAGCGCTGGTCCGCATAAAAACAGGCAGGCGCTAAGTCTGAATTTACATTCAGCTCCAAGGCAGGTGGAGTGTGGATAATATGTGGTGCGGCGAACACAGCCGTTGAACCCAGCAGTAAAAAACCAATGGTCAGTCTCATCATGGTCTTGCTCCTCTTTACCTTAAGCGAGTTCCATGTTACCACCCTATTAGCAACATAAGATAAGGTATAATAATGAACACTCTTTCACGGCGATTAGCGCTGCTTGCATGGCTCATGTTGAGTATTTTTATCGCGCCGCTCGCGTGGTCTAATACGCTCGCCGCTTTGCCTAATACGCTTACCGCCTTACCCAGCACGGTGGATTATGAGCAAGATATTAAGCCTATTTTTGAGCAAAAATGCATTGCCTGCCATGCCTGCTACGATGCGCCCTGCCAGCTAAAGCTCACCAGTAATGAAGGCTTAGTGCGCGGTGCCAGTAAGCTGCCGGTTTACGACGGTGCACGTACCAACGATGCCAAGCCCAGCCGACTGCATTTTGATGCTCATGGCGAGTCCGCATGGCGCACCCGCGGCTTTTTTAGCGTACTCGATGAGCCCGATGCTCAAACCTCACTGATGTTACGCATGCTGGCTTTGGGCCAAAGCACCCCTTGGAGCGCCAATCAACGTCTACCCGAAGACCTAAACATCTCTCCTACCCGTAGCAACCAATGCAGTCAAGCGGACGAGTTTGATGTCTTTGCAAGCAAGCACCCTCAAGCGGGCATGCCCTTTGCGGTCACGGGGTTAACGCCCCCCGAATATCAATTGGTACAAGACTGGCTAAGCCAAGGTGCCAAAGTACCCGAACAAAGCATTCAACTGTCGCCTGCTTTAGAGTGGGCACAAATCCGCTGGGAAACCTGGCTAAACCGCGATGCACCCCGCCATCAATTGGTGGCACGCTATTTGTATGAACACTTGTTTTTAGCCCATCTGTATTTCAGTGATCTATCAACACCGGATCAAGACACTTTTTTTGAAGTTGTGCGCTCACGCACCCCTACCGGCCAACCCATTGAAGTGATCGCCACCGAACGGCCCACCGATTCACCGGGCGATAAATTTTATTATCGACTGCGCCCGCGTATCGAAAGTCGTATCCATAAAACGCACATCACCTATGCGCTAAATAGCGATAAGATGCACCACCTAGAACAGCTGTTTTTTACTGACGATTGGACCATCAATAAGCTGCCCGATTATCGAGTGGATTACGCGGCCAACCCCTTTTTCACTTACGCGGCGATTCCACCCAAGGCTCGTTATCAGTTTATGCTCGATGACGCGGAATACTTTGTGCGCTCGTTTATTCGCGGCCCCGTGTGCCGCGGCCAAATTGCCACCGATGTGATCCGCGATCAGTTTTGGGTTAGCTTTCAAGCGCCTAAACATGACTTATTTATTACCCAGCCTAACCATCAAACCCATGTGCGCGACTGGCTCACCCTGCCCGGACTCAATTCAGACTTACTCAGCCTAGGCCCAGATTGGATTTCTTACAGCAGCGACAGAAACAGCTACTTAACCTATCGTCAAAAAGCCTATGCCAAGCAGTATCCACAAGGGCCAGATCTGGAGCACTTATGGGATGGCGACGGCCATAATAGCCAAGCGCTGCTCACGGTATTTCGCCATCACGACAGCGCCAGTGTGATCAAAGGCTGGCAAGGCGATACCCCAAGCACCATGTGGGTGATGGACTATCCGCTGCTTGAGCGTACCTACTATGCATTAGTGGCTAACTTTAATGTCTATGGCAGCGTGTCACACCAAGCCAAAACGCGGCTCTACTTTGACCTGATCCGCAACGGTGCTGAAGCCAACTTATTACGCTTTTTACCCCCAGAACAACGTAATACCTTGTTACACCGTTGGTATGATAACAGTGGTCGCATTAAGCTCTTTACCAGCTATGCAGACGTAGATGAAACCACGCCGAGCCGCATTCAAACCGATGCCAAGCGCACCTTAGTCGACTTTAGCCAACAAGTGCTGAGTACACTGGCACCAGTGGCAGGCCCGCAAGATATGCTCAATCGCTGCCAGCAAGCAGACTGCAACGCCGCCATCGGCGAGCAACTGCCATTAATGCCGCAGCTAGAGCAGCAACAAGCACGCATTGATGATCAGCTCAGACGCTTAACGGGTTTTACTGGGCGACTATTGCCGGTGATTAAGTGGTTACCGGAAGTCACCTTGCTACGCATTGAAGGTGAAAACCCTAAAGAGCGTCAGGTGTATAGCTTGATCCACAATCGTGACCACAGCAACGTAGCTTTTTTGTTGGGTGAAGACTTACGCCTGCGCCCAGACAACGACACCTTAAGCGTGTTACCGGGTATTATCAGCAGCTACCCGAACTTCATCTTCAACGTAAAGCAGGAGCAATTGGCAGACTTCATTAGCGCCCTGACCTCCATGCAAGATGCCAAGGAGCTTCATGCTGTGGCCGACCAATACGGCATTCGTCGCACCCATCCTGATTTTTGGTTCTACTTTCATGATATGCACAGCTACATGCAAGAAACCAATCCCATAGAAGCAGGTGTGCTGGATATGAACCGCTATGAAAACTTGTAACCTTAAATAAGCGCCGAACGCCTAGCTGCGCGCAAACACAGCTCGCTATGCATAGCACCAAAACACCGAGTCTAACGCTCGGTGTTTTTTTATTACTTGGTTGCCACACCATGACTAATCCCCGCCAAGGCCTTGGCTACGGTCGCTACCTCTTGCTCACAGCCTTTCATATCGTGCCTTTTTACCAAGTAGTTAGGATCGTTATAGGATAACCACACCTTGCTATTAGCGTCTTGCCACACCAACATTTTTTGCGGTAAGTCGAGGGCAATACTTTGCTGGCACTGCATTAACGGGCTGCCCACTTTAGGGTTACCGAAGATAATTAGCTCTGTGGCCCTTAACTTGATATCAACCGTCTCTGCCCCCTCTGCATGATTAATGCGGTTAAACACCGTCATGCCTTTTTCTTTTAAGGTTGCGTCTAGCCGATCTGCGGTTTCTGTCACCGTAAAGGCACTTTCAACGTTAATCATGCCCTCCGCAGCCAGTGATGAACTTGCCACACCCAGCGTGAACAAAACGGTAAAAATAGTCGTTTTCATCGGTAACTCCTTGATTCAAGAAATAGCGGTTGGGTAAGCCAGCAGTGTTGAGTCTAGGCGATCAAGCAGTAACGCTTCACCATTAATTACATGACTCCCCCACATTCTTTAGCTCAAAAAAATGCCAGTCAGCTAAGCTGACTGGCATTATCTTTAGAGATTATTTTTCAAGTATTAGCGAGGGTACTGCCTTAACTCACCACTACCGTGGAAGCGCTGCTGGGGCTTTCATCACGCACAGCAGCCATTACGCCTGCTATCATATCTGCAGTAGCGCCACTTAATGTCCAACCTAAGTGGCCGTGACCGGTGTTGTAAAACACTTGTGGGTGAGCGCCTCGGCCAACTTTGGGCATCATATTTGGCATCATTGGTCGCAAGCCCGCCCACGCCACTGCACTTTCGGTAGACACATCAGGGAAGTGTCGATTACACCACTTCACCAGTGGTTCTATACGGTCATGGCGAATATCGCGATTATTACCGTTGAACTCAGCGGTGCCGGCGATACGGAAACGATCTGGCCCCAAGCGACTGGTCACAATTTTCGTCTCATCATCCAGTAAAGAAATGAGCGGTGCGCTATCTTGGCTTATCTGGTCACGTAAATTAACCGTAATGGAGTAGCCTTTTACTGGGTAGATATTAACGCGGTCGCCCAGCTTTTTCGCCAATTCACGACTGCCCACACCCGCACACACTACCACTGCATCAAAATGCGTTGAGTTACCTTTATCGTCCGTCACACGCACACCTTTGCCTTCGATGCTCACATCTGTAAGCTCGGATTCCATGCAAAATGTAACGCCGGCTTTACGAATCGCTTCAGCCAGACCAAAGGTAAAGCTATGGATATCACCGGTACTATCACTCGGCGTCCAAAAGCCACCCACAAAGTCACCGTGTAGGCGCGGCTCTTTCATTTTGATCTCGCTGGGTGTGAGTGCTTCGCGCTCTAATCCACCCTGCTTCAACAGCTTGGTGACTTCACAGGCGTGTTTAAAATCTTTTTGGTTGCTATAGAAATGCATAATACCGCAATCAGAGCGGTCAAACTCCACGCCCCACTTTTGGCCTAATTCCGTCAAATGGCGGCGCGCTTCAATAGCAAGGCGGGTAGTTTCAATAGTATTACGTTCGTAATCGGGGATATGACGCATAAATTCGAGCATCCAGCTCAACTTATGCCAGCTTGGTTTTGGATTAACCAATAACGGCGCATCCTTTTGCAGCATCCATTTCATGCCTTTTAATACCGTAGCCCAGGTATTCCAAACCTCAGCATTAGAGGCAGAAAGCTGACCACCATTGGCGAAACTGGTTTCCATGGCCGCATAACGCTGACGGTCGAACACAGTTACTTCAAAACCCTGTTCAATTAACTTAGCGGCGGTGGTAATACCGGTAATGCCGGCGCCTAAAACAGCTACCTTTTTCATCTCTGACATAAGTGTGCACTCTTAGTTTGCAGGCATTGCGCAGGTTACCACGCACCTAAATTACGCATATAAAGCGCAAAATATTTTGCCTGACATCCCCATCCGTATTGGAGCCTGAGAGATTCACCATCGTTATCCCCAGATAACACGGCTTGCTCCTTCGGCGAGTCTATAAGTGCACAGACTACTCTTCGGATTTTTCTACAGCCACCGGTCCTTTTGCCTGAGAGTTTACGGGGTCGTTGCTCCTTCGGCGGCACAGAGTGTGTCTTACAACACTCACTCAGCGCTCTCTCCCGGCTGGCTTGAATAGCTCACACTTTAATTACAAACAGGCAACACTTCAACCAAATCCTGCTAGTTGTGAGCGGCAAAGCACATAGTTGTGTTGCTGGTCGCCTTTTGTGCTGCAAAAGAGGTAGTAGGATTATCTACGCCAACGCGCTTAACCCGCATCCTTGCGGCGCTCGGCAAATGCCGTCCTTGGCATTTGACGGTTAGCTACGATAATTCCTACTACCTCTCTCAGTATTTAGGCGCATTATTTTAGGCTAATCGAACACCTAAGGAACATTCGCAACAAGTGACAACAGTGATTGGCATGCGCAGTGACAAGTAGCAGGGGTAATAACCGCTGCTCAAATGGCTTATTTAACCTTAGAAAACGCCCTTCTTACCGTGTGACGCACGCAATGATAAAAGGCGTATCTGACAAACTGATTTGAGTAAAACGTAGTGTCAGCATCAGTACCTCCTCAAAAAATCCAAACGCGAACTCTTCGAGTTCGGCTTCCAAACAAAAACGCAGCAGCTAGTATGGGTGTCCTGTTAGTTGCACCGTTGCTATCTAGGTCTTGAGCAGAGCAAACTAACCTAGGCGTCTTGTTGATGACATTTGTTATTTTTTTGTTAAAGTAGAAGACTTGTTAGGGTACGATACCAATTAAATAATTTATTTTGAATAATCCATACAACAAACGGAGAGTAAAAAATTAAGTATAAATTGGCGATTGCAGCCACTTTGTCAACAATATTGCTTAGCACACATGCTTTTGCCAATAGTGAAATTATATCAGACGCTATGGACTCGGATGTTTTAAAAAAAGAAATAAGAATGAAAGTTTATTTACCAGAAGGATACGAAGATTCAGGAAAGTCCTATCCGGTTGTCTATATGCTGCATGGGGCTGAAAGTGATGAGACCTCATGGGTAGACCGCGGTGGTATTAAAGTGACAGCGGATGCACTGATACAGCGCGGCCAGCTAAGGTCTTCTATTATAGTCATGCCTACATTAGGTAAGAATTCATGGTATATCGACGGTAATAGTGACCGGGCTGAAGCTGCACTCATTAAGGATTTGATCCCTTACATAGAAGAAAAGTATAAGGCTTCATCAGAACGCAATGGTCGTTCTATTGCAGGGTTATCCATGGGTGGATATGGTGCACTCAATTTAAGCCTTTCTCATCCTGACCTTTTTTGCGCAGCAGGCATACTAAGTCCAGCTATTTATAACCCGCTCCCACCTGAAACATCTGCATCTAGAACAGCCCCCCAGTTTTTAAAAGATAATATCTTTGACGAGAAGATGTGGACAGAATCTCTTTATCCCGCTCGCTTAGAACATTATAAAGAAAGTGGTACCGTAGTTCCTATGTGGATTGAATCGGGCGATCACGATGCACTGGGTATTGTTGTAGCGGCGGCAGATCTTTACTGGGCATTGCATAAATATCAGCCTGAGAATATAGAGTACAGAGTCGTAGATGGGGATCATGATTGGATGGTTTTTCGTGATTCTTCAATACGTGCGCTACCATATATGAGTCAAAAGTGTGATGCTAAATAAGTACTGCTACTCACGAGGCACCCATATTAAAAATATCGTGACCGATAAACTTAGCTTAACGCAAGCTTAAGCCGTAGTCTTCCCACTGTTAATAAGGCGCCTATTGCGCCTTTTATTATTTAAGCTTTCTTCAATGCATGGCGGCTTATTCATGAGCAGATGATATCGCGCATTGATGAACCCTTCACAGTCTTAAAAATGGCTGGGTTTTCGATGGCACAGGCACTTTATAAAAAGGTACGAAATTAGGGATACTGACGGATTTTTCAGCGAATTATTTAAAGAATTACATGATAAACAGCACCAACTAACATGGGTGGCCTGTTAGTAGTTGCTCTCAGAAAGTCAAAATACGAACTATTTGAGTGTAGATATCAGGATAAAAACTAATCAACTAACATGGGTGGCCTGTTAGTCCTACTAGCTCATTCTATCTATGGCTCCTGTTACAATCCCATTATGTCTATTAACAAGCCAATGCTTGGCAGACTCTGAACAGTATATCCCATAGATAAACATAGAATACCAATTGTTATACGTTTGATGTTCTTCGTCCTTATCTTCTAGAATTTCCTGCAAATACTTATCAAGTTCACTCATTACAATTGGCTTATTATCTCTTGGGATACTGGAAATAAGTCCACGTGGATTTCTTCTCATTGATTGCCATTTAGCTTCCATCCAGGAAATAACCGTAGATTTTTTATTACTGTATCTATATGAAATAAAATTGTTTCTTCAGCTACATATTGACTATGTAAAGGAACAATATCAACACTTGGCTCATTAAAGTCTCCACTAAAACTCGCGCTGACTAATCGTGAACTTAAGCAATCATCGTAATAAGGGTGCAACACTCTCTGTCTATCATTAACACCTTTTACATTGTTACTTCTTTTTGAATTACAGTCACAAGCTGGAATCAAATTTTTAGAATAAATAATCCACTCCGGATAATCTGCTTGTGGAAGGAAGTGATCTAATGTTGCTGTTTTTAAACTACCACATAAAGGACATACATTCGGAGAACCCTTATCACGTAATTCTTTTATATACTTCAAATCAGAGTATGGCTTTATGTAATGCCGTTCAAGTCTATTTTTTAAATAATTTGAAATTTTCCAACCAGTACAAAACCAAGGGTTCCCATCATTATTAGCATAGTCAGAATATTGATTAGCCATCATTTCATATTCATTTTTAATAAATGGATAACTAGTTATTTTTTTATTGCACTTCATCTTACCAAGAATATCTAGATCATTAACTTGCGGGTGCGATAGTTTCTTCATTTCAATTACCTATAACTCTCTTTTTATTATTTGAAGCATTTCTGTAGGTAGTTCTGCACTGTAATTATCTTTAATGTAAGCATAAGATTTTTTTTGACTTCTAGCTTTATCTAAAAATTTATTAGAAAGCGAGTTTCCACTATCCTCATCAAAAACAAAGTAAGATATATCACCAACATTTGCTCCAAAGGTTTTTAGCCTCGGATTAACAATATAGATACTATCATTATCTTTCTTAAAGACATGAACTTGGTCTCTGGGGACTTCTCTGACGAAATATGAAGAATGTGTTGCAATTAAAGCATAAGACCCTGTTCTTTGAAGAATATTATCTAACAAAGTTACAAAGTCTGAAATTAAACTTGGATGAAGGTGTGTTTCTGGCTCATCAAGCAAAACAAAAGATCCGTTCTCAATGTATAAACATGCTAATAATGAAAATTTAAAAAAAGATAGTTGCCCGCTGCTCATTGGATAGAGTCCGAGCTTACCCTCTATTTTAGGTTCAATATTATCAGCGATTTCAGACCAAATTTTAAGACGTTTTTCTTCACTCCAGCCATATCTAAGATCTTTTAAAGGTACGAAATCGGAATCATTATTTAATGGAATCCTAATCCGATCTAGTGGTAATGCAATTTTAATAGCTTCAATGAAAATTTCCCAGCGATCCAGTTGACTAATAGATTCATCAAGCCTAGCTAATTGAACAATGCTCTTTCCTATTGTCCTGCTTGCCTTAGAGCGGCTATTCCTCGTCAGGAGAAGTCTCCGATAATTTAACTTAGGGTTTTTGATAGAATCACTTGGGTAAGTTGTGGTTGTTTCCCCTGGAGTACCAATAGCTAACAGTCTGTTAATCATTGGTCGCTTCGTCTCACTTGAAGGATCGATTAAATTATCAACATAATCTTTTTGTTGCAATGCCGCACGGGCAAAATGATTAAGAGCTTGGCTCTTACCCAGACCATTCTCTCCTATCAATATATTTATTCGCTTAGGTAGCAGTCCTCCAGACCCAAACCTTAGTTTCAATTCATGTTTGTTGTTGAACATATCTAACTTGAAACTTAAGTCAAGTTCACTTGAAATATAGTCTAACTCTTCAAACTTAAGACCTTTGATAATATCTGCTGCATTATAAAAAGCAAAAAAAGGTTCGGAGTTACGCATAAAAGATTTATGGAACACATCACTATTTAATGCTTCAATAAGCCAAGGGACTGATTTGTTATATTCATTTGTAAAAACAAGATCATTTAATGCACTGAGTATCCTTGATGCTTGAGCTACTCCTGCATTTCGAACAAGATTTCGATAGTCGCTAATACTTGGAAGCAAGCTGAAGAATGAGTGTTCTGGCAATTTCAGTTCGGATTTACGGTTAGCACTATTCAGCAGGTTCCCCAACCCAATGTAATCAGAAAAATCTTTCTGCTCCTCATTTTTTACAGACATAATAATCTCACCACTGAAGACTTGACTATTATCCAAGTGCAAAATAAACATCCCATGTGTCTTATGCTTGAAATCATTCCAGCTACTATTTTTCGAACAAACGTAAATGGTATTTATTTCACATTGATTTGTACTCTTTTTTTCGGAACAAAAAACAACTTCTAATGAATTATTCACAACTTTTCCATTTTTACACATGAAATTTCAATTAGTTCATCTTATGAAAGAAAGAACGAGCGAACCTGTTATATCACTTTAAAATAAAGAATCATATTACTCTAAAAATATATTGCAAATAAATTGAAGGATTTCGGTACAAATTAAAAAATTCAATATGTCGATATGTCGATATATACCATTAGGAATTATTAACATACCAAACCATAAAAATCATGTGTCATAGAGCGATATAAAATATCATTAATTTGGCTATAAAAATATAAAATTGTGCTTTTATTTATCAGATAGTATTATTTAAAAAGTCCTGAAATCATAGAGTTTTTTATAGATAAACACTTCTTCGTACCAGCTATTTTCTAAAAAATGATCACTCACACACTGCCAAATCGGATTCTATTACCTTGTTACTTACTGCTGCAAAGCATCACACGTATAAAAAAGAAACAGCAGGAATTGTCGGAGTCAACCGTGAAATGCCAGGGATGGCATTTGCCGAGCGTCGCAGGGATGCAGTTCAGCGCGTTGGCGGAGGCAATCCTGCTGGCTCTGTGCACCCAACCATGCCCGTCTAGAGACTAGCTATTCACTGTTCACAGCAATTGGCCTTATCAATAAATCGCCTCAATCTCTTACTCAAATTTCTGCGCTTATCGTAAACCCAGACATTAAAACCGAGATCCTGATGTGCATCAGGATGACGGCATAAAGATAAAGGCCGCTCTGTATTGGCTCATCGTCCTCACTCCTTTCGCCTCACTACTCACATTTTTTAAACAAAAAAAGGGCGCCTAAGCGCCCTTCTGGTTTGTGGTCAGCAATATGCCCTATTCAGGCAACTCGCTTATTCCCACTCAATGGTCGCCGGTGGCTTACCTGAAATATCGTAAACCACGCGTGAAATGCCATCTACTTCGTTGATGATGCGATTAGACACATGGCCTAAGAAGTCATAAGGCAGGTGTGCCCAATGTGCAGTCATAAAGTCGATGGTTTCAACGGCGCGCAAAGACACGACCCAGTCGTACTTACGGGCATCGCCCATCACGCCGACCGAGCGCACTGGCAAAAACACGGTGAAGGCCTGGCTAACCTTGTTATACAAGTCGTGCTTGTGCAGCTCTTCAATGAAGATGGCATCGGCACGACGTAACAGGTCACAGTATTCTTTCTTCACTTCGCCCAATACCCGCACACCTAGGCCAGGGCCTGGGAACGGATGGCGATACAGCATGTCGTATGGCAGGCCAAGTTCAAGGCCGATGCGACGCACTTCATCTTTGAACAGCTCTTTGAGCGGCTCAACCAAGCCCATCTTCATGTCGGCAGGTAAACCGCCCACGTTGTGGTGAGACTTGATCACGTGCGCCTTACCGCCGGCACCTGCAGACTCAATAATGTCTGGGTAGATGGTGCCTTGGGCCAGCCACTTCACGTCTTGAATTTTGCCCGCATATTCATCGAATACTTCGATAAACACGCGACCAATGATCTTACGCTTGGCTTCTGGCTCGGCTTCACCGGCAAGAGCAGACAAGAACCTGTCTTCTGCGGGTACGTGAATAATGTTGAGACCAAAATGGTCACCAAACATATCCATCACCTGCTCGGCTTCGTTTAAGCGCAATAAGCCGTTATCCACGAACACACAAGTCAACTGCGGGCCAATGGCACGGTGCAACAGCATGGCGGTAACAGATGAATCCACACCACCCGACAGACCTAAGATGACCTTGTCGCTACCTACTTGCTCGCGTAACCGGGCAACTGCATCGTCGATGATAGTGGACGGCGTCCATAACGCTTCGCAACCACAGATATCGTGAATGAACTGCTCCAGCATACGCGCGCCTTGGCGGGTATGGGTCACTTCTGGGTGAAACTGTACGCCGTAGAACTTGCGCTTTTCATCAGCCATGGCGGCGAATGGGCAGCTGCCCGTTTGCGCCACTTTCTCAAAGCCTTCAGGCAAGCTCACCACTTTATCGCCATGGCTCATCCACACATCGAGTAACGGCTGACCGTTCGCGTCGATGGCGTCTTCAATATTGGCAAACAAAGCACAGTCAGCAACGCGCTGTACTTGAGCATAACCAAACTCGCGTTCAGTTGAACCGGCAACAGAGCCGCCTAACTGTTCGGCCATGGTTTGCATGCCGTAGCAAATACCAAATACTGGCACGCCGGCGTCAAACACATATTGTGGTGCGCGTGGGCTGTTAGCTTCAGTAACGGACTCAGGCCCCCCAGACAAGATAATGCCATTTGGCTTAAAGTCGCGGATTTTGGCGTCGGTTACGTCCCATGGCCACAGCTCACAATACACACCCAACTCCCGAACGCGGCGGGCTATCAGTTGAGTATATTGCGAGCCGAAATCCAGGATCAAGATCCGGTTATCATGAATATTTTTGATCATCGTCTTCCTACTCGTTACTTTCTATTCATTACAAGGACCGCCTATGGGGGCAGACGGCAATAGAAAAACGGGGGAATTAGCCCCCCGTCTACTGCTTTTTTAGATTACCCCAACCGGTAGTTAGGGGCTTCTTTAGTGATGGTCACATCATGCACGTGCGATTCTTGAATGCCGGCGCCAGATATCTTAACAAATTCTGCTTTGGTGCGCAGACAATCTATAGTCGCACTGCCAGTTAATCCCATGGCACTGCGTAAGCCGCCCATTTGCTGATGGATAATCTCTTTCAACTTACCTTTATAAGGTACGCGGCCTTCGATACCTTCAGGGACCAGCTTATCGGCCGCATTGTCGGTCTGAAAATAGCGGTCGCTGGAGCCTTTGCTCATGGCGCCTAAGGATCCCATACCTCGGTACGACTTAAAAGAGCGACCTTGGAATAATTCAATTTCGCCCGGCGATTCTTCGGTACCTGCAAACATAGAGCCCATCATCACGCAGTGCGCGCCAGCAGCCAAGGCTTTGGCGATATCACCAGAAAAACGAATGCCGCCATCGGCAATCACGGGTATACCTAAGTCTTTAAGCGCGTCTACCGCGTTCGCAACTGCGGTAATTTGTGGCACACCGCAACCGGTCACAATACGAGTAGTACAAATAGAGCCCGGACCTATGCCGACTTTAACGGCACTGGCGCCGGCTTCGGCCAAAGCCAAAGCGCCGGCACCGGTGGCCACGTTGCCACCTACTATGGCTAAATCTGGGAAAGCACGGCGAGTTTCACGAATGCGCTCGAGTACGCCCTCGGAATGACCGTGAGAGGAGTCAATTAACAGCACGTCTAAGCCCGCGTCAACCAGCGCTTTAATGCGCTCTTCGTTGCCCGGTGCCGCGCCCACGGCGGCACCTACGCGCAAGCGACCTTGGTCATCTTTACAGGCGTTGGGTTTGCTTTCAGCTTTTTGGAAGTCTTTGGCACTGATCATGCCGGTCAATTTACCTTGCTCGCTCACCACCAGCACTTTTTCTATGCGGTGTTGTTGCATCAAAGATTCAACGAGGTCACGAGGGGCACCGGCTTTTACGGTGACTAAGCGGGATTTTTCGGTCATCACTTGGTCAACACGCTTGCTCATGTCTTGCACGAAGCGCATATCACGACCGGTAATAATACCGACCAGCTCGCCCGCAGTGGTAACAACGGGGTAACCAGCAAAGCCGTTGATCAGGGTTTGTTCACGCACATCACCTATGGTCATTTCTGGGCGCACGGTAACGGGGTCGGAAACCACACCACTTTCGAATTTCTTTACTTTGCGCACTTGGGCAGCTTGGGCTTCGATGGACATATTCTTATGAATAAAGCCAATACCACCTTCTTGAGCAAGCGCAATAGCGAGGTCGGCTTCGGTAATGGTATCCATGGCGGCAGAAACGATAGGAATGTTAAGCGTAATGTCTTTTGTAAGGCGAGTTTTGAGGTCAGCAGTGTTGGGCAGTACGGTAGAATGGGCAGGAACTAACAGCACATCATCGAAGGTTAAAGCATCTTGAATTATTCTTAGCATCGCAATATTCACCATATTTGGGGGGTAAAAATATTGCAGTAGAATTTTAGGCATGTTGGTCTTATCGGTAAAGCTATTTTTGTTATTTGGGCCAATAAAGTGCAAAATAGCCGTTAAAAGGGCTTACTTTCACCTGAAGATTCTCTTACGAGGCCATTTTGCAGCCAGATACGTCAAACAAGGTTTACACGGTTACTCACCTCAATCGCCATGCCCGTTTGTTGCTCGAAGGTGAGCTGGGCACTGTGACCATTAGTGGTGAAATTTCCAACCTCAGCATCCCCACTTCGGGTCATTGGTACTTTTCGCTGAAGGACAGTCAGTCACAATTACGTTGCGCCATGTTTAAAGGCAATAATCGCAGCGTGGCTTTTCGGCCGAAAAACGGCGATCAGGTGCTGATCTTCGGCAAAGTAACCTTATATGAGCCCAGAGGCGATTATCAGCTGGTGGCGCAAACCATGGCGCCCGCCGGTGAAGGCCTGCTTAAGCAACAATATGAAGCGCTCAAACAGCGCCTGTTGGAGGAAGGCTTGTTTTCAGACTCACTAAAACAGGCATTGCCCGCCCACCCTAGTCGAGTGGGCATTATTAGCTCACCCACCGGTGCCGCACTGCAGGATATTTTAAGTGTACTGGCCCGGCGCGCGCCGCATTTGCAGGTAATTATTTACCCAGCCCAAGTGCAAGGCGAGCCGGCAGCGATGCAGTTAGTGGCAGCGCTTGAAACGGCTAACCGACGCGCCGAGACCGACGTGCTTATTTTGGCGCGCGGTGGCGGCTCATTAGAAGACTTATGGTGTTTTAACGATGAGCGCCTAATACGTGCCATGGCCGCCTCTCATTTACCGATAGTCAGCGCCGTGGGTCATGAGGTGGATTTCACCTTAAGTGACTTGGTCGCAGATATGCGCGCCCCTACTCCTTCTGCTGCCGCCGAATTAATCAGCCGTGATGGCAATGCCCAACAAGCGCAATATCAGCAGTGGCAACAGCGTTTACAACAAGCCCAGCGCCGTTATCTGCTACAAAGTGGCCAACTGCTGTCCCGCTTAAGCGCGCGCTTACAGCTGCAGCATCCGCGCCAACAACTGCAACAACAAGCACAACAGCTGGATCAACTGCAGTCTCGATTACAACGCGCGTTTCGCCAACGTTTTAGTCAGGCTCAGCAGCGCTTAGGGCAAAGCAAGCTGCGCTTAAGCCACCAACATCCGGCTCAGCACTTACAAAGCCGCAAAGCGACCCTAGAAGCCTTACAGCAGCGCTTGCAAACTCAGATGAAAGCCCGCTTAGCCCGCGGCGAACATCAATTGGCACTGGCGGGATCACGCCTGAATGCCATTAGCCCCTTGGCTACCTTGGCGCGCGGCTACAGCATTACGCTTAAGGGAACTAATACACTAAATAGCCAAGTAATGACCGCCGCCAGCCAAGTGCAGGTGGGCGATAAACTGCGTACCCGTTTAGCGCAAGGTGAAGTAGTGAGCCGCGTAGAGCAAGTTACTGAATAATGGATAAATAACGTTAAACGCGTTACGCCGTACGTCTGTATTAGCCGTCATACTGGTACCGGGTCGTGGCCCAGTATGACAGCCCCAGTATCTCGTTTTTAGTACTAAGACCTAAAGCGAGATCCTGATTGTCATCAGGAAGACGGCTTAAGGCTTGGCATTAGCTCTTAACCATTAAATACCTTTCAGATTTGATCGCTATTTTTCCGTGCGTTCCGCGTTCTTCCGTTGCAGATAGGATTTTTATCTTTGGGTTTAGCTTGGTGCTTATCGCTATGTTTTAGGTTCAAATCTGTGGTTCAAGTCGGTATTCTTCAATTGGGGTTTATTGCCCCCACTATCTAACTGCGGCTGTTTAGGGTCGTCACTTCTTACCAACCATCAGGGAAGACCGTTTCTGGTCCATAACGCCATGTTTAGAATCTCCATGTTTAGAAATACGAAGCTTAGAAATATGAAGCTTAGAAAAATTGTTTTTTACCTGTTACTCACTACGTTTGGCCTTTCAACTCAAGTTCTGGCGCAAGAGCAGGAGCAAGCTCAGCAAGCTGTGTTAAAAGTGGGTATTACCGAAGTGCCACCCTTTGTGATGCAAGCCGAAGACGGCCGCTGGGAAGGCATCAGTATCGATCTTTGGCAAGACATAGCCACAGGGCTAGACCGCGAGTTTGAATTACTGCCCATGAAATTTAGTGCCTTGCTGGATGCAGTTGAAAACGGTGAGGTAGACGTCGCCGTCGGCGCATTAACCATGACCGCAGACCGAGATACGCGTTTTGATTTCACCCACCCCTTCTATCAAACCGGCTTGTCGATTGCGGTGCCCGAGGTGCCGTCGCACAGTCTGTTAGCCAGCTTTAAGGCACTGCTTAGCTGGCAGTTTTTAAGCGTGGTACTGGCGCTGGGTGCCCTGCTGTTAGCGGCGGGTTTCCTGTTGTGGCTGGCTGAACGACGCGCGAATCCGGAACAATTTGGTGGTACTCCCGCCCAAGGCATAGGCGCCAGTTTTTGGTGGGCCGCGGTGACCATGACCACGGTCGGCTACGGTGACAAAGCCCCTGCTTCTTTTGCTGGGCGTATTATCGGACTGGTATGGATGTTTGCCGGCATGATCATGGTCGCCAGTTTTACCGCCGCCATTACCTCATCGTTGACCGTGAGCAATCTGCGTACCGGTATTCAAGGTATTAACGACTTACCCGGCAAGCTGGTAGCCACCATTCCCGAGACCGCCAGCGAACGCTTTTTGGAAGAAGAGCGCATTCGCTACCAAACCTATCCGGATTTAACGAGCGCCATGCAGTCGGTGGTCAACGGTGAAACAGACGCCATTGTTTATGACCGTGCGCTACTGCAATACCGCAACTTGCAGCTAGGCCAAAAGCTCACCGTCCTGCCCGGCGTGTTTGCCCAGCAGCTGTATGCTTTGGCTCTGCCAGAGCGCAGCCCATTGCGTGCCCAAATCTCCCAGCAAGTGTTAAGGATCACCGAAGACAGCGACTGGAGTGATGTGCAAGCCACCTATCTGGGCAAAGAAAAATAGCCCTTCTAGAAGCTAAGAAAATCTAGCTGCGGATATTGCACAGATAAAAACCAAAAACCGAGCCTATAAGCTCGGTTTTTTGTTTATGCGAATAACGGAGTTTACGAGTGCCAACAAAAGCGGTGTTTTGTAGTCTAGCGCTTTAGCTGGTAGTCCCGTGTTAGCGGGAATCTTTAAACCCTTCTGCTTCGCAGAACCCGCAGCTAAAGCGCGGGGCTACAAGCAACGAGATCCTGACTTTCGTCAGGATGACGGCGTAAAGATAAACGCCAGTCCCTGCCCTGTCCTGTCCTTACTATAAAAAGCATAAAAAACCGAGCTGTGAGGCTCGGTTTTTTATTTAGTTTTGTTACGCAAAGTCGGCCGACTAAAGTGGCCTCTACAAGAGCACTGCGCCGTTAATCCTTTAATTGATAGTGGCTGATCATCTCTTCTAGCACCTTGCACTCGTTCACCAGCTGCAGGCTGGACTTAGCGGCGGCGGTGGACTGTATTAAGGTTTCACCGGACGAATCACGCACTCGGGTAATGTTGTAGCTCACTTCTGCACATACAGTGCTTTGTTCATCCGCCGAGGCGGACACCAAGGCATTGAGCTCATTAATGCGCGCCACTTGCTCGATAATGGCCTGTAGTGAGTCCATGGCCGCTTGAGTGCTGGCCACACTGCTTACCGCCTGGTCTTCTGCCTTGGCAATGGCCAACACCGCTTCTTTAGCTTCACCTTGCAGCAGGCTTATCATGCCGGTAATTTCTTGCGCCGATTGCTGAGTGCGTAAAGAAAGGGTGCGCACCTCATCCGCCACTACCGCAAAGCCACGCCCCGACTCACCGGCTCGCGCCGCTTCTATGGCCGCATTCAGCGCCAGTAAGTTAGTTTGCTCGGCGATGCCTTTGATCATATCCAGCACCTTATCCACTTGGCTGCAGCGGCCGTCTAGAGTGCGGATCACTTGGTCGATGCGCCCTATTTCGCCATTGAGCTCGGTAATACCGGCCACCGCTACTTGTGCCTGATCACTGGCGTTTAAGGCAAAAGCGTGGCTTTGCTCGGAGGTTTCAGCAGTAAGGCGCGCGTTTTCTCGTACTTCTCTTGCTGAAGCTTCCATTTCATTCACCGCCGTGGCGATAAGTGCGGTTTCTTGGTCTTGCGCCCGTACCGAGCTGTCGGTTTGCTCTGAGCCTTGTTGAATTTGATCGGCGGCCGTATAAATGCGCCCGGTCACCTGTTGTACTTCTCGCAGGCTAGCTTGAAAGCTGCTTAATAGACCATTAATGGCTACTACTAGCCCGCCCAACTCGTCTTTACCTAAGGGCACTAGACGGGTGGTTAAATCGCGATTTTTTGCCACTTGCTGTAAACGCTGGCTGATATTAAGAATCGGCGCTTTCAAATAGTGGTTTTGAATTAACCACAATAAGAAACCCGCGGCTAACATCACCACTAATAAAATACCGGCTAACCGTAAATTATTGGCGCGTATCTGACCAAAGGTATCGCTTAAATCATAACTAATGCGCACCGCGCCCATGACAGTGCCTTCTGCCACTTGGTGGCATTGTAGGCAGGCGGTACCGCGATATTCTTCATAGGCTTTATAGGGCTTCACTAACGTCAAATAAGGCGTGGCATCGTCTAGGTGTAAATCGAGCACGGTTTCGCCTTGCTCAATGGCGCGACGGTCCAGTTCATCTTCGATGCCTTGGTCGGGCGCTCCGGGCCCAAATAAGTCACTGACTGCAGGAGCTCGAATAACGCGAGCCTGCTGTATGCCTAGCTCTGCTTGAACTTTGTCTTGCACCACTTTGCGTTTATGGATCACGCCATTTTCCATCAAGACGTTTAGTTGATCCATATACAAATTAGCGGTGGTTTCTATTTTTTCTTCGGCCAATTGCAGTGCCAAGCTGCGCTGTAATTTAGTCGACACAAAAAAGCACAGTATAAAAACCAAGACAAAGGTAATTAATAGCGGTAACAGTATTTTCCAGTTCAAGGACAGATTGCGCATCCAGTACATCTCATATGACACTGCGGGCAACCAGTCTAAGGCATTCATACCATTAATAAATATCAAGTTTAAGATTCATTGATCTAGATCATGTGAATACCTAGCACTATTTTACTGCCGAAAAAATTAACGCCGACAAAGGGGGGAATATCCAACATTCATTTACAAAAAAACGGCCCCACTCTGTTTTTAACAGAATGGGGCCGTTAAATTTAACCGACCGCGCTCAGTAAAAATGAGGGACGAAATGTTTAACACCTCACTCCTCACCATTCACACTTTACGGTCTACTTCCAACCGGTCACTTCACGCAAGGCGCTGCCGATATCGGCCAGTGAACGTACGGTTTTTACGCCGGCGTCTTCCAGTGCGGCAAACTTTTCATCTGCCGTGCCCGTACCGCCAGAGATAATGGCGCCCGCATGGCCCATGCGCTTACCGGCTGGCGCAGTAACACCCGCAATGTAAGACACCACCGGCTTGGTGACGTGCGCCTTAATGTAAGCGGCGGCTTCTTCTTCAGCGGTGCCGCCAATTTCACCAATCATCACAATGGCTTCGGTGGCCGGGTCTTGTTGGAACAACTCCAGAATGTCAATAAAACTTGAACCCGGAATAGGGTCGCCGCCAATACCCACACAGCTTGACTGACCAAAGCCTTCATCTGTGGTTTGCTTCACCGCTTCATAGGTCAGGGTGCCGGAGCGCGAGATAATACCCACGCGGCCTTTGCGATGAATGCTGCCGGGCATGATACCAATCTTGCTTTCACCGGGCGTGATCACACCGGGGCAGTTAGGGCCTATCATGCGTACGCCGCTTTGGTCTAACTTCACTTTTACGTCCAGCATATCCAGGGTGGGAATGCCTTCGGTAATCGTCACAATCAGCTCAATCCCGGCATCTATGGCTTCTAAGATGGCGTCTTTACAAAAGGCCGCCGGCACATAAATCACCGAGGCCGTGGCACCGGTGGCTTCAACGGCTTCGCGCACTGTGTTAAATACCGGCAGGCCTAAATGGGTGGTGCCGCCCTTGCCCGGTGACACGCCGCCCACCATTTGGGTGCCGTATTCAATGGCTTGTTCAGAGTGAAACGTGCCCTGACCGCCGGTAAAACCTTGGCAAATAACCTTAGTATCTTTATTAATTAAAATGCTCATTTATTGTTCCCCTGTGCGGCGTGAACCACGCGCTCGGCGGCGTCGCTCAAGCTGGTGGCGGCAATGATGTTTAAGCCTGACTCGGCAAGCTTTGCCGTGCCCGCAGCGGCGTTGTTGCCCTCAAGGCGTACCACGACCGGTACTTCAACACCCACCTCTTTTACCGCACCAATAATGCCGTCGGCTATCATGTCGCAGCGTACTATGCCGCCAAAGATATTCACCAATACCGCTTTTACGTTTGGATCCGAGAGAATAATCTTAAAGGCTTCGGTCACGCGTTCTTTGGTAGCACCGCCCCCAACATCGAGGAAGTTAGCTGGGGAGCCGCCATACAGATTCACGATATCCATGGTACCCATGGCCAGCCCTGCGCCATTCACCATACAACCGATGTTGCCATCGAGTGCCACATAGTTCAGCTCAAACTTGGCCGCATGGGCTTCACGGGCATCATCTTGGCTGGGGTCATGCATTTCTTGTAATTTGGGCTGGCGATACATGGCGTTGGAGTCGATATTAATTTTGCCATCGAGGCACAATAAATCGCCCTCACCGGTGATCACCAAGGGATTCACTTCTAATAATGCAAAGTCCAAGTCATTAAACATCTGACCTAAACCTAAAAATATTTGGGTAAATTGTTTTACCTGTTTGCCTTCTAAACCCAGCTTAAAAGCCAGCTCTCGACCTTGATAGGCTTGCGGGCCCACTAATGGGTCTATGGCCGCTTTGTGGATCAATTCTGGTGTTTCTTTGGCAACAGTTTCTATTTCTACGCCGCCTTCGGTGGAGGCCATAAACACCACTCGGCGGGTACTACGGTCAACCACGGCGCCTAAATACAATTCTTTGGCAATGCTGCTGCAGGCTTCCACTAAAATTTTGCTAACCGGCTGGCCTTTGGCGTCGGTTTGGTAAGTAACTAAGTGCTGGCCAAGCCAATGTTGGGCGAACTCTTTGATTTCTTCTTTCGTCTTAGCCAGTTTAACGCCACCCGCCTTACCGCGACCGCCTGCGTGAACCTGACATTTAACCACCCACATACTACCGCCTAACTTATCGGCGGCGTCCACTGCTTCCTGTGGAGTGTCACATGCATAGCCTTCTGACACGGGTAACCCGTAGTCAGCAAACAATTTCTTTGCCTGATATTCATGCAAATTCATGTTGAGTTTCCGTTTTTTGAGGGTTTTAGAGTAAAAAGAAGGTCGGAACTAAGTCCGACCTTTTTTATTATTATTGTTACACGTCTAACAACAAACGCGTCGGGTCTTCGAGTAGCTCTTTAATCGAAACTAAGAAGCTGACCGACTCACGGCCATCAATCATACGGTGGTCATAAGACAATGCCAAATACATCATCGGCTGGATCACCACCTCACCATTCACCGCCATGGGCCTGTCTTCAATCTTATGCATACCTAAGATGGCGCTTTGTGGTGGGTTAATAATCGGCGTCGACATCAGTGAGCCAAACACACCGCCGTTAGTGATAGTGAAATTACCGCCGGTCATATCATCAACCGTTAACTTGCCATCACGACCTTTCACGGCCAGCTCTTTAATGTCTTTCTCGATATCGGCCAAGCTTAAGCGATCGCAGTCACGTAGTACCGGTGTCACCAAGCCACGCGGCGTGGACACGGCAATGCTGACATCGAAAAAGTTATGGTAAACGATATCATCGCCATCCAGTGAGGCATTCACTTCTGGGAAGCGCTTGAGAGACTCCACCACTGCCTTCACATAGAACGACATAAAGCCTAAACGCACATCGTGGCGCTTTTCAAACTGATCTTGGTACTGCTTGCGCAATGCCATAATCGGGCCCATGTTCACTTCGTTAAAAGTGGTCAACATGGCGGTGGTGTTTTTCGCCTCTAATAAACGCTCAGCCACGCGCTTGCGCAAGCGGCTCATGGGCACGCGCTTTTCGGTGCGCTCACCCAGTGCCACTTCAACAACAGGGCTAGCAGCCTTTGCTGAGGCAGCGGCAGGCGCTTTTTTTCCACCCTGCTTGATAAAGGCTTCCACGTCTTCTTTGGTGATGCGACCGCCTTTACCTGAACCCGTAACTTGAGCAGCGTCGATATTATGCTCGGCCACTAAGCGGCGTACCGCTGGGCTTAAGTTGTCATCGTCGCCTTTGGCGTCTGACTTATCTTTTGATGCGGCTTCCGCCTTGCTGTCTGCAGAGGCGGTTTTGTCTTTGGTGGCTTCGCCGGCGGCAACACCCACTTTTAAGCGACCAATTAATTGCTGGCCTAGTACGGTGGCGCCTTCTTCTTCGATAATGGCTTCTAAAATGCCGGCTTCAGGTGCAGGCACTTCCAGTACTACCTTATCGGTTTCGATGTCGACGATCACTTCGTCACGCTCAACCCTGTCTCCAGGTTGTTTATGCCAAGTGGCGATAGTGGCATCGGCGACGGACTCTGGTAAGTCTGGAACCTTGATTTCGATGGTCATCAATATGTCCTTAGTGCGTTAAGCTGTCGGCGTCAATGCGTCTTCGACTAGCGCTTTTTGTTGTTGTAAATGAACGGAGGTGTAACCCACCGCCGGTGAAGCAGATGCCTCTCGCCCGCTATAACCTAAGCGAGCACCCGCCGGAATGGCGGCACGGAAATGGTGTTGGCTGCAATACCAAGCGCCCTGATTTTGTGGCTCTTCCTGACACCACACAAAATCGGTGACGTGTTGGTAATCTTCTAAAATGGCGGCCACCTCTTCCTGCGGGAAGGGATACAACTGCTCAATACGAATTAGGGCCACGTCAGTTTGTTCGTTCTTGCGGCGTGCTTCGAGCAAATCGTAATACACCTTGCCCGAGCACAGCACTACACGCTTCACGCCTTTGGGATCCAGATCATCTATTTCGCCAATTGCGTTCAAGAAAGTGCCGTTGGCCATGGTTTCTAAGTCAGAAACCGCCAGTGGATGGCGCAATAACGACTTCGGCGACATTACCACTAATGGGCGGCGCATGGGTCGTAACACTTGGCGGCGCAGCATATGAAACACCTGAGCCGGTGTGGTGGGGATCACCACTTGCATATTGTGCTCAGCGCACAATTGCAAGAAACGCTCAAGGCGTGCACTGGAGTGCTCTGGGCCTTGGCCTTCGTAGCCATGAGGTAACAACAGGGTTAAGCCACACATGCGGCCCCACTTTTGCTCGCCTGAGCTAACAAACTGGTCAATCACCACCTGAGCGCCGTTGGCAAAGTCACCAAACTGCGCTTCCCAAATGGTTAAACCATCGGGCTCGGCAGTGGCATAACCGTATTCAAAGGCCATGACCGCCATTTCACTCAATACCGAGTCAAATACCTGAAACTGGCCTTGGTCTTCGGACAAGTGACACAAAGGTGTATAGGTACTGGCGTTTTCTTGATTGTGCAATACCGCATGGCGATGGAAGAAAGTACCACGGCCGGAGTCTTGGCCTGTTAAGCGCACTTCATAGCCTTGGTCGCACAAGGTGGCATAAGCCAACACTTCGGCAAAACCCCAATCGGCGAGCTTTTCGCCCTTGGCCATCAGCTTACGGTCGTCGTAAATTCTGCCCACTTGGCGCTGCAACGGATGACTTTCCGGATATTCAGTTACTCGCTTGGCGACGTCTTTTAATGCATCAAGCTCATAATGGTCATCATATTTCATGTCCCATTCGTGATTTAGATACGGTGCCCAATCTACGGTGATATTGTCCGTAGAGCGCCATTCTTTGACCACACACTCACCGCCATCCAGCGAATCACGATACTCGTTGATCATCACGGTGGTGTCTTCGGCACTAATAGTACCGTTAGCAATCAGCTTATCTGCATAGATTTTACGCGGCGTGGGGTGCTGTTTTATTTTTTTGTACATCAAAGGCTGAGTGGCACTGGGCTCATCGGCTTCGTTATGGCCATGGCGGCGATAACAAACCAAGTCAATCACCACATCACGACCAAACTCATTACGATAATCCAGCGCCAGCTGCGTCACCTGCACCACGGCTTCTGGGTCGTCGGCGTTAACGTGGAAAATCGGCGCCTGCACCATTTTCGCGATATCGGTACAATATTCGGTAGATCGCGTATCTCTTGGGTTTGAAGTGGTAAAGCCCACTTGGTTATTGATAACAATACGCACAGTGCCGCCCACGCCGTAGCCTCGGGTCAGCGACATATTAAAGGTTTCAGCTACCACACCTTGGCCGGCAAACGCCGAGTCACCGTGTATGGTAATCGGCAGCACTTGGCGACCATCTGGGTTGTCCAGTCGATCCATGCGCGCGCGCACTGAGCCGATCACCACAGGGTTAACGATTTCTAAATGCGAGGGGTTAAAAGCCAGTGCCAAGTGCACATTGCCGCCCGGAGTGTCGAAGTCTGAGCTAAAGCCCATGTGGTATTTAACGTCACCGGAGCTTTGTACTTCGTATTTACCGGCAAAGGCATCAAATAAGTCTTGTGGGCGTTTACCCAAGACGTTAACCAGCATATTTAAGCGGCCACGGTGGGCCATGCCGATCACCACTTCTTTACCGCCGTTTTCACCAAAGCGACGGATCAGCTCTTTGGTCATGGGCACCAGCGCATCGCCGCCTTCCAGCGAGAAACGCTTGGCACCGGGGAACTTAGCACCTAGGTATTTTTCTAAGCCTTCGGCGGCATTTAAGCTGTCTAAAAAGCGCAGCTTATCCGCTTGGCTAAACTCAGGCTCGCCCACCACAGTCTCAAGCTGGCTTTGGATCCAGCGCTTTTCGCGAGTACTGGTGATGTGCATGTATTCTGCACCCACAGAGCCACAGTAGGTTTTTTTCAGTGCTGCGACTAAGTCTTTTAACACCATGGTCTCTTGACCAATGGCGTAAGAGCCCACGTTAAAGGTGGCCTCAAGATCCGAACCGGTCAGATTATGAAACGCCGGATCCAGCTCAGCCACCACCTTGCGATCCCACAAATTAAGTGGGTCTAAGTTGGCATTTTGATGACCACGAAAACGATAAGCGTTAATCAGCTGCAAGACTTTTACTTGCTTGGCATCGGTGTGCGGGTCGCTAACTGGTGTGTCATGACGGGAAGTGTCTTTAGCAAGACGGCGAAAATAATCTCTTACCTGTGAATGTGGTAGATCTTCTACGTTATCCTTTTGCGGCGGCAATTCGCTAAACACGACTTGCCATTGCTCAGGCACCGACTCAGGATCGGCCAGATAATCTTCGTAAAGGTCTTCGACATAGGTCGCATTGGCACCGGCCAGGTAAGAGGATTCCAGCCAGGCTTGCATAACGCCATTGTGCATTTTTATCCCTTTATAACGTCTCGACAGGGCTACTGTCTGGGGGTCGTCGGGTTAAGCCGCCCTTGCGAGCGGCCATTATCTTGCTCATTGCTTAGGGTCTACTGCCCTTTCGCGGCTAATTCTACACTGCCCGCTTTAACAACATGGACTTAATATTACCGATGGCCTTGCTGGGGTTTAAGCCTTTCGGGCATACATCGGTACAGTTCATGATGGTATGACAGCGGAACACACTAAAGGCATCTTCCATGCCCGATAAGCGCTCTTCGGTACCGGTATCGCGGCTGTCAGACAACCAACGATAAGCGGCTAATAAACCTGCAGGGCCAATAAACTTATCAGGATTCCACCAAAACGACGGGCAGGCGGTGGAGCAACAAGCGCACAGAATACACTCGTACAGACCGTCCAGCTTTTCGCGCTCGGCGGGGCTTTGTAAATGCTCGCGAGCCGGTGGCAGCTTTTCATCGGCGATAAGAAACGGCTTAATTTTTTCCCACTGAGTGTAAAACTGGGTTAAGTCGATAACCAAGTCGCGCACCACCGGCAAGCCGGGCAGCGGACGCACCACTATCTTGTTACCTTGCTTAAGCAACGTAGACAAAGGCGTGATACAGGCTAAGCCGTTCTTGCCGTTCATGTTCATGCCATCTGAGCCACACACGCCTTCACGGCAGGAGCGGCGAAACGACAAGCTGGGATCTTGTTCTTTTAATGCCAACAGCGCATCCAATACCATCATGTCGGAACCTTCAGCCACTTCCAGCTGATAGTCTTTCATATACGGCTTGGCATCTGTTTCTGGGTTATAGCGATACACCGAAATAGTGACTTGCATCTTGCTCCCCTCTCTTAGTAAGTCCGCGCTTTGGGTTCAAAGGCTTCACGGTGATTGGGTGACAAGTTCACCGCACGGGTGCTCATTGACTCAGTAATCGGGCTGTACAAAGAATGGCATAACCAGTTCTCATCATCCCGGTCCGGATAGTCAAAGCGTGAGTGCGCACCGCGACTTTCGGTACGGAAATTCGCCGCGACTGCCGTAGCAATGGCAGTTTCCAACAGGTTATCTAATTCCAAACACTCAATACGCTGAGTGTTAAAATCAGCGCTGGTGTCATCCAAGCGTGCATTGTTTAAACGCTCACGGATTCTCTTCAGCTCAGCCAAGCCCTCGGCCATGGCCGCACCTTCACGGAACACAGAGAAGTTATGCTGCATGCATTCTTGCAAGTCTTTCTTAATTTGTACTGGATCTTCGCCGTCGCGGTTATTTTCCCAACGGTTATAACGGGCCATGGCAGCTTGAATGTCGGCTTCGGTGGCGTCTTTCACGTCTTCCAGCTTTTGCAGTGCTTCCACTAGGTGACGACCCACGGCACGGCCAAACACCACTAAGTCCAGCAGCGAGTTGCCGCCTAAGCGGTTAGCGCCGTGTACCGATACACAGGCCACTTCGCCCACGGCAAATAAGCCTTTCACGTGCGACTCGTTTCCTTCGCCGTCCACGGTAATGGCTTGACCATTTACGTCTGTCGGCACGCCACCCATCATATAATGACAAGTAGGAATAACGGGGATTGGCTCTACCACAGGATCGACGTGGGCAAAGGTACGGGCCAGTTCACAAATACCCGGCAAACGTGACTCCAGTACCTCTTTGCCTAAGTGATCGAGTTTTAGCTTTAAGTGCGGGCCCCAAGGGCCATCGCAGCCCCGGCCTTCACGAATTTCAATCATCATAGAGCGCGCCACTACGTCGCGGCTGGCCAAGTCTTTAGCATTGGGCGCATAACGCTCCATAAAGCGCTCGCCGTCTTTATTCAGCAGATAACCGCCTTCACCACGACAGCCTTCGGTGACCAACGTACCGGCACCGGCAATACCTGTGGGGTGAAACTGCCACATTTCCATATCTTGCAAAGGCACACCAGCACGCACGGCCATGCCAATGCCGTCGCCGGTATTAATGTGTGCGTTGGTGGTGGACTGATAGATACGACCCGCACCACCGGTGGCTAAGATAGTGGCCTTGGCTTTAAAGTACACCAGCTCGCCAGTTTCGATATCGATGGCGGTACAACCCACCACATCGCCGTCGGCGTTCTTCACCAGATCCAGCGCATACCACTCAGAGAAAACCGTGGTCTTATGCTTAACGTTTTGCTGGTAAAGCGTATGTAACAGCGCATGACCGGTACGGTCAGAAGCTGCAGCAGTACGTGCGGCTTGCTCGCCACCAAAATTCAGTGACTGGCCGCCGAACGGACGCTGATAAATTTTTCCGTTGTCGAGGCGAGAAAAGGGCAAGCCCATTTTTTCTAACTCAAGCACGGCTTCAGGGCCGCTTTGGCACATAAATTCAATGGCGTCTTGGTCGCCGATATAATCGGAGCCCTTAACGGTGTCGTACATGTGCCATTCCCAGTTATCTTCATGGGTATTGCCCAGAGCAACAGTAATGCCACCCTGCGCCGACACAGTATGAGAACGGGTTGGGAACACTTTAGAGAGCAGTGCACAGCTTTTGCCCGATTCGGCTATTTGCAAGGCGGCGCGCATGCCGGCACCCCCTGCGCCGATAACCACGGCATCAAATTCGCGAATGGTAATAGTCAACTTATACACCCCACAGTACGACAATTCCGGTCAGTACATAAACCAGCAGTAACACCACTACTCCAAACTGTGCCACGCCACGCAACAGCGCGCATTTCACATAGTCGGAGAGCACCTGCCAGGCACCTATCCAAGCGTGAATTAACACGCTTAACAGGGCCAATAGCGTAAACACCTTAGTTGAGGTTTGGGCAAAAAAGCCCTGCCAGACATCGTAAGTAATGTCATTAAAGGCAATAAACCCCACCAAATAGAGGGTGTATAAAGTCATGATAACCGCAGTAACACGCAACAAGATGAAGTCGTGCACGCCATTGCGGCCAATGCTTGCCGTATTCGTTACCATACCATTATCCCCGCTAGCACTGACAACACTGCCGTTACGCCCAATGCCACTTTAGCACTGAGTGCACCCGACTCCAGGTCTTCGCCGTAGCCTGCGTCCATAATGAGATGACGAATGCCACCCACTATATGATAAGCCAGCGCCGTCAACATACCCCACAGGATAAACCAGACGAAAAAGCCGTCTAAGATATCCACGACTTCCAGAAATCCAGTCTCTGACGAGAGTGAAGACTTAAGTAGCCACAGCAAGATAGCGAGTGAAAATAAGGTGATAACGCCGGAAACCCGGTGCAGAATTGATGCGATTGCAGCGACAGGTTGGCGTATAGTCCGTAGATCGAGGTTTACAGGTCTCTGTTTTTTAGTCACGGTCTGCCCACTTGGCTCCATTGAGCTCATTAGTTATTGTTGTAATAGACACAGCCCAGATACACGAAATGAGAACGCTACGTGCGTGTTGGCTAATAACAAATTGACGCTTGAGCATTATTTGTACGCCTCCTCGCAGGTCAACATCTCACTACAGCCTCATATATCCTCGTGTGCCAGTATATGAAGCGCAATTTGTAATTACAACGAAGGCCTTGATCCAATTGCCAAATCTGTAAAGCCGATCGCACAACGAGCCGAGGCAAATATAAGGATGTACGGCTAAATTGACATTGACCGTTAATTCTGTTTTCAATATGCGCGCACCGCAGGATGCATTAGTAGTTAAACATCTATGCAAACTATGTAAAAATGCTTACTTGCGGACCTATTATAAAAAAGCGAAGGAGACGTGCTATGGCTGACCAAAAGGCCACTCTGCATTTGCCCGGCCAGGAACCTATTGAGCTTCCTATTGCCTCAGGCACTGCTGGTTATGATGTGATCGATATCAGCACACTAGGCTCACATGGCTACTTTACCTACGACCCTGGTTTTATGGCAACGGCATCCTGCCAGTCCGAAATTACCTATATCGACGGTGATTTAGGTATCTTGTTGTACCGCGGTTATCCTATCGACCAGTTGGCAAAAGACGCCAACTATCTCGAAGTGTGCTACTTGCTGTTGTACGGAGAAGCGCCCACTGCCAAGCAGTTTGAAGAATTTCAGCGTCTTATTATGCGCCACACCATGGTGCATGAGCAGCTGTCATCCTTCTTTAAGGGCTACCGTCGCGACGCACACCCGATGGCGATTGTGTGTGGCGTGATTGCCGGTTTATCCGCGTTTTACCATGATCCTATGGATATTACCGACCAATCGCACCGCGAAACTGCCGCCCATCGCATGATCGCTAAGTTGCCGACGATCGCAGCCATGGCCTATAAATATTCGGTTGGCCAGCCCTTCGTTTACCCGCGTAACGATTTAAGCTACGCCGGAAACTTCTTGCAAATGATGTTTGCAATACCTTGCGAAGACTACAAGGTAAACCCGATTGTTGAGCGCGCCATGGACCGCATCTTTACTTTGCATGCGGATCATGAGCAAAACGCCTCTACCTCGACTGTGCGCCTAGCAGGCTCCAGTGGTGCCAATCCGTTTGCTTGTATTGCTGCCGGTATTGCTTCTTTGTGGGGACCGGCTCACGGCGGTGCTAACGAAGCCTGCTTGACCATGCTCGAAGAGATTGGCTCAGTGGATAGAATTCCTGAGTTTATCGCGCGTGCCAAAGACAAAGATGATCCGTTCCGCTTAATGGGCTTTGGCCATCGGGTGTATAAGAACTTTGACCCCCGTGCCACCGTGATGCGTGATACTTGTCATGAAGTGTTGGACGATCTGAAAATTGAAGATCCACTGTTAGACGTAGCTATGGAGTTAGAGCGTATTGCGCTGTCTGACCCTTACTTCGTGGAACGTAAACTGTATCCAAACGTGGACTTCTACTCAGGCATAGTGCTGAAAGCCGTCGGCATTCCAAGCAGCATGTTTACCGTGATCTTCGCCCTGTCTCGTACCGTAGGCTGGATGTCGCACTGGAATGAGATGATGTCGGACTCCAAGCAAAAAATCGGCCGTCCGCGCCAGCTCTACACCGGTGCCCCTGAGCGCGAGTTTCGTACTCAAGTTAAGAAATAATCTACACTTTTCTTAACCGCTAGCGCACAACAAGGCCGACAGTAATGTCGGCCTTTTTTATGCATGAAAGACGGTGAAGGGTGAGGCGAAAGAAGAAACCTCACACCCCGTAGCCGCCAATTTATTCGGCGGTCCTGCGAAGCAGGATGGGTTTAAAGGCCCAGTTTGGCCTTATTGGTAACAAAAAAGCTTTATTCAAAAGCCAACCGTGGCGAACACTCTTTATATACAAACAAGTCCCATACTACAAAACATCTGCATAATTGTTTAACTCGGCGCTAGTGCCCCACGCTCGACCTTAAGCCGTCTTCCTGACGCACGTCAGGATCTTGCCCTTATGCCGTCTTCCTGATGAAAATCAGGATCTGGGTTTTGGTTTTAAGACCAAGAGCGAGATACCGGGGCGAGCCCGGTACGACGGCAAAGCCAGATATGACACCAGCACAAACAAAAACACCGAGCCTGTTAGGGCTCGGTGTTTTATTTTTTGGCTGGGCGCTAGGCGCTAGTTACGGTTTACGCTTTTTCTGCGCTAGAAAATTCGTTCATCAGCTCGCCGGCTTTGTCGACCATGTTAACAGAGCCGACAAAGTACGGGGTGCGCTGGTGTAACTCAGTCGGCTTGATTTCCATGATGCGACGGAAACCATCAGTGGCTTTACCACCGGCTTGCTCGGCCATAAAGGCCAGCGGGTTGCATTCATACAATAAACGCAACTTACCGTTAGGCGAGTTAGTGCCAGACGGGTAAATGTAGATGCCACCTTTGAGCATATTGCGGTGAAAGTCGGACACTAAAGAGCCGATGTAGCGTGAGCTGTATGGGCGCTGCGTGGCATCGTCTTTTTCTTGGCAATACTTCAGGTACTTCTTCACGCCTTCTGGGAAGCGGATGTAGTTACCTTCGTTGATGGAATAGATATATCCCTGCTCAGGAATACGAATATTCTCGTGAGACAAGCAGAACGAGCCCAAGGTAGGATCGTAGGTAAAGCCGTGCACGCCATTACCTGTGGTGTACACCAACATGGTAGAAGAGCCATACACCACGTAGCCGGCGGCCACTTGGTTGATGCCAGGCTGCAGGAAGTCATCCATGGAGACCGGCTGACCCGCTTCAGTCACGCGACGATAGATAGAGAAGATAGTACCCACAGACACGTTCACGTCGATATTTGAAGAACCATCAAGCGGATCCATCAGTACTATGTACTTGGCGTTGCATTGGCGCTCATCATCAAAAGCCACGTAGTGGTCTTCTTCTTCTGAGGCAATACCACAGACTTCGCCACGGGCTTCCAAGGCGGCTTTAAACATGTCGTTGGCGAACACATCTAATTTTTGCTGCACTTCACCCTGTACGTTTTCGCTATTGTTGCTGCCACCAATAATATCGGTGACCAAACCGGCGCGGTTAATTTCGCGGTTTACTATCTTGGCGGCGCGACGGATAGACGATAATAGCGACGACAATTCGCCACTGGCGCTGGGGTAGTCAGCTTGGTTCTTAATGATGTATTCACCCAGGGTAATCATAATATTCCTCAAAGATTTTGATGTGACGTTTAATCGTCATAACAGCGGGGTAAAATACCCCTTTCATTTTTATTACAGATTTTTACAGAATTCGTTAATACAGAAGATGTTACTTTTAGCGCGTTAGCCGACCTGCGCCGCTAACTGCCGGCGTACGGCGTCTAAGTCTGCGGGGGTATCCACACCCGGTTGCGGCCGCTCACAGGCATCCGCAATGGCAATCGATTCCCCATGCCAGAGCACGCGCAGCTGCTCAAGTTTTTCTAATTGCTCAAGGGGGCTGATGGGCAGAGCTAAATAACGGCGGATAAATCCGGCACGGTAGGCATAAATACCAATATGGCGGCGACAATGGCTGAGATCCGGCGCGCCATTGGCCATGCCGTCGCGGTCAAAGGGCAGCAGGGAGCGGCTAAAGTACAAGGCTAAGCCTTGGGCACTTTGCACTACCTTGACCACGTTCGGGTCTTGCAGTTCTTCAAGGGTATCAATGGCGGTAGCCAAGGTGGCCATAGGAGCCGGACTGGCTGCCAATAAGTGGGCCACTTGATCCACCAGTGCCGGCGGCAGCAAGGGTTCGTCACCTTGCACATTGACCACAATATCGTCGGCGCCCAAGCCTAACAGCTCAACCACTTCCGCTAAGCGCTCGGTGCCGGAGTCATGGTGCGGGCTGGTTAAGCACACTTCTACGCCGCAGGGGCGCAGCGCATCAACAATCCGCGCATCGTCCGTGGCCACCACCACTCTTAGTGCACTGCTTTTTTGCGCCTGCTCAACTACCCATTGGATCATGGGTTTGCCATGAATATCGGCCAGCGGTTTACCCGGTAAACGGGTCGAGCTAAATCGAGCCGGAATCACTACCACAAAACTCATGCGGGCAACTCATCGAGGCTTAATTTGCGGGCTTTATTTTCCAGCAATACCGGAATATCTTCGGTAATGGGGTACGCCAAGCGGTCAAAACGACACACTAACTCGTTGTGAGCTCGGTCTAGCTGTAGCTTTCCTTTGCAGATTGGGCAGGCAATAATTTCCACCAATTTTGCATCAATCGCCATGGTGTAGCTCCTTAAGTCGAGTTAAAAGCAGGTGTTCAAAGGCCAGCGGCAACTGCGCATCTACCGGCACATACCAAGTATTGTCATGCCCCCAGGCCATTTCACCGCGTCTTTTTCGGTGATCAGCAAGGGGGCAGATTGTAATGAATGCAGCTGGCTGTTAGCCACGGCTTGATGGTCGCCCAGCGCAATGCGCTGTTCTAGTGTAAAACCCAACTGCTCTAACATGCTAAAAAATCGTGGCGGATGGCCAATGCCCGCCAAGGCATGCACCCGATTCGGCGGCGTGGGCGCAAGTTTATCAGATTCTTCATCAGCGTGGTCGCTCACTGCCACTAATGAACCTGGCGCCAGCGTCATTAAAAATTCATTGCCCTCGGCTGGCCCACCGTTGTTAATAATGGCGTCCACCTGATTTAAGCGCCATTTGCGCTCGCGTAGCGGCCCCATAGGTAATAAATGGCCATTGCCAAAGCGACGCTTACCGTCCACCACCACCAGCTCAATGTCGCGGGCCAAGGCATAGTGCTGCAGGCCGTCGTCGCTGATAATAATGTCTACGCCACAACTCACTAATAAAGCCGCCGCTTCGCCCCGTTTGGGGCTCACAACCAATGGACAACCGGTGCGCTTAACAATTAATACCGGCTCATCACCGGCTACGCTGGCGGCGGTATTATGGGTGACCAACAGCGGATAATGTTCGCTCTTGCCGCCATAACCGCGGCTGATCACGCCGGGATTATAGCCTTGTGCACGCAACCAATGCACCAGCCAAACCACCACCGGTGTTTTACCGTTGCCGCCCACACTTAGGTTGCCGACCACAATTACAGGCACAGGCGCGCGATACACAGGCTTAAGACCAAGCTTAAATAAGGTGCGGCGCAGCGAGCTTATCAACCCAAACAGCACACTTAAGGGTGCCAGTAGCCACAGCCACCAAGCGCCGTTATACCAAGCACTTTCAACCCTAGCTGACATTATTGCTCGCCAAATTGAATGCTTCTAAGTTGGGCATACACGCCTTGTTGGGCCATTAGCTCGGTGTGAGCACCCCGCTCCACCACGCGGCCTTCGTCTATCACCAAGATTTCATCGGCGCTTTCTATGGTTGATAAACGGTGGGCGATGACAATAGCAGTTCTGTCTTTGCGCAATTCATCCAAGGCCGCCTGAATATGGCGCTCAGATTCGGTGTCCAGCGCCGAGGTAGCTTCGTCCAAGATAAGTAACGGCGCATTGCGCAACAAGGCGCGCGCAATGGCGATGCGCTGGCGTTGACCGCCGGATAAACTGGCGCCATTTTCCCCAATCACAGTGTCGTAGCCTTGAGGCAGCTTAGTAATAAATTCATCGGCATAAGCCACTTTGGCCGCCGCTATCACTTGCTCACGGCTGTACTCACCTTCTGCGGCGTAGGCAATATTGTTGGCGATGCTGTCGTTAAATAAATGCACCTGTTGCGAGACCAGCGCAAACTGGCGGCGCAAGTCGCTTAATTTGTACTCACGCAGATCCACGCCATCGAGCAGTATTTCGCCCTGACTAATATCATAAAAGCGCGTTAATAAGCTGGCGATGGTGCTTTTACCTGAGCCAGAACGGCCCACCAAGGCGATAGTTTTGCCGGGCGTTAAGCTAAAGCTGACATCTTTTAGGGCTGGGGCTTCTTTGGTGGGATAAGTAAAGCTCACACCAGCAAACTCCAGATTGCCGGTGGCGCGCGTTAAGCTGCGCGTGCCGGTATCGGTTTCGCCATCGGCATCCAGCAAACCAAACAAGCTTTGGCTGGCGGCAATACCCCGTTGATAAGAAGAGTTAAGTTGGGTCAGGCTCTTTAATGGCCGCATTAGCATCAACATGGCGCCTAATACCGCAATAAAAGTACCGGGGGTAATGTTGTCTTGCATGCCATCAACATTGGCCATAAAAACCAAGGCTGCCAAAGCGGTAGAAGCTATTAATTGTACCAAAGAGGTGCCAGTGGCATTGGTGGCCACCATCTTCATGTTTTGCTGGCGCACCGCATTACTGACCCCATGAAAGCGGTCTGCTTCCACTTTTTGGCCATTAAACATCAATACTTCTTTATGGCCTTTGAGCATTTGCTCGGTACTGCTGGTGATATTACCCATGGCATCTTGCATACCACGGCTTAAGCGGCGAAAGCGCCGACTGATAATGGCGATCATCACGCCGACTATCGGCCCCACGATAAAAAACACCAGTGACAACTGCCAAGAGTAGTAAAACATCATGATGAGCAGGCCAATCACGGTGGCGCCCTCACGCACTAAAGTTACCAAGGTAGAGCTGGCCGCAGAAGACACTTGCGAAGCGTCATACGTCACTTTAGATAATAAGTTGCCACTGTTGTGGCGATCAAAAAAAGCTACCGGCATGGCCATTAACTTGCCAAACACCTGTTGCTGCAAGGAGAGCACCACATGGTTACCTACCCAGGCCATGCAAAAACTGGACATAAAAGAAAACAAGCCTTGGAGAAAAAACATGCCCAAGATAAAAAACGGCATCATCTTTAAGAAAGCGGGGTCTTGACCGGTGAGGCCATCGTCAATCAGGGGTTTTACGGCAGAAATAAAGGCGGTATTCACAGCTGCATAACCCACCATGCCAATAACGGCCATCAACAAACCGAGTTTGCGATCCTTTACATAACCCAATAATCGCTTAAGCACCGGCCATGAAGAAATATGTGCATCTTGGGACATAAGGTCTCTACCTTGAAAAACAAGCGGCTATTCTAACGGTTTAGTGTGCTGCAACCAAGTATTGAGCCGATCATACCAAGCACCGGGTCGCTGATGTTGCACTAAACGCCAGTGTTCGCCGTCTGCTACTAGGTGCACCATGCCTACTTCTCCAGTCGTAAGTTGCGGCACATTTTGACTCTCAAAGCGCGCCAGCACCTCACTTGAGGGAAAACCCCACCGATTACCAAAGCCTGCGGTATGCACCACCCAGTTAGGGTTCACGGCCTGATTAAACGCCAAGGTGGAGGAGCTATTACTACCGTGATGAGGGCTAAGCAAGAGTGCAGCCTGCACGTTTTGTTGGGTCGCCAACAGGCCTTGCTCCGCTTTAGCTTCAATATCGCCGGTTAATAATACCGATATCCGACCATCGGTAATGTGCAGTACGCAGGAGTCATTATTGCTGTGGCCACTTAAGTTCACCGGCCATAACACCCTTAACTTAAGCTCACCCCAGCGTGCTTTTTGGCCAGCCCGACACTGTTGGCCCGCGGGCCATGTCCCCCAACGCTGCCCAATGGGCAAGGTGCGGGCTAAATAATCACGATTACCGCTGTGATCTTGGTCGTTGTGGCTGATCACCACATAATCAAGCTGACTAATCCCTAAATGGCGCAGCAGCGGTAAAATCACCGCATCCGCCATATTAAAGCCCGAAGGAAAGCGATTGCCCGTGTCATAAAGCAACGCCCGCTGGCCTTGAGTCACCAATACCGACAAGCCCTGCCCCACATCCAGCACTCGTACTTCCCATTTAGGTTGAGGTAACAACCATAACGCCAGCAGACTGGCGGGCAATAAAATTAGGCTGCGCGCTTTCGGTAACAACAACAGCGGTAACAGTAATAAGACAAAACCTAACCCCAATTGCGGTGCCGATAACCATACCCAAGGTGATGCCAACTCATTAAGGCCGTGCAGCCCAGCCATCAAGCCATTAAACAACACATCTAATAGCTTAAACACCTCGCCGGCCAAGCTGGGTGCCGGCCATAACAATAAACAGGCCAGCAGCAACAAAGGGATCAGCGCTAAGGTAAACAGCGGGATCAAAACTAAGTTCGCAGGCAGCGATAACCAGCTTAAGCCACCAAATAGCAACATCACCAAGGGCAGCAATAGCACCGTTAAGCCCAACTGCAAGCGCCACAGGCTAGTGCGCTTTTGCCAACCGGCGAGCAACAACAAGGCGGCCACCGCCAGCACAGATAACCAGAAGCCGTGATTAAGCGCCAGCCAAGGATTAACAGCTAACAGCACGCTGACAGTCAACAATAAAATACGCCGACCACTCCAAAAGCGCCCCCAGTCCATAATACTCAGCCAAAAGATCAGCATCATTAACGCCCGCTGAGTGGGCACCGAAAAGCCCGCCAACCAGGCGTAAGCCAAGGCCAGCCCCACGGCTAACAGTACCCCGTAACGCCGCTGGCCCGTCACTCTCTCCAGTACTCTCCCCAGTAACAAGCCTAAACCCGCCACTAAACCTATGTGCAAGCCAGAAATGGCAAACAAATGACTGATGCCTAAGCCCCGCAACATGGCCCAATCATCCATTTCTAAACCGCTTTTATCGCCGACACTGAGCGCCAAAATCCACGCTTGCGCCTTCAAGTCTTGGGTGTGTTGTTGCAAGGCCATCACCCAGCGCGCACGGCGATCCAGGGTAATAGGTATGGTAGTAACGCTAGTCTCAAGCAAACTGCTCACATTGGCCTGCGCCGTTATACCTTGACCTAATAGCCAACGGCTGCGATTAAAAGTGCCGGGATTATGTAAACCATGGGGCAAACGTAACTGAGTAATGGTCTGTAAAGACTGGCCCACCTGAGGCGGTGGCTGCTCGCTTTGCCAACTCAGTAACAGGCGCGGCTCTGGGGAAAGTGCTTGACCATTGAGGTGGCTGAGCCTGACAATCAATTTACTATTTTTATGAGCATGTGATTGCACCGCTTCAACTTGGGCGGCAATGATTTGCGTACGTTCAAACAAAGTGGGATATTGCAGCCAACTTAATTGCCAATGGCTATAACAAAGCGCCCACACAAAGCCGAGCAATAAACACGCCAGCATCGGCCTGCGCCGCCAGCTTATTAAGCTTAAGCAGGCCAGCGGTATCCAATGGTCCCAGCTCGGCAGCCAAGGCCAGATAATGATGCTTGATACGCCTAAGCAAAATGTAAAAAGTCGCTTATCCATCAGGTAAGTATTGCGGACTTAATATAAATGCCAAAAAAGCTGTTAAAACGCCTGATGCCAGATCCGGGCACCATTAAAAATAATAAACATTTAGGGTTGTTAGGGAGTCGGCTTCACGACAATAACTTATGGCACCTTAATCGACACTCAGCCGCCGGCGCTTTTGCCGTGGGGCTGTTTTGTGCTTGGATGCCGATCCCATTTCAAATGGTCGTGGCGGCCATGCTGGCCATGTTCTTTAGGGTCAATTTGCCGCTCTCTGCGGCTTTGGTGTGGCTGACCAACCCCTTGACCATGGGCCCGATGTTTTATTTCGCTTATCGCCTTGGCTCATTTTTACTTAACCGCCCCCATCACTATAAACACTTTGAACTCAGCCTCGCCTGGCTCAGCAATGCCATGACCTCTGTGGCACCGCCATTTTTATTGGGCTGTTTGGTGATGGCGGTAGTGAGTGCCGCTATCGGCTACATGGTGATCCACGGTTTGTGGCGCTGGAATATCGCTAAACGCTGGAAACGCAGAAGGTCTCGCCAATAATGTTAGGTAAATGGCTCAGATCCAAAATGCCCAGCCAAGCAAGCTTGCGTAACAATAAGCTGCTCGGACTATTTGGAGAACGGCTGCTGGAGCCCGACTATTGGCATCACAACCGCCATTCTTCAGCCATTGCCATGGCGGCTGGCTTATTTGCCGTGTGGCTCCCCCTGCCGTTGCACTCTTTTATCGCCATTGGCTTGGCATTAGCGCTGCGTGGTTATCTGCCGCTCGCCATTGCCGTGGTGTGGCTCAGCAACCCGCTCACCATAGCGCCCATGATGTACGGCGCTTATCAATTAGGTGTGCGTATGCTGGGCTTACCGGTGCGCGATTTTACAAATTTGTTAGAACATGATTTTTGGGGCATAGCCCCACCGCTACTGACCGGCGCCTTCACACTGGCCGTGATCTCCGCACTGGCCGGTTGGTTACTCACCCGCCTCTACTGGCGCTGCAAAATCATCCGCGCTTGGCAAGCGAGAAGAAGATAAATACAGCGCCGAGCTAAAGAAAGAGCGAGATCCTGAAACGAGTTCAGGATAACGGCTAAGGGCACAGAGCCAAACAAAGGGCGGTGTTTTGTGTTTCTGCCGCCTTCCTGACGCACGTCAGGATCTCGCCCTTATGCCGTCATCCTGATGAAAATCAGGATCTGGGTTTTGTTTTAAGACCAAGAGCGAGATACCGGGGCAGGCTCAGTATGACAGCAGAGAGCGATGTTTTGTGTTTGTGCCGTCTTCCTGACGCACGTCAGGATCTCGCCCTTATGCCGTCTTCCTGATGAAAATTAGACAAGATACTGCTTCTGTACCCCCTGTTTTATGTAAAGAGTATTCGGCGGGATTTGGCCTTATTGGTAACAAGATAATTTTATTCAAAAGCAAAACCCTGCCGAATAAATTGGCAGCTACAAGGTCAAAACCAAATACAGCACCTACAACGTAAGGTGGTGTTTTTGTAGGCGAACACTTGTTCTCGCATTATGCCGCAGGCGTAAATCATTTAGCCATAAAAAAGCCCCATTCTCGGAATGGGGCTTTTTTGATTTAACTTGGCACTGATTTATTCTTATGTCTTTCTGATGGCTGACAGCTTAACGCTCGGCGCTGTGTCTTAAGCTTCTCCCAGCAGTTGCCTTGGTAGCAGCTTACCGGCGCGCCAAGCGGGATAAATAGTGGCGATAAAAATCAGCGTCAAGGCCGAGCCTGTTACCAGCCATAAATCTGCCCAGTGAAACTCGGTAGGGATAAAATCGATAAAATAGATATCTGGGTTTAAGAATCTATGCCCCGTTATTTTCTCAATTCCGCCGACGATTTCCGATAGCCGCGTGGCAAGCAATAAGCCCACCAGCCCGCCGAGCAGCACGCCGGTAATACCGTTGAGCATGCCTTGCACCACAAAAGCGCCCCGAATTTGCCAGGGTCCCGCGCCCATGGTTTTTAAGATGGCAATGTCGCCCTTCTTCTCGTTAACCGCCATCACCAAGGTGGAGACGATATTAAAACTGGCCACCGCCATCACCAGCAGCAACACCACTATCATCAAGGTGCGCACCAGCTGAATATCGTGATAAATATTGCCTTGGCTTTCCATCCAGCTGCTCACATAAAACGCCACTGGCAGGCCCATGGCCGCATACATGGTGATTTTATCCGCCGCTAATACTTCATCTACCCGAATATGAAAGCCCATCACCGCATCATCCAGCTCCAGCAATTGTTGGGCATCTTGTAGATGGGTATAACCCAGCACGCTGTCCAGCTGGCCGCCTAAACTCAGCACCGCTTGCAGGGTAAAGCTGTGGCGCTTGGGTGAGGCAAAACCATCACCACCGGGAGCTGGCAGCAATAACGACACCGCATCGCCGACCTTGAGCCCTAATTGGTCGACAATGGTTTTACCCAGCACCAAGCCGCGCTCGCCGGGCTTCAGCACGGTTAAGCTGGCGCCATCTAAATAAGGCGCCAAAGTGGAAACTTGCGCTTCAAGCGTGGGATCTACCCCTTGAATGCGCACCGCTTTAAGCTTGGCACCGCGGCTTAATAAGCCCTCTAGCGGCACAAACGGCGACACCGCCACTATGCCTGGCTCATTATTGAGCTGCTCGGCAATGGGCTGCCACTCGGCCACCGGCTCCTTGGCCGTGACCAACTGGCCGTGGGGGATCACCGAAAGAATGCGATTTTCCAGCTCGCGCTCAAAGCCATTCATGGCCGACAAGCCTAAGATCAGCGCGCTAACCCCGATAGCAATGCCCAAGATGGACGCCACCGAGATAAAGGAGATAAAGCGATTGCGGCGTTTGGCACGGCTAAATCGCCAGCCCCAAAACACACTTAACGGACGAAACATTAAGCTTGCTCCTGCTGTGAAATCAGTTTAGCCACCACCAATTGGTCTTTAGTGCGCAACAAGCCTTCATTCGCCCAGCGCCCGTCCACTAACTGGCCATCGACCAAGCGACCGTCTATCAGCTGACATTGGCGATCTAAACGCGCCGCCAAGCCCAAGTCATGAGTCACTACCACTAAGCCAGTGCCCAGCTCGCTTTGCAGCTCAGCTAATAAAGCAAACACCTCAGAGGCACTGTGGGCATCCAGGTTACCGGTGGGCTCATCCGCTAATACCAAGCGCGGCTTATTCACCAAGGCACGGGCAATGGCTACCCGTTGGCGCTCACCGCCGGATAACGCAGAGGGCCTGTGCTCAAGACGATGGCCTAAACCCACGCGCTTCAATAGCTTTTCCGCTTCTGCTTTGGCTTCAGATACCGGGCGGCCGGCAATCAACAGCGGCATGGCGGCGTTTTCAAGCGCGCTAAATTCGCCTAACAGATGATGAAACTGATAGATAAAGCCCATGTGCTGATTACGAAACCGCGCTTGAGCACGCGATCGCATCTGGTGCAGATCATCACCGTCAATCAATACTCGCCCGCTAGTAGGCGCGTCTAAACTGCCCAGCAAATGCAATAAGGTACTCTTACCTGAGCCCGAGCTGCCGACCACGGCTAAGCTTTCGCCTTTGGCTAGCTGCAAGCTCACGCCATCTAGAATGGTGATGGGCTCGGCGCCGTCTACATGAGTTTTGGTTAAATTTTCAACCACTAATAGGGGGTTATTCATAACGCAACGCCTCGGCAGGATGAACGCGTGATGCTCGCCACGCCGGATACAGGCTGGCCAACACGCAAAGAATTAAAGTAGAAAATAAGACGGTTATCAGCTGAGTCGGCAATAACAGCACCGGTAGCTGGCTGCCTCCGGCGGCACCGTAAAAATTAATGCCCAGCACATTGAGCACCGCATCTAAATTGAGGCTCACCAACACGCCCAAGCCAAAGCCCAATAGGCTGCCCAGCACGCCACTAAAGCCGCCTTGGATCATAAACACCGTCATAATGCGCTCGCGACTCATGCCTAACGTTTGCAGCATGGCGATTTCCGCTTCTTTATCGGTCACCACCATCACCATGGCCGACAAAATATTAAAGGCTGCCACCAATACGATCAGCGCCAGCATTAGGCTCATTAAGCGTTTTTCCATGGCTACCGCTTGAAATAACTCGCCACGGCTGTGCTGCCAGGTTTCATATTCAAGCCCATCGGGCAGCGCTGGCAAGGCCGATAACGCAAAGGGGTCGTCTAACCACAAGCGCAAGCCTGATGCTTGATTGGGTGCGTAGCGCAATAAACGGTTGGCATCTGCTAAACGAGTAATGATCAGCTGGTTGTCTACATCGGTGCCGGTGCTAAAAGTACCCACCACGGTAAACAAGCGCTGGCTGGGCACGCGCCCCAGCGGCGTAAAACGGCTGCCCTCAGTCACAGTCACGCGCACCTGATCGCCCGCTTCAACACCTAATGAATAGGCCACGCCCGCCCCCATCACTAATCCATAGGGCAAATATTCAAAGTATTCACGGGTGCGCGGATCAAGGGTTTGTAAGATGCTGTCTTGCCCATTAGCGGGGTCTATGCCATACATCTCCACGCCCGTTAAATGGCGCGGCCCCTGCACCATGGCTTCGGCGCGAATAAAGGGCGCGCTCGCTAGCACGGTTTTATTGTCAGCAAACAGCGTTTGGTATTGCGCGGGATCCGCCAGTTTGCCTTGCGCATCGGTCACTAGGGCATGGGGGATCACGCTTAACAGCCGGTCTTTAAGCTGTTGTTCAAAGCCGTTCATCACCGCCGACACCACAATCAGTGCGGCCACACCGAGCAAAATGCCGATGGTCGAAAAGCCAGATACGAAGGACGCGAAGCTACGTTGGCCTCGTGCGCCTGCATAGCGTAAGCCCAACATTAACGTCAGGGGTTGAAACATGGTCTAATCATCCGTTTTTTAAAGAGTTTTACCTAACCCGCAAGTTGCGGAATAATAAAGGTATGTGAATGGCGCAACAAGAGCAGCGAATGATGGCAGACCCTTATTTCAGCATCGACTACCGAGCACAAGTTAACTTGTGCCCACTGGCGGATGGCGAAACCGTGCCCAACGTCGACACCTTGGAGGCCCAAATTCCGGCGCCATTCAAGCTTATCAGTGAAGTTACCCGCATCGATACCAATAATGCCCGCATGTTACGCAACTTAGACGAACATGCCGGCGATTTGGTCGAGATCATTAACTCGCAATCACGTAAGATCGATTTAGTGCTCAGCTATGTATTAGCCAGCGAAGACGACCCTGCTGAGCGCCATCATACCTTAACCTTAGGCGGCGGCGGTTTTACTTTTATCTCACCTACTCACTGGGCAAACGACAGCATTTTACGCTTTAAGCTGTTTTTACCCGAGCTATCGGTGTCCGTATACGGTTATGGTCAGATTAAGGCGCAGCAAGAGGCTCAAGAGCCTCACCACTATCGCTGTGACTTTACCGCCATTCGCGAGCAAGACCGCGACGCCCTTATTCGTGCCAGCCTGCAATTACAGGCCAAGCAACTTAAAGCCCGCGCCGAACGCCGCGCCCAACAAGACGGCCCCACAACATAATGATCCAGATAGCTAGCCCCACGCCCAGACCTAAAGCCAGCCTTGGGCAACTGCTTGGCAGCAGCTTAAGTCTCGCCATCGCCCAACAGGTGATCCGCGAGCAACAACTGGTGCTGTTGGTGGTGCCGGACACGCCCACCGCACTGCGTTTAGAACAAGAAGTGCGGCACTTGTTGAAACAAGACGAAAGTCAAAAGCAGCCATTGCCGGTGCAGCTGTTCCCAGATTGGGAAACCCTGCCCTACGATCAGTTTTCGCCTCATCAAGATATTATTTCCCAGCGGCTAGAAACCTTATACGGCGTGCCGACCCTTAAGCGTGGCGTGCTGATCGTACCCATTACTACGCTCATGCTGCGCACCCCGCCGCGGGACTGGTTAGAGCAAAACAGCCTGTTATTAAAAACCGGCGATAAATTAGATATGCATGGCCTGCGCTCACGTTTAGAGCGCGCCGGCTATCGAGCCGTGGATCAAGTGCTGACCCACGGCGAATATGCGGCGCGCGGTGCCCTGCTCGACTTGTATCCGATGGGTTCTCGCGAGCCTTTTCGTATCGACTTTTTCGATGATGAAATTGACACCCTGCGCCCCTTTGACCCAGACACCCAGCGCTCTCGTGACACCGTAAGCTCAGTGCGCCTGTTACCGGCGCGAGAATTCCCTACCGATGCACCGGCCATAGAGCGCTTTCGCGGTAATTATCGCGAGCGCTTTGCGCTGCGCAACGAGCCTGAGTCTTTGTATCACAGAGTCAGTCAAAGCCAGTTTCCGGCGGGTATTGAGCATTATTTCCCACTGTTTTTTGAGCACACTCAAACCTTGTTTGACTCACTGCCTGAGTCGTTATTAGTGCTCACCGTGGGCGAGCTATCTACGAGCGCCGATACCTTTTGGCAAGATGTGCAAACTCGCTATGAAGAGCGTCGCTACGACACTATGCGCCCCCTGCTGCCACCGGATGAGCTGTATCTGCAACCGAATGCGGTATTGGCCGAGCTTAATCACTGGCCGCAATTACAACTTAACCAAACGCCAGTATTAGAAAAAGGCGACCGGCTCAATGCCCCCATTAGCCCGCTGCCAGAATTAGAAGTTGAGCATCAAAAAAGCGAACCTTTAAGTCGGTTGCTGTCGTTTTGCAAAGATTTTAAAGGCCGGGTGTTATTTTCGGTCGAAACGGCCGGTAGACGTGAAGCTTTAATTGAGCTATTTGCAGGCTCCGCCATTAAGCCTTGGCCTTATAACAGCCTTAGCGAATTTGCCGAGGGGAAAGATGCCATCGGGCTCTTAGTCGGCCCACTGTCCCAAGGTTTTATCCTGAGTGCCAAAGCCGCGAAAAATAGCATAGCGCTGATTTGCGAAGGCGACTTACTGGGTGGGCGCGTGATTCAGCGCCGCCGCCGTGAAAAGTCCAAGAGCCTAAGCCCAGATACGCTGATTCGTAATCTGGCCGAGCTATCCATTGGCCAGCCGGTGGTGCATTTGGATCACGGCGTGGGCCGCTACACCGGCCTGCAAACGCTGGATGCCGGCGGCTTAAAGTCGGAATACCTAACGCTGGAATACGCCGGCGGCGACAAGCTGTATGTGCCGGTGACCGCGCTGCATTTAGTGGGCCGCTACAGCGGTGCCGATGACCCCACCTTAAATAAGCTGGGTAACGAGACTTGGGCCAAAGCCAAACGCAAAGCCGCGGAAAAAGTGCGAGACGTAGCCGTGGAATTACTGGATGTGTACGCGCGCCGCGCCGCACAACCAGGCCAAGCCATGAGTCACGACAAAGTAGCCTATCGCCAATTCTCGGACTCCTTCCCGTTTGAAGAAACCGACGATCAGCTAATGGCCATTAACGCCGTGCTCACCGACATGACTCAGCCCAAAGCCATGGACCGCTTAGTGTGTGGTGACGTAGGCTTTGGTAAAACCGAAGTGGCGATGCGCGCCGCCTTTGTGGCAGTGCACGACGGCAAGCAAGTGGCGGTATTAGTGCCGACTACCTTGCTGGCGCAACAGCATTACGACAATTTTAGAGACAGATTTGCCAACTGGCCGGTGCGCATCGAGATGATCAGCCGCTTTAAAACCGGCAAAGAGCAAGAGAAAGTCTTGGCCGGCATGGAAGACGGTACCCTAGATATTGTGATCGGGACTCATAAGTTATTAAGCAAAGATATTCGCTTTAAAGACTTAGGCTTATTGGTGGTGGATGAAGAGCACCGCTTTGGGGTGCGCCAAAAAGATCAGATCAAAGCCTTGCGCGCTGACGTGGACATTCTTACGCTCACCGCCACGCCTATTCCGCGCACCTTAAACATGGCCATGGGCGGCATGCGCGACTTGTCGATTATCGCCACGCCCCCGGCCAAGCGCTTAGCGGTAAAAACCTTTGTGCGAGAGTCAGATCCCGCCACCATCCGTGAAGCCATCTTGCGTGAGCTCAAGCGTGGCGGTCAGGTGTATTACCTGTACAACGACGTGCAAACCATCGAGAATACCGCCGAAACACTGGCTACTCTTGTGCCAGAAGCGCGCATTGCCGTGGCCCACGGCCAAATGCGAGAGCGCGAGCTAGAGCGAGTGATGACCGACTTTTACCATCAGCGCTACAACGTATTATTGTGCTCCACCATTATTGAAACCGGTATCGACGTGCCCACTGCCAACACCATTATCATGGACCGCGCAGATAAACTCGGCCTAGCGCAATTGCACCAATTGCGTGGCCGCGTAGGTCGCTCCCATCATCAGGCCTATGCCTATTTGATGACGCCAGATCCTAAGCGCATGACCACGGATGCCAAAAAGCGCCTTGAGGCCATTTCAGCACTAGAGGACTTAGGTGCCGGTTTTGCACTGGCCACTCATGACCTTGAAATTCGCGGTGCCGGCGAACTGCTGGGTGCTGAGCAAAGTGGCCAGATCACCACCATCGGCTTTAGCCTGTATATGGAAATGCTTGAGCAAGCAGTAAAAGCCCTGCAGTCCGGCAAAGAGCCAGCACTGGATCAACTGCTGCGCACCCAAACCGAGATTGAACTGCGGGTACCGGCACTCTTACCAGACGATTATATTCCCGATGTAAACATGCGCTTATCCATGTATAAACGCATTGCCACCGCCGAAGATGATGTGCAGCTTCGCGAGTTACAAGTAGAGCTGATTGACCGCTTTGGTTTATTACCGGAGCCCACCAAAAACTTGGTGGCACTGGCCAGCCTAAAGCTAAAAGCCAATCCGTTAGGCATAGATAAGATCGACGCCAGCGCCAATGGCGGCAACATAACATTTGCCCAAGACGCGCCCATCGACCCCATGTTCTTAGTCGGCCTCTTGCAAAGCCAACCGCGCATCTACAAAATGGAAGGGCCAACTAAGCTACGCTTCGCCATACCCAGCCACGACGCCGCCGCCAGACTCGCGCTGATCAACGACTTATTAACCGAGCTAAGTAAACACCAAACGGCGAGTTAAAAAGACAGAGCATTTTTGCAACGGAAGAACACAGAAGGCGCGGAAAAATTAAGCTGGGATAAGATCGAAAAGGGCCAAAATATTTTATTGGTAAGAACGGACTTAAAACCACGTGCTACCGCTGATGGCTTAAAGCTTTGTCTTAGGTCTTACCATTAAATATCTATTCAGATTTGATCCCTATTTTTCCGTGCTTCTCATAAATAAAGAGGCGTGGATTCCGTTGCTAAATAGTCTTAAGCCTTGGCTTTTATCTTGAACGGATGGCTTATGGCGTACTGCCGTGTTTTAGCTCCCAAGGACGGGACATATTTATCGCCCGCTGCCCGCAATTGTGGGGCGGCGGCGTTTTACTTTGACCGCTTTCTTGAGAATAAATGAACACACACCCTTGTCATGCCGCCATACAACGCCCCCTTACCGTCGGTATTTTAGGGGGCGGCGTAGCCGGTGCTACGGTAGCACTGCGCCTCGCTGATTTAGGCATTAATACGCTGCTGATTGAAGCATCAAACGGCTTGCTCAATGGCCCGCCCATTTGTCACCTGCATGCGGGCGGCAATCTGTATCGCGAAATCAGCGATATTCAGTGCTTAACCTTACTGCGCCAATCCATTGACTCGGTGCGTGCCTATCCGCACAGCATTAATCGCCGCCCGACTGTGATTGCTATTCCGACTTCAGATGGCGGCGATGCTAATGCGCTCTTACCGCGACTCAAGCAAGTAGCCAAAGAGTATCAGCGCTTAGTCACCATGGATCCGGCCAACAAGGTATTGGGTGAGCCAGATGATTACTATCGCTGTTACACCCGCGAGCAGTTTGTAGCGCTGGCCGAAAAGCCATTACCCAAAAAAGCCCAAAGCCACGATGATTGGTTGATCCCATTGGCGCACAATCTTAATCCCGACTCCTTAAAGTTTCCGCTGATCTTGGTGCAAGAATACGGCTGGAGCCTGTTTCGCATGGCGGCCACCGCCACGCTGGCGCTACAAGATTCACCCCATTGCCAGTTACTGCTGAACACCCGCGCCACTGAACTTGAGCAATTGCCCGATGGCTGGCTGATTAATACGACTAGCACCGCTAATGCCAGCACGGCCGACTCGACTCAAACCCACAAAGTGGATTTCTTAGTTAACGCCTGCGGCTTTCGTACCGGCCTTGTAGATGATATGGCGGGTTACCGTCGCCAGCGCTTAGTGGAATACAAGGCCGCTTATGTGGCCCATTGGCAAACCGAGGGCATTTGGCCTGAGGTGATTTTTCACGGCGAGCGCGGCACGCCCAAAGGCATGGCGCAGTTAACGCCCTACCCCAATGGCGTATTTCAATTGCACGGCATGACCGACAACATCACGCTGTTTAAAAACGGCTTAGTGGCCAGCAGCGCTTTAAGTGCCCAGCCGCAATTGCCGCAGCCTTATCAAACACAAATTGACCAAGGCTGGCAGAGCGAAGATGTGACCGCCCGCACCCAAGGCGCTATCGATCACATGGCCCGCATACTACCCGCCTTTACCAGCGCCACCGTGGGCGGCAAGCCACTATTCGGTGCCCAGCAAATTCCAGGCTCAGATCCGTCTCTTCGCGCCGCCGATGTGTCCTTTGAAGGTGCGCACTATGCGCGAGTAGAAATAGTCAAAGCCTCATCGGCCCTGACTGCTGCAGACCGCATAGTGGCGCAATTAGCCAGCCTAGGTTGGTTGAAGTGGAACTGCCTAGAGCAAGTGAGCGAAGAGATAGATCTGACACCACGCCTCTCGCCACAACTGGCGAACACCCGCCAACACAGCGCCAAGCAGGTAGAAGCACTGGCCATCGATCTGGCGTTTGAGCGCGGCTATCCCGAAGCCCTAGCCCTGAATATGGGGTAACGTACGGTAAGGCGTGAAGAACTGTATTTTATATTTATGCCGTCTTCCTGATAAAAATCAGGATCTCGCTTTTCGTTTTCGTCCTAAGTGCGAGGTACCGGTAAAACGGCTAAGAGCCAGAGTTGCAATTAGTTGACGGCTTAACGCTATGTTTACCCCCTTATATTAAATTTTAATAGGAATGTAATTGTGAAAGAGACCTGCCCGTTTTGTGATAAGAAAGTGCTGGCTGGCGCAGTGGAATGTACTAAGTGTGGTGCCCAGCAAGAACGCGCCAGTACCGACTACGCCTTAATCGTGATTATGGGCGGCGCTATGGCCATGGGAGTGGGTGTGAGTTTTTCTCATAACCAAGCCTTAGGCTGGGGAACCATAGCCGTGATCGCCGGCGCCATCTATTTTTTAGTGCTAACCAGAAGAAAGCCCGAGTGGGTGAAGAAAGACTAACTGCAGCGTGAGGCGAAAATACAGCGCCAAGCTAGAGCAAGTAACTAAAACTATTTGCCACGGAACGCACGGGCGTAGTTCATGTGCGAAAAGAGCCAAAGATATTTTATAGTAAGAGCTAAAACAAGGCTGTTAGCCGCCAGCTATCAGCTAAAGACAGACACCGTCCTTGGGCGTATTTAGGCGTCTCCGGTTGGTCTTTTGGAATGACCCCGAATAAGTAGACACTTCTTCAGAGTGAGGAAGTGAATGCAATACCAAACCAAACGTAAATTTAGTAATGAATTTAAGCGGGAAGCCGTTAAACTCTCTGTTTCATCACCTAAAACATTAGCTGAAATCTCCAGTGAGCTGGGGGTGCATCCGAACGTATTAAGCCGTTGGCGTCGAGAGTGGATAATGGACAAATCAGATTCGAAACAGGATAAGCCCGTTAAAAATGAAGGGCCAGATAAAAGCCTGCGTCAGTTAGAGCAAGAGAATAAGCGTCTTAAGAAAAAGCTAGAGCGCGCTGAACTGGAGCTCGATATCTTAAAAAAGCTGGAAGAGTACGCTACCAAGACACGGCGATAAAATTTGCCTTCATCGACCGGTATCGCAGCATGAGCTGGACGGTACTGGTGATGTGTCGCGTACTCCAGGTATCTCGTGCGGGTTTTTATTGTTGGAAGCAGCGCCAACGAGAGCCTTCGGTTCAGGCGGAGCGTCATCGCAGTCTGCTCGCCTTTTTATTGGCTGAAGCTGAACAGCAACATGGTATTGCGGGTTATCGGAAATTGTGGCGCGAAGCGGTTGACCAAGGCTTTGCTTGTGGTAAGAATCAAGTGCAACGCCTATTACAGAGTGTGGGCTATCGTTCTTGTGTTGCGCCTAAGCCTGGGCATCGTAAACATAAGCCAGGCATCACTGCGACGCCGAATCTGTTAAACCGGCAGTTTACGGTTGCAGAAGAGAACCGTGTTTGGGTGTCAGATATAACTCAAATACGCTGTGAAGAAGGCTGGCTCTATCTGGCCGTAATAATCGATCTTGCTACCAGACAGATAGTGGGCAAGGCTCAAGGGCCGGTTAATAGTGCTGAATTAGTGATTAAGGCCTTAAAGCAGGCTTGGAAGAAGCAGAAGCCTGATGGCCGTGAGCTGATGTTCCACTCAGACCAGGGCAGCCAATATCATTGTATGGCGACCATGACGTGGTTGAATAAACGTAAAGTGACTATCAGCATGTCTCGCCGGGGAAACTGCTGGGATAATGCGTGTTCAGAAAGCTTTTTTGCTTTACTGAAAAAGGAATGGACCCGCCGTTTAGGGCTGTTAACTCGTAAAGAGATGGCAGAAGAAATACACTTCTACATCACGCAGTATTACCACAAAGTAAGACAACACACTGCGCTGGGAGGATTAACCCCCAACGCATATGTGCAGCAACTTAATGCTGCTTAAACTGGTGTCTACTTTAGTCGGGCCATTCCATTTTTTCAACTTATGGCTTACAGCTTCAAACTTACCGCTCCCGAAGAGACCTGTTTTTCCTTCACTTTTCCGTGACTCCCACAACAAATAAGCGTGGCAGGTAGGTTTTAGTCACTAAGATCCAAAGCCACTGACTAAGACTATTTCACCCACAGAAAAAGTTCTGAACTCACGGAAGAGGTCATGTGCGACAAGGGACTAACATATTAAATGGTAAGAGCTCCCCTACTGCCTACGGGGTGTTTAGACCTTACCATTAATTATCTTTTCAGATCTGCTCCCTATTTTTCCGTGGATTCAGTGGATTCCGTTGCCAGATAGCTTTTAGTCCTTAAAGTGTAAGATTTTACGCTTCACTCTTTACGCCTCACTCCTCACATCACTTAAGAGTAAATCTTGTTCGCCCAGCGGGTTAGGCCTGCGGTTACGCTGCCGAAGTGGTCGCCGATAACGATGGGCGTATGTTGAAACTGCTGGCGTAAAAACTCATTTAATACCGGAGATTTAGCGGTACCGCCAGTCACAAACACCACGTCTGGCTCGCAGCATGCTTGGGCAATGGCATCGGTCATTAACGCGGTAATGGCACTTAGCTCGCGGTTACAAGCCTTGGCAAAACCTTCTCTGTCCAGATTTAAGCTCAAGCCTTTATCGATATCGGATAAATTCACCAACTGCTCTGTGCTGTCCGTTAAGCCGATTTTGCTTTGCTCGGCGGCGTTCACTACCCGATAGCTAAGCTTGTTTTTCTGCACGGTTAATAAGCGTTTTAGTAATTCAGGCTGTTCAGCATCACGAACCAGCTGTTCTAAAAATCGCGCATTGGCGGCGCTATAAAACTCGGTTTGATTATGAATGTTGTTAATCGACATTGCCTGCCAAAAGCTGTTGGCAGGAATGGGCTTACCGATTTTCAACATGCTGTCTAAGCCAAAGCTCGGCATTATGCCTTTTAGGGCAAAGGCGATATCAAAGTCATTACCGCCCACCCGCTCACCGCTGTGGCTGAGTAAGTCGGCAGTTCTGTCATGGGAGGCCGCTTGTTTGGGGCCCATCAGTAGCATTGAGCAGTCGGTAGTACCGCCGCCAATATCGACCACTAACACTTTGGTCTCTGTGCTTAGGCTGGCTTCATACTCAAAGCCGGCAGCCACCGGTTCAAATTGAAACTCTACATCTTTAAAGCCCACGCGCTTTGCCGCATTGGTTAATATTTCAATGGCCTGGCGATTGCTTTCCTCACCACGCAAACCCTGAAAGTTAATCGGCCGACCAATCACGGTTTGGTTGACGCTTCTGCCTAAGCGCGCCTCGGTCAGCGTTTTAATATTGCTCATCATGGCCGCTACTATGTCTTCAAATAGTTCTGCTTGTTGTGGCAGTAAACCGGTAGCACCCAAAAACGACTTAGGGGATTTGATGTAATAGCCTTCGTCTGGCTCTTGCAGGTAATCTTTTAGCGCTTGTTGGCCAAACGACAATTCGGTGGGATAGCCGTCTAACACCAGCTCGCGCAATGCGCCCTGCCCTTTTTGCAGCTGACGCGTGCGCTGGCTTTGAAACGCTGGTTGCTCAGCCAAAGGCAGTTTTTTGTGTAACCAGTTAACAATCACGTCTCGACTCGGTGCATACAAGGTGGACGAGATGTAACGGCCATGCTCGCCCAACGCCAACAGCTGCGGCGCGCCGTTTTCCATCACGCCCACCGCGCAGTTTGAAGTACCGTAGTCAAATCCGATCATGTTGAAATCTCACTTAAAATCTAATGCTGAAGCTCAAAAAATACTGAGCAAGCCAATAGCTCAAGGCCGCCCTTAGGTCGAAAACGACGAAGCAGCTTTTGGCTAGGCTAAAAAAATGAAGCGGCATTATAGCGGAAAATGGAGTTCATTGATGGATGAAAATCTAAGAAGCATTCGCTTACGCGCAGGTGATTTTATGTTTGAGCAATAATCGACTAAAACCATTGCTTCCGATCAGATGTTAGCTAGCGTGCAAAGGGGCTACTACGCCGACTCGCTCAAGCACAATCCCTGTGACGCTCAGCACATTACTTCCCTGTAATGTGATGGTCGGCTACGCAGATCCCTTTGCCCTCCCCGCCAATTGCGGCGTGGCCTGTGGGAGTAAATCCTACTCCCGAGTATAAGCTGCAGCTTCTCTTTCAAATTGCGTCTCACTTTGTCTATAATGCGGCAGCTTCGTATGAGTTCAGTTACAGTAATGTTGATGATCTGGCCTCAAATATTCTCGATTAAAAGAGTCTCGCTCTTCAAGAGTCGCCCTATAAACAGCACTCTGTTAAACATAGGCATGCTAAAAATGTACAACTGTCATGCTCGGATTGATCCGAAGGATAAAATAAAATCGATGAAAATCAGAGTGTTAAAAGTCAGGTAGGTGAAGAAAATAAGCATCAGCAACGGACAATTCGAGCATGCGCGTTTAGAACGTCGTGATAAGTGACAACAATATTAAAAATATCACAATAAAACAGCCTCTTATCAGAGGTAACGATGAAAAATACGATGCACAAAAACGCGCATGCGCAATATTAAGCTGTTAGCACCCGAGTTACTCAGTGAAAATCTTACTTAGATTTTAAATAATGAATTTTTTAAAACACAAAGGAAAAAAGAATGAAAGTAATATCGGTTTTCAATAACAAGGGAGGTGTGGGGAAAACGACGTTAACTTACCATGTTGCACATGCTCTTGCTGAAATGGGTAAGAAAGTACTAGTGATTGATGCTGACCCGCAATGTAATTTAACAATTTATTCTTTGGGTCAGGAGTATATACATGATCTGTGGGCTGTCGAGGATCCATTTATTGATGAAGGCTATGAGTCTTCAAAAAACAAATGTAGTGCTGATGAATATGAAAAAATAACATCGACTCCCCGTAGTCTCCATTTTTTACTTAAACCCACCGAAGAAGGTACTGGTGATCATGATCGACTGCCTCCTCCAGCTACTCTTACAAAAAATTTAGACATTATACCTGGTAGGTTGACCCTGCATTTATACGAGGAAAAAGTAGCTAGCCGCTGGACTGACATTTATAGAGGTGAGCCCCTTGCAATTAGAACTATTACTAGAATTAGAACTTTGGCAGAAAAATATGCCGAAACTCATGGTTACGAATATGTAATTATTGATACTTCGCCAAGTTTAGGGTCTCTAAATAAAGTAATAATATCCACCGTCGATGGTTTTTTTGTACCAGCTTCACCAGATTTATTTAGCCTATATGGCATAAAGAATATAGGCAAAGCATTAGCTGCATGGAAAGATGAATTTAACATTGTTTACAAGCTAATCTCAGAAGAAAAAAGGCATGTGTTCCCAGAGGATTTCGTTACATTTTTAGGGTACACAATATATAACGCAAAGAAATATTCTGGAGCCAATAATAAATGGGATTTAGCTCATGCACATTTAAACTACGCAAATCAAATACCTGTGACAATTAAAGAAAACATACAGGAGGATATGAGATCACATTTAACAGATGAATTGATGGCAAAACCTATTGGAGAAACATCTGTAATGCATACGCATAATACATTTCCATCAATGGCTCAGCATTACAATATACCAATGTGGAGAGTGCCAGATTCAAACGATATTGAAAAAGAGCATCAGAATACTTTGCGAGGATCTAGTAATAAATATAGAGAGACAAAAGATAGCTATTTCAAATTTTGTGAAGATCTTTTATCACGAATTGATTTGCTGGGGTAATCTATGAATAAGGAAGTTATTGACAAAGTTATCCAACCTTATATTGATGAAAAGCACCTGTTCGAGCGTTTTATGAATGCGGTAGTCGATACTTTTCGACTAGAGCCAGAACTAAATAAGTATGGAAACCCCATAATTTATACCATAAAAAATCGCCTTAAAGACGTAGATCATTTAAGGGGCAAGATTGAAAGAAAGTGGGATGAAGAGGATCCTTTGACACCTGATAATCTTTTTGAAAAAGTTACAGATTTGGCAGGGGTTAGAGTTCTTCATCTTTACCAAGATCAGTTTTCACATATACATAATCTTATACAAAAACAACTTGATAACGGCGATTGGTTTTTACGCGAGAATCCAGTTGCGTATTCATGGGATCCAGAATCGAGTAGCTTCTTTAAGCAGCTGGGGCTTGAATCAAAAGTTAAAGACTCCTATTACACAAGTATTCATTATGTAGTTAAGCCAAAAGAGGATTCTAATATATGCTGTGAGATTCAGGTTAGAACTTTATTCGAGGAAATTTGGGGCGAAATTGACCATACAATAAATTATCCTCACCCTACTGAAAAAAGCTCATGTAAAGAGCAGTTGAGGGTACTATCAAAATTAGTGTCAACGGGTACAAGGCTCGCAGATTCAATATTCAGAACTCACAATGAGTAGGAATAGTGCTAACAAGGCCATGCAATCTGACTCTGCAACCTATCACGCTTTCTGCGTGCCGCAAGAAATCGCGCTAGGCTGCTACGCAGTTGATGGCGGCGTTATACGCTCTAGGAGATATAGCGCTAACAAGACACCCATGTAAATTACTGCTGCTGTGATGATAGATAAATCATCCGGCTTGCTTCCGGATCTTGTACTGTTTTTGGACACTAAATTGCTGCTTAACGTCACCTATAGGCGACTCCGCAACGTAGGGGCGGATGAAGGGATCTGCTCCGCCGACCATCACATGACATGGTCGAAAAGTGCTCCTGCCATTTCGGCACTCCCGCCATCCTTGGCGGTCGGATGTTATGTGCTGAGCGTAAATGGGGCGAGCTTGTCTTGAGAGACGAACGACTTTAGCTTGACCGAACATCCAGTGAATGTTTGCAGCTAGCTAAAGTGGTGAGTGGCAAATTACAGAGCGTGTCGGCGGAGTAGACCTTCATCCGCCATTGATATAAAGCTAACAAGCCACTCATGCTAGAAGAATCAAAAGGGTGCCTCATCGAGGCGCCCTTTCCGCGTTAGCTCTGCAGCTTGGCGTCTAATGTAATCTCGGCATTAAGTAGCTTGGAGATGGGGCAGCCGACTTTGGCTTTGCCGGCTATTTCATCGAACTTGGCTTGGCTGATACCGGGAATGCGGGCGGTCATTGCTAGATGTACGGCCGTTACCGCAAAACCGTCGCTTTGCTCTTCTAGGGTTACTGTAGCTTTGGTGTCGATGCTGTCTGGAGTGAAGTTTTCTTGGCCCAGCAGCATAGAAAATGCCATCGAGAAGCAGCCGGCGTGGGCTGCGCCAATCAACTCTTCTGGGTTAGTGCCGCGTTGGTCTTCAAAACGGGTATTGAAACCGTAAGGATTTTCTTTCAACGCGCCGCTCTGGGTCGAGATAGTACCTTTGCCTTTTTTAAGATCGCCTTCCCAGTGTGCTGATGCCGTTTTTTTTATGCTCATGATCTGTTCCCTCGCATTTTATAAACAGTTAGCTCTACAAATACGTAGCTCAACAAACAAGTGCCTTCTCAATAATAGCCAACTAGGCCTACTTAGAGGGCTTGTTGGACAGCCCGTATAGGACAATGCAAAACCGTGGTAAGTTCACTGAGTAAGCTGAAATTTAATAAGAATAATTCCGATAAAGCGATCTGGTTCTCAGTCTGGTGATCGGTGGCGATTCTGCTCGGTGCAGGTGCTTATTTCGCTGTTCCATGTGCTATGTTCGGTAATCGAGAACTTGGACTTACAAGGGGCTTTGAATGTATTACGTGGACATGCCTAGTACTGATGAAATCGGTGATCTTAACCTAACGCGCTCCGATGCCTGTATCTCAATCTACTTGCCAACCTCGCCACTTGGCCGAGAGAGCAAGCAGACTCGTACTCAGCTTAATAGCTTATTCAAGAAGGCCATTAGCCAACTTGAAAAAACTGGCTTCGATAAACGACAACATATTCAAGCATTACAAGATCAATTTGATGACTTGTTAGCGGATCAGGAATTTTGGGATCATCAGGCCAACAGTTTGGCGATTTTGGCCACACCGGAGTCACTGCGTACCTTCCGTTTGGCGAACAAGCTGACCGATATTGTTGAAGTGTCCGATCGCTTCCATCTAAAACCGCTGCTGCGGGCGATTACCTTTAGCCACGCGGCGCATATTTTAGCGCTTTCAGAAAATGCCGTACGACTGATTGAGATCTCTCCTAACTCGCCCCCCCGCGTGATTGACGTACCTAATATGCCCACAGATGCGGCAGATGCCACTAATAAGCTGGTCGACAAAGACTTTAAAGGCAGTGGCCACCGCTCTGCGGGGCAAGGCCATAAAGCGTATTTGACCAACTATGTGCGTAAAATCAATGCCGCACTTAGGCCAATACTGATGCACAGCAATAACCCGCTGCTGCTGGCTTCCACCCAACCGTTAGCGTCTTTGTTTCGTTCACTCAGTTCGACTGCCGTATTACCAGACATGATTGCCGGTAATCCTGAACACTTAAACGAAGCTAACTTGGCAACGGCGGCCCGCCCAATACTTGACGCCCATTACGCCAGTATTATTGCCGACTTCCATCACTTGTTTGAAGAGCGCACGGGCCAAAGTCGCACCACCACGGATATTTCCAGTGCGGCACGACTCGCCACCTTCGGCGGTATAGAACGGCTGTTGGTGGATATTGACGGCGTGGTCGATGGCTTTGTTGACGATGAAACCGGTGAAGTGATGTTTGATAGCGAAAGCGATGCCATGAATTATGGTGTGGTGGATGAAATCACCTGTCGTGCTTTACGCACCGGTGCCAAGGTAATGGCGGTGCGTAAACAGGACATTCCAGGCGGCCACGATTTAGCGGTAATCGCCCGCTATCCGGTCTAACTCGCGCCAGCTTAACTAACACTAAGCTTATGGCTAATAGATAAAATTTAAGCACAAAAAAGGGTTAGCTTTCGCTAACCCTTTTTCTTGCCGCCCTACACTCTCGTCGTTGCTACCGCCGTTGCATTATCCACGGCTAAGCCGCCGTTATTTAGTTTCGTAATCGACGCTGTATTCGATAATGTCGTTATGCTCTAACTCGATATCGACTTCAACACTCTCTTGCTCTTTAACGAACAGCAGCTCAATGTCGTCGTCATCGGCTTGTTCCTGGCTCAGTTCAAAGCCCTTATCGGTGTAAAAGGCTTTCGCCTGTTCACTGATATCCAACAGCGTGCTGCCTGATATGTTGGCTTCCAGTTCAAAGCCACCAAACCATTTGTTTTCGGCTTCCACCACTTGAGCATTATCGGGTACAAAAATAATCTCAGGTACAGGGTCTTGAGCGGCATGAGCTGTGAGTGCAAAAGCGACCGTGGTCAGCGCTAATATAATTTTAGTTTTCATCATTACTCCGGCTTGTGGTGTCAGCATGAAAGAGGAAACGCTCCCCTGTTGATATTAGATCACTCTACTACCCTGTAGTGAGAGAAAAATGACAGGCTTATCGCGCTCACGTTCACGAGCTAAACATCGCTTAACGAAAAGGATAAACATCATGAAAAATGAAAAAATCGTACTGATCACCGGTGCCTCTAGCGGCATAGGGGCGGCTACCGTGGATAAGGTCATTGAAGCGGGACACAAGGTAGTGATCACGGCGAGAAGCACCGACAAACTCAATAAAATAGTGAAGCGTTGGGGTGAAGACAAGGTGTTAGCGGTAACGGCAGACGTATCAAAGCTGGACCAAATTCAGAATGTGGTTGAAAAAGCGAAAGAAAAATTTGGCAGAATTGACGTAGTGTTCGCCAATGCGGGCACGGGTGTAAATACACCAGGCATCGAAAATGGTGAGCCAAGTGAGTGGAAAACCATGCTGGATGTGAATATCAATGCGTTATTGTTTACTGCCAAAGCCTGCTTGCCCGCATTAAAAGAAACCCAAGGCCACTTCATTATTACCAGCTCCACTGCCGGCAAGAAAACCCTGAAAGGCTCGGTGTATGGGGCCACCAAATGGTTTGCTTACGGATTTGGCCAAAATTTAGCGGCTGAAATGGCGGAATGGAATGGTCGCTGCACCACTATCTGCCCCGGCATGGTCAACACGCCCTTTTTTGACGAAGCCAAACCGGACAAGTTAGACCCAAGCGATGTCGCGGAGGCGGTGGTGTATGCCATTTCTGCCAATCCCAGATGCGATATACGCGAAATTACCCTGATGCCAACTCAGTAGTTGGGACAATCAGAGGTAAGCATACCTTAGCGTCAAGACTGATGACCGCCATACAAAGTTCTCGACGCTACAGGCTTGGTATTTTACAAGTGGCCAGATTTTTAGACAATTAGGCTTACAGGGCTCACTTAAAATGGTTGTCGAACGGCTCAAATGTTAACTTTAACCTCAAGCTTAAATAAGAGACTGTTAAATAATAATGCTAGTCAATTAATTAAATAGTGATATCTTGATGCCCAGAATTATAACTACATAAATAATGCGTATAAAAATACGGACTAAAAAACACTAACAGGGAAATATTATGCATAAGCTAATTCTGGCGGCTGCCATTTTTGTGATGTCTATAACATCGGTGCAAGCTTCAACACTCACTGTGTCTGGGGAGTATGACTATAAAATTGACAATCATACGGTAGGTATTATCGGAGGAGAGGAAATCTGCTTCTCTCCATCTGCACGATCTGCCCTTTTGTTACCGTATGATCCAATTTCTGGTTCTACTCGCTGGTTTTGCTTCAATGATATGAAAAGTGTTGCTAAGGCTTTTGGCTTCCCTCTCGAACTTCAAGCTGACTCTTGCGGATTTGAAGGCTCGGCCACTATAGAAATATCAAACTATCAACTGACGACAAGAAAAAAGGGTTATCACGAAAGCGATAGAGCTAACCTAGTCTCAGTTATAAAGTCTTCTACACCAGAAAAAATTACAGACTGTAATTAACAAACTCCCTATTGATTCATTACTAAAAACCCTCCCACGCTGTGCATGGGAGGGTTTTATTTTTTGGTTAAGCGATATGGGTTATTTTAGCCTGCGTCTTCCATTAGTGGTATCACCACATCTACAGTGGGCAGCAGTGCTTGCAGCTTGGCTTGTAAAACCAGCTTGGCCGCAGTTTCGCCGTGTACTAAGCGGATTTCTCTGGGTGGTGGACCTAGCGCCAGAGCGAAGTTGATTAAATCGGTTTGTCCGCCGTGAGCCGAGTAGCCGTTGAGCTTGTGAATTTGGGCGTTAATTTCATAGCGCTCACCGTCTAACTCTACCCACGCGTATTCGTCTGGTTCGTCAGTAGGATCGTCCTCACCAAAGCGCGGGCCGTTTTGGACGATAACGCGCCCAGGCGTGTCTTCGGCCTGAAAGCCAACAAAGATAACGTCGTTGTGTGGATCGGCTAATAGCTCTTTTAAATAATTCACCACGCGCCCACCGGCGCACATGCCGGAGCCGGCAATCACGATGGCCGGTTTGTCGGATTTAACGAGGCTTTCAAGGCAAATCAAGTGATCTTCATGACTGTCGATAATCGTTAACTGATCAAAGGTTAGTGGGTGACGGCCTTGTTTTAGTAAGTCTTGAGCTTCTTGATTCCAGTACGATTTTAAACTGCGATACAGCTCGGTAATCTTGGCTCCCAGCGGCGAGTCGAGGATAATTTCTAGCTTATTCCAAGGTACATTGGGGGCCGCATGGTCTTGGCCAAATTCATGAATAATGCCTTCTAGCTCATACAGTAAATCTTGGGTACGGCCCAAACTAAAGGCGGGGATTAATACCAAGCCGCCATCCATAAATGCCTGCTCTACCAGTGACTTTAAGCGCAAACGCCGATCAACACGGCTTTCATGATCTTTATCACCATAGGTACTTTCTAGCACCAACACATCGCACTGTGTTGGCGGCGTGGTTTCAATGAGCAGCGGTGAATTTGGCGCACCTAGGTCGCCACTAAAGATGACCCGCTCGCCTGCTGCCTCACACTCCACATAGGCCGAGCCCAATATATGCCCTGCGTGTTGAAATCTAAACTTAATATCGGTGCCAAGCAGCGACTGCCACTGTTCAAACGGCAATGGGCGCAGTTGGCGCTCCATTTGCTTTAATATTTGCTTACCCTGCTGCTTGCTGTACTTCTCATTAAACTTAAGCGCATCTTCCAGCATGGCGGGCAACAGCTCCGCCGAGGGCTCGGTGCAAAAAATGGGGCCTTTAAAGCCGGCTATCAACAAATAAGGAATGCGCCCTACGTGATCCACGTGCACGTGGGTGACCACGAGGGCGCGAATGTGCTCAATTTCAAAGTCTATATCCAAGTCTTCACGAAAGTCGGTGCCCTGAAACAAGCCGCAATCAATCAGTATTGAAGATTCCCCTACTCGTAACTCATGACAAGAGCCGGTGACGCCGAGCACGGCCCCATGGTGTTTAATTTCGATATGAGTGGTCATCATTTCGTCCTCAACTTAGAGAAGTGTTCTGCTGACACAAGCTTAGCAACGATGGAAAATATTAAGTGATCATGGCAGATAGCGCCCAGCACCAAGCTAAACATCCAAACCCGCCCGCATATTAAGTCTTTATGTCGCCTATCACTTTTGCTTGGGTCTAGCCTCAGAACTTACCATTAAAGATCCTTTTCAGATCTGATCTCTATTTTTCCGTGTTCTTCCGTGTATTCCGTGTATTCCGTGGCGAAAAAGGGATTTGGTGTCGGTGTCGATAGTTTAAACCGTTACCCGCGGCGAAATGCCAGAGCAAGACTGCCAGCTAAAGCGGCAGCCTACAAAGGTCACAGGATCGAGGGCTTATATTTAACTTATAGCGTACAGCTGACGGCTTAAAGCTTTGTTTTAGCCCTTACCATTAAAGATCCTTTTCAGATCTGATCTCTATTGTTCCGTGTTCTTCCGTGTATTCCGTGGCGAAAAAGGGATTTGGTGTCGGTGTCGATAGTTTAAACCGTTACCCGCGGCGGAATGCGAGAGCAAGCGTTTACCTACAAAAATAAAAAAGCGGGAAGGTTGCCCTGCCCGCTCTTGCTGTTAATCCAGTTGCTTGTCTTTGGTCATGGCTAAAATGCTGATGCACACGACAGCCACGGCCATAAAGCCACCTAAGATAATGAACGGCATGGCGGCGTAACCTAAAATATGCCAAATAACGTATTCTAAAGTGCTCATTCGTTGCTCCTCTTGCTCTCGTTCAGGCGCTTATTGCCAACCTGCTTATTGCCAACCAACTACGTCTCTCATGTCCGGCAGTTTGTGGGCGATACCTTTATGGCAATCCACACAGGTTTTATCTCCTGCAGCCAGTGCGGTGGAGTGTTGGCGCACGGCGCGGGGGCCTTGCTCGGAGAAGTCCATATAGTCGAATTGATGACAGTTACGGCACTCTTGTGAGTTATTTTCTTTCATGCGCTGCCACTCGCGATGGGCTAAGTGACCACGACGCTCTTTAAACTTTTCGTCCGTGTCTATGGTGCCTAAAAAGTGAAAAGCTAACTCTTTAGAAGCCTGCACCTTACGCACGATTTTATCGGTCCAACCATGTGGTACGTGGCAATCGGAACAAATGGCCCGCACACCAGAGCGGTTAGAGTAGTGAATGGTTTCACGGATCTCTTTAACGATGGGCGCGTGACAACTGGAGCAAAACTGCTCGGTATTGGTGGCTTCCATGCCGGTGTTAAAGGCACCCCAAAACAGTAAGCCACCGATAAAGCCCATCAACAAGATAACGCCTGCTGCAGCTTTACTGGGCGTGGATAAACGCCGCCAAAATCTCTTTAATAGTTTCATCGCTCTACTCTTTGAGTGCGTGTTATTTACGCAGTGAATCAACGCTTAGGAAGGTGCTATCAACCAAAGGCTGGGCATCCGCTTGCGGCACATGACACTGCAAACAAAAGTATCGGCGCGGCGACACATCGGACAGCACTTGTTCTTGGCGATTCACATAATGCGTCACGCTAATTTTAGTGGCACCCATGTCTTTGGCGTTTTTCCAACTATGACACGACAAACACTTGTTGGCGTTTAACGACACTTCATAGTTGCGAATAGTGTGTGGCACCAAAGGCGGTTGATACACATAGCTGGTCTCTAAATGATGATCTTTAGGAAAACGCTTAAAGTCATCAGCTGGGCGCGTGGTTTCAATTTCGCTTAAACCCCGTAACGATGCCACACCGCCAATACCGCCGATATTACTGTGGCTGGGCATATTGGCGGTTTCTTCTGCCTGTGCTAGTTGCACTGTACCCAGTGTGACGGCACCAAGCAGCGCACTGGCGGCAAGCCATGCCATGATGATTTTTTTCATAACCTCTCCATTTTTTGCGGTCACTCATGGCTCATTTATGAGTGACCTTAATCCTAACTGCCCTGTTACCTGAGTAAGCACTGACAGTGCTCACAGCCCTTATATGCTGGCTACTTTAGTTATTTTTACTGGGCATTTTTTGTAATCGGTCTGTTTAGACAACGGATCTGTCGCATCCAAAATCAACTTATTGACCAGAATACGCGCATCAAAAAACGGCACGAATACCAAGCCTTTTGGCGGGCGGTTACGACCGCGTGTTTCAACGCGCGCACGCACTTCACCGCGCGGCGACTCAATTAACACCTCATCGCCGCGGCGTAAATTACGCGATTCGGCATCATCGGGATGAATAAAACAATGAGCATCGGGTACGGCTTTATATAGCTCGGGCACGCGGCGGGTCATGGTGCCGGTGTGCCAGTGCTCGAGCACGCGGCCGGTACAGAGCCACAGATCGTATTCCTCACCGGGCACTTCCGGAGGAGCCTCATAGGGCGCTGAAATAATCAGCGCTTTGCCATCAGGGTAACCGTAAAAATCACGGCCTTCGCGCTTGGCGTAAGGGTCATATTCTGGGTTGAAGCGCCATAAGGTTTCTTTGCCATCCACCACCGGCCAACGCAAACCGCGCACTTGGTGATAAACGTCATAAGGCGCTAAATCATGGCCATGACCCCGACCAAATTCGGCATATTCTTCAAATAGGCCTTTTTGAACGTAATTGCCAAAGGCTTGGGCATCATCATTTAGCTCTTGAGCTTCAGACAGCGGGAATTTATCCACTTTTCCGTTGGCAAATAACACGTCATACATGGTTTTGCCACGCAGCTCGGGCATTTGGCTTAACAGTGCTTCATCCCACACTTCTTCAATCTTAAAGCGCTTGGCAAATTCCATGATCTGCCATAAATCAGACTTGGCACCTTCTACTGGCGACACCTGCTGATACCACACTTGGGTACGGCGCTCGGCGTTACCGTATGCGCCCTCTTTTTCTACCCACATGGCGGTAGGTAAAATTAGATCCGAGGCTTGCGCGGTCACGGTCGGATACGGGTCGGAACAAACAATAAAGTTATCTGGATTACGATAACCCGGCATGCGCTCATTATTGATGTTCGGGCCCGCTTGCATGTTGTTGTTACACATCACCCAGTAGGCATTGAGCTTGCCGTCATTAAGCATGCGGTCTTGCTCAACCGCATGAAAGCCCGGCTTGGCGGGAATGGTGCCGGCAGGCAATTGCCAAATTCGCTCGGCAATTTTGCGGTGCTCAGGATTCGCCACCAATAAGTCGGCAGGTAAACGGTGGGAGAAAGTCCCCACTTCTCGTGCCGTACCACAGGCAGAAGGCTGGCCGGTTAATGAGAACGGGCTGTTGCCCGGCTCAGAGATTTTACCGGTCAGTAAATGCAGGTTGTACACCAAGCTTTGCATCCACACGCCACGAGTATGTTGGTTCATGCCCATGGTCCACAGCGACATCACCTTGGTATTGGGATCCGCGTATTGCTGAGCCAGCGCAATCAAGTCTTCCGGCAGCACACCGGACATCTCGGCGGCTTTTTCTACCGTGTAGGGCGCGACCGAGGCTTTATATTCCTCAAAGGAAATATCTGACATATCGCCAGAGTTGGGGTTTTGCGCGCTCACTTGTAGTGGGTCGTCATCACGCAGGCCATAGCCAATGTCGGTGGCGGCTTGTTTAAAATGCGTGTGCTTGGTAACGAAGTCCCAATTTACCGCATCGTTTTCAATGATGTAATTGGCAATAAAGTTAGCAATCGCCAAGTCTGATTGCGGGTGGAAAATCATGCCCCGATCGGCTAATTCAAAGCTACGATGGTAATAAGTAGAGAGTACGTTCACTTTTACGTGTGAGTAGCTTAACCGGCGGTCGGTAATGCGCGTCCAGAGTACTGGGTGCATTTCGGCCATGTTTGAACCCCACAGCACGAAAGAGTCTGCGTGTTCAAAGTCGTCATAACAGCCCATGGGCTCATCGATACCAAAGGTACGCATAAAGCCCACTACCGCCGAGGCCATGCAGTGACGTGCGTTGGGATCTAAGTTATTGGAACGGAAACCCGCTTTCATCAATTTAGAGGCGGCGTAGCCTTCCATCACCGTCCACTGGCCAGAGCCAAACATGCCGACACTGGTGGGGCCTTTTTCTTTGAGGGCTTTTTTAAATTTCTCGGCCATCACATCAAAAGCTTGGTCCCATGAGACCGGGGCAAAGTCGCCGTCTTTATCATATTGGCCATTTTTCATGCGCAGCAAAGGCGTGGTTAAGCGGTCTTTGCCATACATTATTTTCGACAGAAAATAGCCTTTAATGCAGTTTAAGCCTTTGTTAACCGGCGCTTCTGGGTCACCTTGAGTGGCGACCACGCGGCCCTTTTGGGTGCCAACCAACACCGAGCAACCGGTACCACAAAAGCGACAGGGGGCTTTGTCCCATTTAATGGCGGTTTCATCGGAGCTGACGATTAAATTAGTCGCTGAAATTGGCAGGCTGATCCCAGCCACGGCCGCTGCACTGGCGGCGGCGTTGGCTTTTACAAACGCGCGTCTTGTCATTTTCATATACATCACCCTTCAAGCTTCAAATTCAGAGTTATTATTGGGTTACTAGCCGTCTTACTTACCTGCTGCGGCTGTATCGTCCAGCGTAATTTCAGTATCCAGCTCATCGAGCTCACTCTCGATTTGATGAAAAACTAAGGCGACGTTTAATACGTGCTCAAGCTGGTTGATGGCATCAATAGTGTCGGTAATGTAGCCCTGATTTTGGGTTTCAATCACCACCACCAATTTACCGGCGGCACTTTCGCCATAAATTTCTGCGCCGTCAAAAGCTTCAATTTGTTGCTTGACCACGCTCAAATGTTGGGGTACAGCGTGCACCACTAAACTGGAAATATGCACTTCATTAAGTGACATTGGCACTCCCTAATTGGGGTTGGTTAATGCTAATGGCTGAGGTTGGGCAAATTGACACGCAGGCTCCACAACCGGTACAACTATTTAGGTCTATTTGCGGTTGGGCCACCTTGCCCACTGCCAACTTAAAACTAATGGCGAACGGCTCACAACTGTCCCCGCAGCTTCGACAATCTACGTTTTGCGTGGCCAAGCAGCTTGCTGAAATCGCCGCTTTGGCTTGCCAAGCAGGTTCTGTTTTAGGCAAAAATAACGGCTCAGGACAGACGTCGGCACACTGATAACAAAAGGTGCATTCGCCTAGCTGAAAATCTACCCGCGGAAAACCGCCATCGGAGGCGCGAATAATCTGCGTGGGGCAGTGCTTTACACATTCCCCGCACTGGGTACATAAGTCAGTAAATTGCGCCTCTTTAACCCAAGGCAATGCGGGAGAGTCGGTCATTTTTCGACGAGTAAAAAGTTGGCGTCTTGAAAGATTAACCGGGGCATGTGACATTCTTGTACCTTGTCAAAGAAAGCGAGTGGACAAAAACCTTGCCTAACTTAAGCGCTGGCACTGAATAAAAAATCTTTTTTATTCAGTGCTTTGTAAACGTAAATACCATTGTAGTTTTAATAGACAATGCTGAATACTCACAATGTAGTATTTGAGAGGTAACATTGATCTAGATCAATGTATTAGTGCTACCCGGGTCTAGCAAGTCAACGGCGCACAGATGTGGCGGCTTATTAAGGCCCAATTTTTAAAACCATGGCTCGTCTTGCTTATCATATCAGCACATAGGTTGGCTTCGCATAAGCTAAATGGCATATTAAAATAGCTTAAGATCTAGATATCAAAAACCTTTGCCTAATAAGGAAGACATTAAATATGGAAAACAAAGAATACGCAGGTTTTTGGATCCGCTGTGGCGCAGCACTGATTGATATGGTGGTACTGATTATTATTACGGTGGTGCCGTTATTCTTCATCTATGGCGATGCCTTTTTTATTGAAGATAAAAATATTCATGGCATTTGGGATCTGCTATTTAGTTATATATTACCTTTTGTGGGCACCATCTGGTTTTGGTTAAAGTACCGAGCTACGCCGGGTAAAATAGCCACCAAACTAGAAATTGTAGATGCGCTAACGGGCAATAAAATGAGCACCGGCCAAGCCATAGGCCGGTACTTCGCCTATATCATCTCCACCGTACCCTTTGGCCTAGGCTTTATTTGGATAGGCATAGATAAGCGCAAGCAAGGTTGGCACGATAAGCTGGCTGGCACTGTGGTGATCCGCAACTTACACAAAGAATCCGTGCAGTTTGAAATCAGACCTGATGCATAATCGCCATTCGCCAAATCTACTGGACCAAAGCTACTGGTCAGCTGTTGCATAAAGATGGGCATCATAAAAGGGTTTCAATATGAAAGTATACTTTGCGCACGGTAAAGAAAGTGGCCCTTGGGGCAGTAAGATAGCGAGATTGGCAGAGCTTGCTACAGCACAGGGTTATGCCGTTGAAAGCATTGATTATCGCGGTATGGACGACCCGGATCAGCGCGTTGAACTGTTAGTGTCGCTCTTACAAAAAGAGACCGGCAAGGTGCTACTGGTCGGCTCCAGCATGGGCGGTTATGTGGCACTTGTTACGGCTCAAAAGCTGGCAAGTGAAAGGCCAACAAGTGCAAAGCAGGCAAGCGAACCGGTAACGGTTGCCGGGGTATTTTTACTGGCCCCTGCTTTGTATATACCCGGCTACCAAGTCCAGGACTATCAGCCTAACTATCCACCTAACTATCAACCTAACGGGCAGCCTAACTCTCAACGCCAGTATGCACCTGTGGCCGTGGTGCACGGTTGGTCAGACGATATTATCCCTGCTGCACATTCCATTCGCTTTGCCGAACAGCATAACTGTAGCCTGCATTTAATTCCCGGTGACCACAGGCTCAATTCCTCTATGCATCTGGTTGAGCCACTGTTTAGCCAGTTTATGCGGCTAGCGTCGGAGTCGGCTGAAGACGCCTAAATCGGCCACGCTCTATCGCAGGAAACGCCTTACTAGTAGGAACTATTTTTGCGGCCATCGCCTATTTGGTAATGGGGTTTTGTTATGCCTTCATTATGCTATGGTTAAATCTCAGTCACCTGCTGGAGGTTTTTTGATGTATTACTTAGACATGCCCAGTGTCGAAGAAGTCGGCAACCTTAATCTACTACGCTCAGATGCGAGCATCTCTATCTACTTAGCCACCACTCCTATTAGCCGTGAAACCGAACAAACTCGGGTCACGCTTAATAACTTGATCAAGAAAGCCATCAAACAACTGGAGGTCGCCGGTATTGAAAAGCGCCGTATTCAGCAGTTGCAGCAACAATTTGATGACTTGTTAGCCGATAAAGGGTTTTGGGATTACCAAGCAAACAGCCTCGCCATTCTGGCCACGCCTGAGTCACTGCGCACCTATCGCTTGGCCAATAAGCTACAGAGTATTGTGGAAGTGTCGGACCGGTTTCACCTTAAACCATTACTGCGAGCGGTGACGTTTTCCCATACGGCTTATATTCTGGCGCTGTCAGAAAATGCGGTGCGTTTAATTCAAGTGTCTCCAGATTTACCGGCCAAAGAGGTAGTGGTGCCCAACCTGCCTGATAATGCGGCGGACGCCACCAATCACGTGGCCGATAAAGACTCTAGCGGTAAAGACCACAAACCCAGCGGGCAAGCCCATCATGCTTACTTGGCAAACTATGTGCGCAAAATTAATGCCGCATTACGGCCCTTTACCCTGCATTCTCACCATCCGTTAGTGTTGGCTGCCACGCAACCGCTCGATGGCATATTTCGCTCACTGACTCGCTTACAGGTGTTACCGTCCAGTATTGTTGGCAACCCAGATCATTTAAGCCCAGCTGAGTTAGCCACGGCGGCACGGCCCGTGCTAGACGCTCATTATCAAAGCTTGATTGACGATTTTCAGCGTTTATTTACCGAGCGCACCGGCCAAAAGCGTACCACCAACGATATTTCAGATGCGGCGCGCCTGGCTACCTTTGGCGGCATAGAGCGTTTATTGGTGGATATTGACGGTGTGGTGCAGGGTTATATAGATGAAGAAACCGGTGCGGTGAGCTTTGCCGGTGAAGGCGATGCCATCAATTATGGCGTGGTCGATGAAATTAGCTGCCGAGCACTGCGCACCGGCGCTAAGGTAATGGCGGTGCGTAAAGCGGATATTCCCGGCGGCCACGATTTAGCCGCGATTGCCCGCTACCCCATTTAAGTCATTAGTTAGTAACTGAGGCAGAAACAATTCGCGGGCAGTTAAGCCCGCGAATTGTTTTCATCATCAGTATACAGTAGGTTATTTAAGATGTTGTTTATTACAGTCAACAAACACTAAATGCGCCATCATAAAATTAATAGTAACGAATCCATCTGAATACTGAACTCTTTATTTATAGCCACGTTTAATCTAAAAAATAAATTACTCTATATAATTCAAATATATTCATTCCTTATCTTTACCTAATTTATTACCTATAATCTCAAGCTCAGTATGAATTTAGTCATTACGACAACATCTCATCTCAAAGAAGGATCTTTTATGAAAAAATCACTGTTAGTGAGCGTTTTAGTCTGTATGTGGTCGGTGCAAGTTTTTGCGGCCGATAATATCTCGGCCACAAAAATAAAATTAATAGACACTTTGCTCGAGCAAACCGGTCAATCCGCCATTGAGATGGGCAATCAGTTTTCCAGTGCCTTTTCCCAGCAGATGAGTCATATGCTGCAGCAGTCTCAGCCCAGCATTAATCCCAAAGCATTCTCCATTATCGAAGAAGAAAGCCTAGCACTGATCAACGAAGAATTAGTCATTAATGGGCATTTCCATAAAATGATGCATCCCATTTACAGTAAAAACTTTACGGTCGATGAACTGCAGCAAATGATCGACTTCAATAACACTGTGCTGGGTAAGAAAATGCTGAAAGTGCTGCCGACTATCTCAGAAGAAGCCATTCAGGCTGGCCAGCAATTTGGCTTAGAATTGGCACCTAAGATACAACAACGCATTATGAGCCGCTTTCAAGAAGAAGGCATTTTTAAGGTATAAAAACTGTGAGTAAAGGATCCAAGCCATGCCGCCTAGGCTACACCCCAATTTAACGATTCGCCAAATTGACTGGCAACAAACCATACCGGTGCGCCACCTCGTACTGTGGCCCGATAGACCGCCGGCCTTTTCACAGGTAGAAAACGACGCTGCAGGCCAACATTTTGGTGGTTTTATTGACGATAACTTGGTGTGTGTCGCCTCGGTATTTATTGAGGGCGAGCAGGCACGACTGCGCAAATACGCCACCTTGCCCCAATTTCAAGGCCAAGGCGTGGGCACTCAAGTACTAAGCGCTATTTTTGCTTATCTTAAACAGGCCAAGTTCAGTTACTTTTGGTGTGATGCTCGAGAATCCGCCATCGGCTTTTATCAACGGTTTGGCATGCAAGTAGAGGGTGAGCGTTTTTATAAGAGTGAAGTGGCGTATGTGAAAATGGCCATTAAGGTTGAAAATCTGCCCTCGTAAGCATCGTTGTTTTAGCAGCGGGATAATTATCACATTATGCTGCCACCTACTGTTCTAAGCTATTTACAGAGGCTTAAACTACACGGCATAAAGCCCGCTAGGAGGCAGAAATGACCGATAAAAAAGTGATTAGGCTGCTAAAAATACTGATGATTATCGGTTTCTCACTGATTATATTAGGCGCTTACTTGCACCTGAGTGATTACACCAAGGCCATGGGCGTGAATGGCATTTTGCTGAGTGCCGGTTGCATCGCCGTAGGCATGGTGTTGTCACTACCCACTAAAATGTACCTAACCTTTGTGTTTATGAATCGTGAAAATGATAAACATAAAGCCGAGCGCGCCGTACCCAAGGCCGAGCCGAAGGACAAAGACTAAATCGAGATCCTGACGTGCGTCAGGAAGACAGCTCAAGACAAGACAGCACAGGCACAAAAAACCGCATGTTGAGATGCGGTTTTTTATTTAGGTCACAGGTTTGGCTTTGGGTTTATTTTTTACGTTTCACCCTTCACCCCTTACTCACTGTTAGTGCAATTTCAATTTCGGGCGCAGTAAGCGGTTAATGCGCCCTACAAACATCATCAGGCCGGTGCGAATATAGCCGTGTAGCGCCACTTGGTGCATACGGTATAAAGACATATACACGACCCGCGCAAACAGGCCTTCGACCATCATGGTACCGCGCATTAGGCTGCCCATTAAGGAGCCCACCGTGGTGTAGCGGCTAAGATTGACCAAAGAACCATAATCTTTATAGATATAGGTTTTTAGAGGTTTATTATTTAATAACGCCAAAATATTACGGTGCGCCATGCTCGCCATCTGGTGAGCAGACTGGGCACGTGGCGGTACCGCTTTACCGTCTTCTTGCAGGCAATAGGCGCAATCACCAATCACGAAGATACTGTCGTCACGGGTAGTTTGCAGCGTGCCGTTTACGGTAAGTTGGTTGTTACGATTATTTTCAAGGCCGCCAATGTCTTTTAAGAAATCGGGAGCCTTAATACCCGCCGCCCACACCATCAGCGTGGCGGGGATCAGCTCGCCATCTTTGGTGATCAGCCCCTTATCGGTGGCTTCCACCACCATGGTATTGGTGCGCACATCTACACCCAGTTCACGCAATTCTTTTTGTGCCATGCCAGCCAGGCGGTCTGGCAGTGCAGGCAGGATGCGCGGGCCCGCTTCCACTAGCGTTAAGCGCAGGCAGTCGGGATCTAGGTGATCAAACCCGTACGCGCTTAAGTGCTCAACCGCGTTATATAACTCGGCGGATAACTCAACACCGGTAGCACCGCCACCAACAATGGCGATCTCCACTTTATCGCTGCCTAACTCCCCCTCTACATACTGCATAAAGCGGTTCATTAGCTCGTCATGAAAATGCTCGGCCTGCTGCGGACGGTCGAGAAAAATACAATGCTCGCTCACGCCTTTGGTACCAAAGTCGTTAGAGACTGAGCCTATCGCCAGCACTAAGATATCGTATTCTAAGGTACGCTCCGACAACATCGGCTTGCCACTTTCATCCAGCATGGCAGCCAGTGTAATGGTTTTTTGCTCGCGATCTAGGTTGCTCAGTGAGCCTAGGTGAAAGCTAAAACCGTGGTTATGAGCGTGGGAGCGATAGCTAAGGCCATCTATGCCCGCGTCCATGGCGCCAGCGGCCACTTCATGCAGTAGAGGCTTCCATAAGTGGGTGCGGTTTCTGTCTACTAACATCACCTCGGCTTTACCTTTACGCCCTAATTTGCGACCTAGCTTAGTCACTAATTCCAGCCCACCGGCACCGCCGCCCACTACGATAATCTTCGTCATTTATCTGGTCCTTAAACAAGACAGTAAAACCTAGGGTTATAAGCGCACTCGAGGTGATGCTAGTAGCGTTAACTGGCTACCAACTGAACGGATGTGGTTATAACTGTAGATTCTGTTGAGGGGCTTATTCTAACAGGAAAGGCAAAAAGTTGTGATCTAGATCACAACTTTTTCTTTGCATAAAACACATTCGAGAGCATTATTTTTTAGCGTTTATCGGCCGGTTCTTTCGTGTCGTGCTCACTCGTTCGCAGCTAGCGATCAAGGAAACGTTGCATCCGCTCACTGGCCGCGCGCCATTGTGCACTGCGTATTATATCGCCACCTTTAGCTGCAGACCCGCGTAATGCAGAAAAATCGCAGCTCAAATCATGAGCTAAAGATTCGATGATCTCAATGGCGCCTTTGCGGTGATTACAAGCCAGCAATAAGTCGCAACCTGCCTGTAACGCACTGTGCGCACGTTGTGCATAGCCGCCCACCACTGCCGCGCCTTCCATGGTTAAGTCATCACTAAAGATTAAGCCTTTAAAGCCCAATTGCTGGCGTAACACTTGCTTAAGCCAAAACTCAGAAAAACCTGCTGGGTTAGCGTCTACCGCTGCGTAAATCACATGGGCTGGCATGATGCCTTGTACCAAATCTTGGCTAATTAAAGTCTTAAACGGCACCATATCAAGCTCAGCTATGGTGTGAAAGTCCCGTTCATCTATCGGGCTTTCTTTATGAGAGTCGGCCCGCACACTGCCGTGCCCAGGAAAGTGCTTGGCTACGGCGGCCATGCCAGCATTGTGCATGCCTTTAATGTAGGCACCCGTATGCTCAATCACCTGCTCGGGATCTTGGCCAAAGCTGCGATCGCCGATAACTTCAGAGCCACGTTCTAAATCCAGCACTGGTGCAAAACTTAAGTCGATATCCAGCGCCAATAATTCAGCCGCCATCAACCAACCCGCGTCTTCTAGCAGAGATAGTCGGTCTTTGCCGTTGTGCTGCGCCAACAAGCCGGGAGCAGGTAGGGGAAAAAACTCATTGCGAAAGCGCTGCACGCGCCCACCTTCATGATCCACTGTCAGTAATAAGCCGGGGTTTACGGCACGAATCGATTTAACTAAGGCCGCCAGTTGCGCTTTATCATGGTAATTACGACTAAAAAATATCACGCCACCTACCGTTGGGTGTGCCAAGAGCTCGCGCTCTTCACCGTCCAGCTCATAACTGTGCAAATCAAGAATAAAGGGGCCCATCGAAACTCCATGGTGCGCTCGGTTAAATGCGCTAAATATGTGGATAATATATGAATGTGAAAGTCAGTATTAGCGAGCCTGAAAATCTGCTAAATCATGCGCTAACTGGCGGGTGGCTTGCTCTTGTAGCAGCCGATAATCTGACTGCCCTGTGTATTGATATTGCAGTGCAGCCCACAGCACAGTCAGCCATTGTACCCAAGGCCGGCGCGCCTGAAAACGCGCGTAACTTACCTCACCGCCGGCGGCATTGTAATCCGCTAACAATTGTCGTGCACCCTGCTCGCTGAGCTTAAAACTGTCGGCAATCACCGCCAGTTCAAAAGCGGCATCCCCAAAAGCGGCGTATTCCCAATCAATTAACCACGGTCGCGCGCCTAGCACATTGGCCGCATTAAGGTCGTGATGACAAAACACCGGTGTATAGTTGAGATTAAGGCGTGCCTGCTCAAAACAGCGCGCATAATGCTGGTGCTCAGCAGAAAGCGAGCTTAACTGGCGCAGATAATGCTCGGCCTGCTCATTTAAGCTCAAGGCATTAAGCGCTGGCGTTAGCTGATGTAATTGTGCCACTTTACCCATCAAAAGCGTTAAGTTGGGAGCGCAGTCTTGATGTGACTCGCCCACGAACGACTGCCAGTCAGACTCTGGCAACCAGTCTAATAGCAAGATCCCCAACTCCGGCTTGGCATAATGAATAAGCGGCGCCAAGTCCGCATCTACCGCCGCTTGGTGCGCCACTAATTCTTGGCCACGATTAATTCCCAAGCTTTCACTGTGCGTATTGCCCATACGCAGCCAATAGCTCTGTTGAGGGGTATCTAACCGCCAACTGTGATTGGTGAGCCCGCCAGCTAACGGCGTAAGCTGCCCCTGAAACTGAGCAGGCAGCAACTCCGCCAGTAAATTAGCGTCCACTCACACTGTCAGACCAGAGTACCTCGCCACTGGCCAGCTCCATCAGCTGCCCTTTTAACGCCAAGTTAGCGCCATTACGAGTTAAGGTGGTAGACAGCAAATAATCCGCCCCACTTTGCTTACCTAAGCGCACCAGCGAGGCAATGTCGGCGCGGCCACCTTGATAGGCCAACTGTTCGCGCAGGCTACTCACCTTGGCGCCATCGGCGAAATTAAACTTACCGCTTAAATTGCTTTTTAAGCGCGCCGTTAAGCCATTAGTATCAATCGGGCCACCCGCTTGATTACTGATATTATCGAGCAATACCGGGCCTTGTACTTCGTTAATGGCTGAGCTGCCTTTTAACTTATTGGCCAGACCGTCGACTAAATAGCTTAAGTCTTCACTGCGCATTTCAGGGATAGGGCTTGGCGGGGCCGAGGGCATCTCAATCACTGGCGGCTTTACCACGGGCGGTGGCAGCGGCTGACTGGGTTTGGTGGGTGTGGGGCCGCTGGGTTTAACCGGCGCAGGCTGGGAAGAATATGGATTGGGCATAGTACAGGCAGCTAAAGCGAGCGAGCTGGCCAGCATTATTGTTAAGCGAAATGGATTCATAAGATTCCTTAATTGGCTCACTGAGAGAGGTGTTATTTTGGCTAACTTATTTTTACTAGCTCATTTATTTGTTAGCTTACGATTTTTTAAAATAAGTTTTTAGCAAGGGCTACTTCGCCAGCAGCGGTCCCAAACAACGACCACCCAGCAAATGCATATGAATATGGTAGACCTCTTGGCCACTGTCGCGGTTACAATTCATGATTAATCGATAACCGCTTTCATCAATGCCTGCCTCACTGGCCAGCTTACGCGCCACAGTAAATAAGCGGCCTAAGGCCTGCTCATGCTCGGCGGTGACATCGTTCACCGTGGGGATCAACACATTAGGAATAATTAATACATGCGTGGGAGCCTGAGGCGCGATATCAGCAAACGCCGTTACTAAGTCATCTTGATACAAAATCTCAGCGGGTATTTCTTTACGGATAATTTTACTGAAAATGGTTTCTTCTGCCATGAAAATGCTCCTTAGATAAGTGCCAGACCGCGCCCTACTCTAATTAGAATCAGAGCCCTAGCCACAGTCAGACCGGCCATTATAGCCTTGTTACCGGACAAAGAAATGATGTCTCGGCAATTAGGGTCTGTTGACCTTTCGAGATGATTTTTGCAGCAGGTTGTGGAGTCTTTATACAAGGCATCGCTTGTGCCATGGAGTCATTCTCCATCAATAAGCGATAACGCCGTAGAAAGGCGCCACAAATGCTGCCCTTCGGGTTCGGCTAAACGCGTTTTTCTCTTTGTTGAGTGGGAGTTTGCTTAGAACGACTAGGCTACACCCCTCTCGTCGCGATAAAAACGCGTTTAACTCGAACAAAATTTAACCGCGAAAGGTCAACAGACCCTAGGGTGCGTTCTCAATTATGCCAGCCAGATAACGGCTGACACGAGGCTCAACATTGACTGGTAATTTTTTGCCAGTCGTTCGTACCTAGTTGCTATACGACGAAATTGCTTCAACTTTTGGAAGAAACGCTCAACCAAGTTGCGATCTTTATAAACATGACGATCCAACGGCCTTGGCTCCAATCGATTTTTTCTTGAGGGTATAACCGCTTCTGCTCCAACACTTTGAATACTTTCAACAAACGCATCTGAATCATAACCCTTGTCAGCCAAGACCTGGCTAGGCGTAAAACCATCCAACAATGCCTCTGCTTGATCATATTCTGAGGCCTGCCCTAGGGTTAACAGTAAGCGCACGGGGTTGCCTAAAGCGTCAACGGCAGCATGGATTTTAGTCGTTAGTCCACCTCTAGACTTCCCCATGGCTTCTGCATCTTGCTCTTTTTTTTAGCCGCCCCATGTTGATGGACACGAACGATACTACCGTCGATCATGAGTTGCTCAAAATCAGCTTCTTTGGATAACTCCTCCATTATCGTGAGCCAGACGCCTTTGTGAGACCAACGACTATATCGGACGTAAACGCGGTGCCAATGCCCATAAAAATCAGGTAAATCCCGCCAAGGTGCGCCAGTTCGAGCAATCCAAAGTACCGCTTCAACAAATTTGCGATTATCGAGTGCTGTCACGCCTCTATCGCTAGCTTTACCCGGGAGCAGTTCTTCGATGCACTCCCATTGATCATCTCGTAGCAAGTAATGCCTCATAAGTCGTTACCTCACAAGTAGTTACTTCAAATACTATAAAGGTAGCTAATGCAGCCGAAGCGTCAAATGAGAACGCGCCCTAGTCTTTGATTAATAAAACCAAGCTCGGTTAGGCTTTTAAAAGTGTAAAAATGTGCGCTGGGCCTAAAATGCTGCGCATCGCCAACCAAAACCTTGCCTAACGCCAAGGGCTGTCATAATAGTGTGAATATGACTCCCATCCCGGACGCAATTGCGTACACTGATTGCCCGCAATCTTAATAAGGAATCTAGATGAGCACCTTCAAGCAAAAATCTCTCGCCTTGTTGCTCGCAGGCGTGTTGAGCTCGCAATTAGCCGGCTGCGGCACCGTCTTTTATCCCGAGCGTAAAGGCCAGCAAAGCGGCAGTATCGATCCGGTAGTGGCCATCGCCAATGGCGTGGGCTTGTTGTTCTTTATTCTGCCGGGCGTTATCGCCTTTGCCGTCGACTTTAATAATGGTGCCATTTACCTGCCCGGCGGCAAGCGAGCTGAACTGGCGCCCAACGTCACACCTGACAGTCTAAATGAACACTTATATGCCAGCACCGGTCAGCGTGTTAATTGGCAACAAGACGCGGTGCAAGTAGAAACGCTGAGCTCTCTATCCTTAGCCCAGCAGCGGCTACTGCAACTTGATAACCAAGGGTAAACGCACATAGTCTTACCTGATTACGTTTGAACCTCAGCTATAATGCACCCGGTTTCGGTTTGTTCTTTGTAGCTGCCAAATTTATTCGGCAGGCCAGCTCTGCTGGCTGTTACTGAGGTTTGGATTTCAACCAAAACACAAACCGGGCCGAATAAATTGGCCCCTACAAGGTCAAAATACCAAAATGAGCCTCATATTCTTTACCAAAGAGGCGGCGTCTACCTGTAACCTATTGAATTCATAGCTGCTTAAATCTCTGAAACATGGCTGAGCTTTGTGGATAATCAGGTAGTCTTATCACGCCTAGCGGACGGACTATTTAGTCTGATTGCTGGACGCCTTTCATTATCCAGCTACGCTGGCCTGCCGAAGTTCTCTTTACCAAAGAGACGGACAGCTACAAAACATCAATTCAACATTCAACATTCAACATTGACGTACCATGGCTTTAATAAGCGCCGCCTATGGCTGGTCGTAGATGGTCGTATAGCGGAATGGCATCGTTGAGCTCAGCCGCCGTCATGGCCGGTTGAATAACGGCTAAATGATCCCGTGCCCGCTGAATACTGGCCGTGCGTAGCAGCTGCACATTAGGGTATAAACGCCGCGCTTCCCCTAACCACAGCTGGGCTGCATCTTCTTGGCCTGCAGCACCTAGCGCTAAATAGGCATTATAATAAACACCGGCGCGCGGCGTGTGTATGACAAAGCGGCGCGCCCAATCTGCATAGTCTAATAACTCGGTTTTATCTTTGTTTAACAAGGCGTGAGTGAGTTGCCAATGATGGCGATAAAACGCGGTTCTGTCATACCAGATCAGTGGATTAACCACATGTTTAAGCTCGGCCTGAGAATGTTGGTCATTTTGTGCATAGCGGGTCAGCTGTTGGCCCGCCACCAAACCCGTGGCCATAAATAATACCAAACCTATACCCCAGGCGCGGATTGGCCAACGGCTCCAGTTGGGCGGCTGAGGCAGTAAGCGACGCTGACCGTATTGGGCATCAATCACATAGATTAATACCAGCACCATCAGCCAATGGGGCTGAGAATGATAAAATGGAAACTCAGTTTGACTGTGAATAAAAATAGGCGTCAACACGCCCACCCAGGCCAAACTTTGGGCAATGGGCAAGCGATACAATAACTGCAGCACCAAGCCGCTCATCACCACTAAGCCGAGCAACGGTAAAATACCGCCTTCTATGGCCCACAATAAAAACTCATTATGCGGGTGGCCCATCTCAGTAAAGAGTGGTTCAGCGCCCGGCGTGAGTTCGCGCCAAGTGGCATAAGTGCTATAAAAAGCCGACTCAAAACTGCCGTAGCCAAAGCCAAACCAAGGCTTGTCCAACCACATGCGTAACCCATGAGCATAGATATCGAAGCGACCGTCCGCATCAGTATAAATACTGAAGCTGCGTTTACTCATCTCAAAGGCATCCAGCCCATAGATACCCAGCCCCACGCCAATGGGGATCAACAACAGGCTAAGTAATAATCGTTTAGAACGGGTTTTGATCAACATCTGCCATAACAGAGGTAGTAACAACAAGATGCCCAGCAATAAGCCCAACTGACCGGCACGGGATTGTAATAATACGATCAGCACGCCGCCCGCACCCAATACCGCCGCAAACCACACAGATTTAAGCACAAATGCGCGCCAAGGTGATTTGGCTTCATGCAGCCATAAGTACAGGGCTAAGATCATGCCGGTGGCTACGAAACTGGCCATCACATTACGATGCTGAAAAATGCCGTAGGGCGAGCGTACTTCGGTGTTGTAGCCAAAACCATTATCCGGCTGCAACACAAAAAACTGCGCTAAACCCAGTAAGATTTCGACACTCACCGCCGCCAGTAAACAATAAAGTAAATAGCGCCTGCCCCGCTCGCTAAAGCGGCATTGCTGCAAGGCTAAATAAAACAATAAGCCGCCACACAGCGCCAGCATACGCGGTAAAGCATGGCCGGCTACGGTATTGTTATGCAGATAAAAGAAGGGAACCCAAAGCAGGGTACTGGCCGCCAACATGCCTAACCAAAAGCGGCTGGTCAGTAAGCGGCGCCGCTGCCAATGCCACAGCCCAAGCGTGGTCATCACCCCCATGCACAACCAACCCATTTGGTTAAAGGGCAATTGCAGACCGATGCCAAACAGGTGTGGCAGATACAGATGCATCGCAAACAGCGCGTAAAACGCCATGCACACCAGCATAGCGCGGGCGAGCCGTTCCTGTTGCAATAAAGGCGAAGACATCATATTCGGGCGTTTACTCGGCAGTGTGCAAATTCACAGTTTCTTACTTTACCCAAGCTGGCGGCAAAAAGCATGAGCCAAGTGTGCGCCCAAAGCCAGAATCTGCCACATGAGGTGATTCAGCGCCGAGCGCCCGGCGCCAAGCACCCAGTTAGATCTAAAAGCGCTAAACTAAACGCCGTATCGCTAACACCAGCCAGCAAAACAGCTGTTACGGTCACCAGTCCGCCATTACAGCAAAAGACGAGGGCTTGCTATTTAGCTGGGCGCCGGGCGCTTGGTGCTCGGCGCTGTTGTTAACTAAAACTCAAAGCGATAAAACAGATCTATGGCTTGGTTTAAACCGCTGGCCGCTTGCAGGTACAAACGGGGCAACAGTTCATAACGCAGCCTTAGCTCGCCAATCGAGGAAAACACGCCTACGCCATAGCCAATTTGTAAGCCAGGCAACACATAGGCGGTAATGTTCACCTCGGTATCATCGCCACTGCCACCCGTGTCCACCGCCACGTCTTTTAAACCTAACGACTCGCCAATATCACTTACTACCCCGCCCACTTTGCCCACACCGGCACCCAGCAGCATAGATTGCACTAATGCGTTGCCGTCGGTGTCGCCACCGCCATCTAACCCGCGCCCGCGTAGCAAATAAGACAATTGCTCCGCTTGAGGCATACCCGGCTCAGAAAACACCAACAATTCCGGCTGTTGAGCGGTACCCGTAACCCGCACCCCCACCGTGATGCTGCTATCGGACATAGTCGAAGGGTTACGGATGGCCACTACTTTTAGGTTAGGCACATCCAAGGGGCCGCTAAATAAGATACTGCCTTCGCGGATCAATAGATTCTGGCCGTAGGCTTTAAATTTACCGTCAACTAAGCGGATTTCACCGGTCCCGCGCATGGCTCGGTTGGGCCTTTGCACAATATTGAGTTTACCCTCGAGTCGGGTTTTTAGGCCAAAGGCTTCTAAACGCACGTCCTCTAGCAGTTGCACCTGAATACGAATGTCGACAGGTAAGCTGGGTGCCGTTTCTGGGATAATCCCAGAGGGCTGCACTATGATTACATCCGACGACAAGGACACGGCGCTGTCTGGCAACTCTTTCACCTCGATGCGTGCCCAAGGGATCAAGATACGCCCTCTTACCTTGGCAACTTCGCCTAAAGTGATGGTCATATCAGGATTAACCCGCACTCGGCCCATGCCCGGATAACCGGCTTCTAAATCGTGACCTTTGAGGCGAATTTCACCGCTCACCGGCAATTGGCGCCAATCTAGCTCGCCGGAGATATATAAGGGCCCGCCACCTACTTTAAGCTGGCCGTTAATGGTGGCCTCGGTGCCTCTAATATCCAGGCGGGTGGTAAAGTCGCGCACTTTAACCATGTCAGAGTAAGTGTCGATTTCCCCGCCGGTTAAGCTAATGTTGCCAAACAACAAGGGGGCAGCCAGCGTACCTTCAAATCGACCTTGGCCCGCCAGCGTGCCTTGCAGACGCGCCACTTCGGGTAGCAGCGGTGCTAACCAATCGAGCTTTAACTGGGCAATTTTTAAGTTGCCGCTCAACGCCCGCTTGCCATTTAAGTCCGCCACATTAGCTTGTACGCCCATCTCGCCCAACTTAGTGGAGCGAAAATCCAGCGTGCTACGCAGTTGGTTATTGGACATTTCACTGGTGAGTGACAGGGTTTGATACGCAAGGCGGGTGCCGTTACTGACAAACGTGCCGGGCGTGGTGCTGATATTGGCGTTTATTTTTGGCAGCTTGCCATTCCATTGCAACGCCACCGTGCCACCCAGCGTCGCCTCCCATGAAAAGTCATTGGGAAAAAACGGCTTTAAGCGGGCTAAATCTAAGTCGCGGATCTGTAGGCCTGCTTGGCCTTTTTCTGCGCTGGCACGAATGGCATCAAAACACACCGATGCCTTGCCCGAGCGCCAGCAATGCGGCTGCGCATTAAAAGTATCGCCTTGATAAGCCAGCTGCCAATCTTGCTGCAGCGCCCACTTATCGAGTGGGGTATTTAGCTCGCCCTTGGTTAAGCGCCCGCGCCAGCCGTCTTTGCCTAAGCTGCCAGTCAAGTTTAAATCCGCCGCTAATGGCTCGCCCTTAAAGTTAAGGCTCAAACGATGCGCCGCCTCATTCCCCGAACCAATCAGCTGTAGCTTATCAATGCGCATCTCACCGGAGCGAATGCGGTCTATGGTTAAGCGTAGATCGCCCTTCATCTGCTGCCCCGTGGCTTTATCACCTAGGCTGGCATTGGCTTGCAGACGAATATCTTTGGCTTCGTTGTCGTTAAAGCCTGCGGTCTTGCCTGTTAGCTCCGCACTTAGCTCAGGGGATTTAAGTGCGCCGCGCACCTTAATATCACCGGCTAAGTCACCGTATAATCCCGGTGCGTACACGGCTAAATTGGGGGCCGACAGCACACCATCTAACTGCCAGTGGTCGGTGATATCGCCGTTCACGGTGAGCTTATTATCCGCATTGGTCAGCTGTAGTTGTTTAATGCTGCCTTGCAGTGCTTGGTTAAGGCTCACTTGGCCTTTTAATGACAACGGGTAATCTCGCAAAAAGCCATTTATGTTCGGCTCAGCATTCAGAGTCCATTTTTCCCCTTGTAACGCAAAGCGAGTATCCAACTTACCATTAAGCTTGCCGTCCATGCCCTCCACAAAGGCCCCAGGGTCTACGTCGCTGAGCGCCAATATGCCTTGCCAGTTAATGCCGTCGCTCCAACTAATTTTACCATCTACTTGCACTTCACCTTTAGGCAGCATCAGCGTTAATGGCTCAATTTCGGCGCCCTTAAGGTCGCCGTTGGCGCTGAGTTTAATGCCCACTGGCGGTAAGTCTGGGCCGTGGGCTTCACTGCTGAGCGTTAATTTATAAGCTTCTAAACGCCCTTTTAGGCGCAGTTTACCTTGCTCTAATCGCCATTCAGGTTCGTTAAAGGGCCAACCTAATTGTTGCCAGTTTAGCGCCAGATCAAAAGGCAATTGCGGATTAAGCGGCTCGGCGCTTAAGCTTGCTTGCGCCTTAAGCACGCCACCTAACACTAATTTTCCTTTAAGCTTGGCCAGAGTATCGGTCAAGGTGGCGGCTACCGTTTGCCCCGCTAATTGCCCATCCAGTAGCGGCTTTTTCACTGTTGAGGTGAGCGCTAAATCCAACGGATAATCACCGGTTAGGGTGACGTGTCCTCCCAGCTTTACGGTGGCCAACTCATGGTCGAGGCTGGCGGTAATAATCTTTATTTCACTGCCTCGCCCTTCTAGCTCCAGCTGCAGGGCATGCAATGCTTGAATTTCGCCGTTTTGAATCAGCTTGCTGTCCGTTAAGCTAAATTCTTGTAATTTAATAGGAAACGGCAGCACAATTTCTGGCAATACGAATAAGGGCTCAGGGGAAGCCACTTTACCAGCGGCCTTGGCTTGCTTTTGTGCCTGCGCTTGTTTTTCAGACTCAGGTTGCTCGTCCAGGGTATTGCCGGCCTGTTTAGTCGCGTCCTCTGCATCCAGATTAATCACCAAGCCGCTCATATTAGGCCCGGTAATCACCATGCCTTCTTTGTCCCAGTGCACGCCCACTTCGACACTTTGCCACGCTATGGTTTGCCCGGGCAGATTAATGGTAACGCGGTCGGCGCGAACTTTATCCAGATCAATGCGCAGCGGCGGCGTGATCTCAGCCAGCGGCTCTTTGGGATCATCTGGGCTTTCAGGGAAATACTTAATGGTAATTTCTAAGTCTTCAGCCACCAGCTCTTGTAGCCACAAGCGGCGGTCTAATAACTTACCCAACTGCCAGCCAACGTTGATATCTCGCGCCGAGAAGGCCAGGGAGTCTTGCTCATAGCTTAACTCGGTAAAATGCCAGCCTTCACCCAGTTGCCCAGAGGCCAAGGTGCCATCGAGGCCAGCCACTTGTTGTTTGGCTATTCCCCATAACCATTGGTTGCCTACTTGGGTAAATAACAGGCTGAACAACACCATTAACAGCAGACACAGGCCAACGACCACGCCGCTTAACACTCGCGTAAAAGTCATAGCTCAGGCCCCAAGGTAAAGTGAATTCGCATCGGCACTTCCTCTTCGGAGACACCAAAGGCTAGATCGATACGTACCGGTCCTACTGGCGTTTGCCAGCGTACCCCCACACCGGTGCCCACTTTCCAGTCTTCGCGATAGTCGTTGGTGGCGGTACCCGTATCGACGAAGGTGGCCAAGCGCCATTTTTCGGCAATTTTGTAATCGTATTCCAGACTCAGCGCCGTGGCATATTTAGCCCCTAAGCGATCGCCGTTTTCATCCAGCGGGGTAATAGACTCATAGCTAAAACCGCGCACCGTCAAATCACCACCGGTAAAAAAGCGCAGTGATGGTGGCAAATCTTCTATTTCATCCACCCATACCGCGCCCTGCTCGGCGCGAGCAATCAGCCGTTGCCCTTCCGTTACGGTACGCAGCCATTTGGTCCGGCCAAACACCCGCACAAAGCGAGTATCTGAGCCCCACCAAGGTTCGGATAACTCAAGTATCCCAGTTTGCGAATCTCCCCAGTAGGCATCTAGACCGCCTTTAACTCGGGTACGGCTGTAAGACACGCCCGGAATCAGCAAGAAGCTTTCACCTTCTTGCTTACCTTGGGTATAAGACTCAAATTCGGAACGAATAAATACATCTCGCGTCCAGTCATCAGGATCTTTATCGAAGCGGTGCACCGATGCGACCACGCGATCACTCTGGGTGTCATCTTGGTTGAGCATCTGATAGCCGCCTTGCACCGTGTAATAGTGATTGAGCGGGTTGCCACGCGGAATTTTATAGACCACGGTAATGTCTTGTTTGGGTTCTGACACTTTGAGATTGGTTTGTAAGCTGTGACCTAAGCTATTAATCCAAGGTTTATCCCAGCTGCTCGAAAATCGAGGGCCTTCATCGGTAGAAAAGCCAACGCCCACTTCCACTTCGTTATTCGCCTTGGCGCGCAGTGTCACATACAAAGGAATGCGATGCTCTTCATCGGCCTCGGCCACGTTGGGCTGAACTTCTACGCGGCGAAAATAACCGGTGGTCGATAATGAGCGGCTCAAGCCGGAGAGCTTGCTGGCCAAATAGGGATCACCAGGCTTGATGTCGATTAAAGGATCCAAGATGCGAGCTACGGGTCTATCGGAGTCCAGCACCAACTCACCAAAGCGATAACGCGGGCCTGAGTCAAACAATAAGTTAACGTCCGCGGCATGGTCTTCGGGGTGAACCAAGACCTGATGCAGCGAATATTGGGCATCAAAATAGCCACGAGACAACCCTAAGCTTAATAAGCTAGCTTTAGTTTTTTCATAGATATCATGTTGAAATATTTGGTTTTCTTGCAGCGCTAACTGGCTGAGCAGCAGCTCAAATTGCGGATCAGTACTGGCCTCGCCGTTCAGTGCTAGATTAAGGGTGCGGATACGCACCGGCTCACCAGGCTTAACCTGCACTAACACCCGCTCCGGCTTATTTTTATCGGCAGTAATTTCAATGTCAGGTTCGTAATAGCCCAATGCTTGCAGGCTAGTAATAACCGCTTGCTGAATGTCTTTGCGAAAACGCGGCAGCTGCTCCGCTTCTATGGGGGGGAGCTGCTCTAAGTAAATACGGGTGTTATCTTTGAGATCGCCTTTAAGACCTTTTAGGCGAAAGCTAACCTCTTGTGCGTTGGCACTCATGCTCAGCAAGAGCACCGCCAGCAGCCCCCATAAACTTTTATTCATCAACAGCCCTGTTATGTTTGTAATTGGGTAAGTTTAACGCGCTTAATATAACCTGAATCGGCACTTAACCAAGAGCTAGCGCTAATATTCTTGCTCTAGCCTCATTCTGGTCGCAGAGATTCACCCTAAAGTTCGTTACCGTGGCACACTAGTCGACAATTGCAACCATCTCAGGCTTGTTGTTATGACTAGATCTCATTGTTCTTATGCCCTATTGGGTTTCGCGGGTTTTAGCGGCAGCGGTAAAACCACCTTACTGCGACAACTGGTGCATTTACTTAGCCAACGAGGGCTGCGCATCGGGCTGATTAAGCACACTCATCATGATGTAGAGCAAGACCGGCCGGGTAAAGATAGTTTTGAGCTGCGCCATGCAGGCGCTCAGCAATGCTTATTAGCCGGACCTAAGCGTACTATTGTCACCTTTGAGAACCCCATTGCGCAAGAGCCTGACTTATATGAATCTCTTGCTCGGCTGCGCTTAGACCAACTCGACTTGATATTGGTCGAGGGCTTTCGTGACGCGACTATTAACAAAATAGAAGTACACAGACCCGCATGCCAAAGGCCGCTGCTCTGTCAGCAAGACCCGCATATTTTAGCGCTGGCTACCGACGATCTAACACTAAGCTCGCCCGTGCCTTTACTGGACCTAAACGATGCCGTAGCTATTGCTGAGCAGATAATGCTGTGGTGGCAAACGGGACGTTTGCGCGGGCCGGCACTGTCAGTTTTTCACCCGCAGGATAGCCACAGCGGCGCCGATAGTTCGCATACAACCAAGGGTGTTGACGATGGTAATGCTGATGCCGCGCCTGGGCGGGTATAAAGTCGCCTACGGGTAAAATGCGTACCGCCAGCTTACGCTCTAACTTAGATGTGTCTAACTTAGAGCTGCCGAGCGTCGAACCTTCTAGCTTAGAGCCTTCGAGTATCAGAGCCTGCTGAGCACGACTTTGCTGGGCCCAGCGCTGCTGCAGCGGCGTTTGCACATAGAGGGCGGGGCTAAATTCGGCACCCCGATCGCAATATTGCCCTTGGCCATCTTTCGCATCAACGGCCGCCCAATATAAGGTCAACAAGTCACCGTAGCCGATAAGCTTGGCATCGTATTCCACCCGCACCACTTGGCGGCGGGTGTGCTGACGACTGGATTGTATCCAGCCCACATCAAGTTGCTTAATGCCCTCTCGCTCGGCAAACAAGGCTTCCATCACCCAAAAACTGCCGCCGGCAAATATCGCCTGAGCCGCTAACAGCGGGCCACTGATACTGAACATCATCAACGCCATCAGTAAATTTTTTATCACTTACCATCCTTTTTCAAACGGGCCTTGGTTGCTCTACTTACCTGTACTTATAGTGCAGTTCGGCCCCTGTCCGCTTAGCGACTTAGCGACTTAGCGACTTAGCGACTTAGCGACTTAGCGACTTAGCGAAGAGTATGCTAACCGAATGCCCTTAGATGAAAACTCTTTTTAATGTTTCAGGCTCATGTTTGGACACCCAACGCTCGACTTTAGGCGTCATATTGGAGATTACCCTACGCCTTTAAACCCCCAAGCCTCGACACTCGGTAAGCCTTTGATACCGCGCCTTAACACACATTTATTACTCGTTTTCGATATTACACGCATTGTAATGCTTTATTACATGGGCGGTAGTAGACTGCCCCCGATCAAACCTAGGTCAAAAAAATAAAAATAATTCTTCGTTATCAGTACTTAAGCCGAACACACAGCTAAGCTTTTACTATAAGAAGCCCTAATACTTGGTGGCGCTAAGGGGTCATTGATGGGAACAGTACCAAACGTTGAACAAGCCACACTGCACAGCACTGAGCCAGCTCCTACTGTGACTCGGCGACGGTATTGGCGACTATTTTTTTGGCTACTCGTGCTCGCCATCCTCACGACGGCAGGCGGACTGCTGGCTTATGAGATGCGTACCTCTTGGTTGCAGGCCCGCGAGATCCCGCGCTACGCCAACAGCTTAAGCTATTCATTGGAGCCAGGATCCAGTGAAGCGATCAGCTTTCCCAAACATGGTCCTTTCGATCAACGCTTAGGCTACGCTCGCTTGCCGGATTTATTGGCGCGCCTTAAAAACCAACAGTTTATGATTACTCAACAGGTGCAGTTTTCACCCGCGCTGCAACAATATACCAGTCATGGTCTGTTTCCTCCTTACTTAGAGAAAACCCAGACCGGGCTATTTGTAGGCGATTGTCGCCGTGAGCCTATCTATGACTACCTTTATCCACAGCGCCATTACAGGGACTTTGCCAGCATTGCTCCCTTGGTGGTGAACACGCTGTTATTTATTGAAAACCGCGACTTGTTAAGCTCGGACTTTCCGGCCATTAACCCCGCCGTAGATTGGCCGCGTTTTACTAAGGCGGCATTGTCCCAATTAGGCCGTGCGCTCGATCTGCAAGATGACTCGGCCGGCGGCAGTACCTTGGCCACGCAAATAGAAAAATTTCGCCACTCTCCTGGCGGTAGAACCCAATCGGCCAGTGAAAAACTGCGCCAGATGATTTCCGCCAGTGTGCGCGCCTATCAAAATGGCCCCGAGACCTTAGCGGCACGCCAAAATATTGCCCTCGCCTATTTAAACTCGGTGCCATTGGCAGCCGCCCCCGGCCACGGTGAAATTAACGGCATCGGCGATGGTCTTTGGTTATGGTTTGGCGCCGAGCTGGATGAAGTAAACCGCTTATTAGATGCAAACGCAGCGCCCACCGAGCAACTTGCTGAGCAAGGCTTGGCGCTGCGCCAAGTGATAGCATTAATGATTGCCCAACGCCGCCCCTCTTATTACTTACATTCAGGGCGCGAGGATTTACACCAGTTAACCGACAGTTATCTGCGCATACAAGCGCAGGCAGACATGATAAGCCTAGCCTTGCGCGATGCGGCCTTGACTCAACGGCTGGAGTTTCGTAATTTCAGTACGCATCCTGTTACCCAATATGTAGAAAACAGCAAAACCCTATTAGTGACCCGGGGCCGCTTAGCTAACTTACTGGGCATGTCATTTTATGAACTGGACCGCTTAGACTTATCCGCCAGCACCACGCTCAATGCCGAGTTACAGCAAAAAGTGACCGATTACTTACAACAACTGGCGGATCCTGATGTGGCCCGCGCCATCGGTTTATACGGCGAGCGCTTGTTATCACCGGAAAAAACTGCCGATGTGCGCTACAGTTTTACGCTGTTTGAGCGTGGCCAGCAGGGTTTTTATGTGCGAGTGCAAACCGATAACACCTTACAGCCTTTTGATATTAACGAAGGCAGCAAGTTGGAGCTGGGCTCTACCGCTAAGCTCAGGGTGATGGCCACCTATCTAGAGATTATTGCCGAGTTACACCAGCAATATGCAGGCTTTTCACCAGAAAAATTGCGCGAGCTTAAACCCGCGACCCAAGATTATTTGAGCCAGTGGGCGATTCAATACTTATTACGCAACTCAGACCGCGCCTTGCCGCCCATGCTGGATGCAGCCTTAGCGCGGCGCTATTCCGCCAGTACCGGCGAGCGATTCTTTACCGGCGGCGGCTTGCATACCTTTAATAACTTTCGCCGCCAAGATAATAGCCGAAACCCGACCATGATTGAGGCGCTGCGCGAGTCTATTAACCTGCCCTTTATTCGGGTAATGCGCGATATTGTGCGCTACAGCATTTATCAAAATGAAAACCGTGCACAACTGCTGAGTGATGATAAAAACCCTGAACGCCAAGCGTATTTAAGCCGCTTTGCCGACCGCGAAGGTCGAGTATTTTTACTGCGCTTTTGGCGTAAATACCAAAACAAAACTACCGATGAGCAGTTAAATCATTTCTTTGATGGCCTGCGCCCCACCGCCACTCGCTTAGCGGCGGTGCACCGTTATTTATTACCGAACGCCAGCCGAGCTGAATTTGATGCCTTTATCAAACAGCGTTTACCAAGTGCGGCGCTCAATGAAAAAAGGCTGCAGCAACTATACGACAGCTATGGACCCGGTGCTTATAACCTTGCAGATCAAGGCTACATTGCTCGTGTGCACCCGTTAGAGCTGTGGTTATTAAGTTATCTGCAGCAGCACCCAGAGACGCGCTTTAGTGACGCCGCCGATGCCAGTATTGAGCAGCGCCAAGAGGTGTACGCTTGGTTATTTAAAACCCGCCACCGCAGTGCGCGTGACTCTCGTATTCGCACCATGTTGGAGATCGAAGCCTTTAGCGATATTCATCAACGTTGGCAGCAGCTGGGCTTTCCGTTTGATAGTTTAGTGCCCTCACTGGCCACCGCCATTGGTAGCTCTGGCGACAAACCAGTAGCACTGGCAGAGCTAGTGGGTATTATTTTAAACGATGGCATACGCCTGCCGACGGTGCGCATGGATCAACTGCACTTTGCTGCCAATACGCCTTATGAAACTCAGCTGGCACCGCAATTACAGCAAGCGAAACGCGTGATGCATAAAGACGTGGCAGTCGTGTTGAAAAATGCGCTGTCGCAAGTGGTAGAAGGCGGAACCGCGCGCCGCTTGCAAGGCAGCTTTACCTCCAGCGATGGCAACCCGCTCACCTTAGGGGGTAAAACCGGCACCGGTGACAATCGTATTCAAACCGTGAGTCGTTATGGCCAAGTGCTCACCTCTCAGGCCCGTAACCGCACCGCCACTTTTGTGTTTTATTTGGGCGAACACCATTTTGGTACCCTGACCGCCTACGTACCGGGCTCAGAGTCAGATAAATTTACCTTTACCTCGGCGCTACCGGTACAAGTATTAAAAGGCATGGAGCCGCTATTGCGCCCCTACCTTAATGCCGGTAACCACAGCGGTTGTACTGCACCAGAAATTACCGGCTCAGGCGTCATCGACCCCGATCTGTTGGAACTAAAAGCGCTGGTATTTAACACTTCCACTACTGATAATTTAGTCAGTCGCACCAGCCAGTGAGCTCACTCATCCAACCACTATCTTAAAAGAGGCGCTTAGCGCCTCTTTTTTTACCCGCTATAAATTGTTTGCTGCATTTTCCTCAAGCTGCACACATTACCTAGTGAGTATGCTTTTGCTAACATAAGCGACTTTTTGCCGTTAACGGAAGCTTGTTATGCCTGATGTTTCTCCGCCTAAGCCCAGCACTTTGCCTGGGCCTTATTTACCCCTGATCCCCTCATTGGCTAATCCCATCTTGCAGGCAGAACTGACGGAGCGCATTAACGGCAAAACCAAACCGCTCGGCGCTTTGGGCCAGTTAGAGCGGTTAGCGCTGCAACTAGGCATGATCCAAAACAGCAACCAGCCCAACTTAAGCCAGCCACAAATTTGCGTATTTGCCGCCGACCATGGCCTTGCTCGCCATGGTACTTCGGCCTACCCCAGCGCCGTGACCGCACAAATGGTGCACAATATTTTAAGGGGTGGTGCGGCCATTAGCGTGTTTGCGCGCCAGCACGTCATCAACCTGCAAGTAGTGGACGCAGGCGTGGCCACAGATTTGCCCGCTCATCCGCAATTGCTCAATCATAAAATACGCCATGCCAGCCGTGATGCGCTTACCGAGCCCGCCATGAGCGATGATGAATGCATGGCGGCACTGAAAACGGGCATGGCCATCGTCCGTCAACTGCCGGGCAATATTTTAATGGTGGGTGAGATGGGCATCGGCAACACCTCAGCCGCCAGTTTATTGCTCGCACGCTTAGGTAAACTGCCCTTAAGTGCGTGCATTGGTCGTGGCACTGGGCTGGACGACGCAGGTTTAAGCCATAAAGAGCACATTCTCACGCAAGTGCTGGCGCGCCACACAAACGCTTGCTCCCCCTTTGCAGCACTGGCCGCACTGGGTGGATTAGAAATAGCCATGATGACAGGCGCGCTTATTGAAGCGGCGAGCCAAAGACGCATCTTATTGATGGACGGCTTTATTGCCGGCGTCGCCCTACTGGTGGCCGAGCAGCTAGCTCCAGGCGTATGCCAATATGCGGTGTTTGCGCATCAATCGGCCGAGCCTGGTCATCGCCATCTATTGGCACTGTTAGACGCCGAACCGCTGTTACAATTACAACTGCGCTTAGGAGAAGGCAGTGGTGCCGCACTGGCCTACCCGTTATTGCAATCCGCTTGTTTGTTTTTAAGCCAAATGGCCAGCTTTAAAGATGCCGGCATTAGCGAGCAAGCGCAATAATGACAGCACTCACCTTCACTCAGCGCTTAACCCAATTACTGGTACAAGAAGGCCGCTTATTACTGGTGGCCATGCAATTTTTAACTCGCCTACCGGTGCCGGCTTTTAAGCACTATCAAGCTCAATGGTTGCACCAAAGCAGTCGGCATTTTCCCGCCGTGGGGCTCTTAGTAGGTTTGCTGTGTGCCGGCACTTTTTGGCTAAGCTGGCTGTTGTTTACCCCCTTAGTCGCCGCCGTGGCCTGCACGGCGCTGGGCATAAAAATCACCGGAGCCTTTCATGAAGATGGCTTGGCCGATACCTGCGACGGTTTAGGCGGAGGCCTAACCCGTGAGCGAACGCTGACCATAATGAAAGACTCACGACTCGGCGCCTTTGGCACCTTGGGCTTAGTGATGGCGCTCTTGCTTAAAGTCAGCTTGCTGGCCAGCATGAGCTTGCCGATAGCGCTGATTGCCTTGGTGATCGGTCATGGGGCTTCACGTTTATGCTGCATCAGCCTACTGGCACTGCTGCCCTACGGCGGTGAGCTTGAACATGCCAAGGCCAAACCCATGGCGCAACAACTCACTCCCCTGCAAGGATTACTGAGTGCCGGCTGGCTGCTATTAGCATTCGTGATTATCAGTGCGGCTTGGCCTCTCGCCATGGCGCAGATAAGTGTCGGCCACTGGCTACTGGCATTGTTGTTCGCCTTGCTGGCCACCACCTATATGTACCGCTTACTGGCGCGACGCTTAGGCGGCTACACGGGGGATGGCTTAGGCGCGACCCAGCAGCTCAGCGAGCTGGCGATTTATGCGGGTCTAGCTGTAGGGCTGTGAAGCGTGAAGAGAACGATAACACCAAACCCATAACTATTTTTGCCACGGAATACACGGAAAAATAGAGATCAGATCTGAAAAATATTATGAGTAAGAGCTAAAAAAAAGCAGGAGCTGTGATGGAGTTGTATATTTGGCGCCACCCTAAGCCGCTGCAGGCGGCGGGGGTATGTTTGGGGCACACCGATATGGGAGTGGATCAACGCAAATTGCGCCGCTTGGCTAATCACATCCAACGCTTTACCCGCCGTCATGGTCTGCCCAAAGTTATCTGGGTTAGCCCCTTGCAACGCTCTTTGGATGTAGGGCGCATATTAGCCAAGCGGGGGTTTCGCTGTGAGGTAGCGCCAGCACTGGCGGAGCTTAATTTTGGTGACTGGGATGGTAAACCTTGGCAGCACATTGCCAAACAAGACATAGACGCTTGGTGTGACAACTTTAGTGCTTATGCGCCGGGCGGCGGAGAAAATCTACAGCAGTTGTTTGCCAGAGTTGCATCATGGATAACACAGCAAGATAACGCATCACCCAGCACGCACGTGTTGGCGGTGGGTCATGCGGGGTGGATCAATGCCGCCATTCAGCTGGCAAATAAACGGGGCCTCCCCAAAAGTGCTGCAGACTGGCCCCGTCCTGTGGCGTATCGCCAATTAAGTCAGCTGACTATTTCAACAGCTCAACTCTAACCTGTGCCACACCGGCGCGGACCATATTAATCTCACGTGCCGCTTGCTCGGACAAGTCAATAATACGCCCCTTGGCATAAGGGCCGCGGTCGTTGATGCGCACCACTATGGACTTGTGATTATTAAGGTTGGTTACCCGCACTAAGCTGCCAAATGGCAAGGTGCGGTGGGCGGCGGTTAAGGCATTTTTATTAAAACGCTCGCCACTGGCGGTTTTACGACCGTGATGGCGCGTCCCGTAATAAGACGCCTTGCCCTGCTGGGCACTCACCACCACAGGACCACTCACCGGGGACTGCGGTGCGCTACCACAAGCTTGCAGCACTAAGGTCAGCGTCAGTGGCAATAACAGCCAGCCAAGCTTGCGCAAATTAACGTTCATAGGTTTATCTCTCACTCGGCCCACACCTTCGCCGGTTACTTGGCGAGGAGGTAACTTACTGCTGCTCCAGCCACTCCACTAGGGCGAAAGCTTCGGCCAAGGTGCGTATGGCCAGCTTGCCTGTGCAACATACGCCTAAATTGGCAGCATAGCGTTTTAGCTCATGATTAAGCTCGAGCAAGGATACTAACTCGGGTTGACGGTGCCAGTACAGGTCGCCGTCGCTTGCCTGCGACAGAAGATAGACCCAGCCTTCGCTGTCAACTAGCCGACAGCCCGGCCATAACCGCTGGTCTTCAAGCGCATTAAACTCGGCTACACAGGCATAATCAGCACCTTGTTCACTACTCACTAACGCTGGCCAGTGGATCATATTGGCACTCCGCTTAATAATATGGCCGATAAGCAAAATGAGGCCTGACTCTCGATATTCGAGCGTCAGGCCTCTCTTGGTTTCAATACTCAGATGGTTTTAATACTCAAGGCCAGCTTCCATAGTAGGTCAATTCCGCTAGCGGCTTGGGCTGAAAAATTGGCTATTAGTCTGTACTTGCAGCAGGCCATTACCGGCCACAAACGTAATCGCCTGTATGCTATTCTGCAACTGATAAGGATCCGCCGTCAAACTAATAGACAGATTAACGATTTCACCGGCTGGGACCGTCACCTCCTCTGGTCCCGTCCAGCGTAAGGTATCCATTCCAGTTACGCGTACCCGATAATCTTGTGGCTGCTGAGTCCGGTTCGACAGCTTAAGAATATAGGTGTTTTCCACCCAGCCCTGCGTGGTTTCACGATACAGCTGATTGCGATCCCGCTGCACGTCCAGTGCCATGGGCACGCGGCTGGCGGCGGCATACACCAGTACCACCAACATCAGCAGCAACATAATGCCATAGCCGACCAACTTGGGCCGCAACAACCGAGTCTTGCCGCCCTCTAGCTGGCGCTCGCTGGCATAACGGATCAGCCCAGTGGCACTGCCCATCTGACTCATGGTCTGATCACAGGCATCGGCGCAAGCCCCGCAGTTGATGCATTCATACTGCAGACCGTCTCGAATATCGATGCCGGTGGGGCACACTTGTACACACAAATTGCAGTCTATACAGTCGCCGAGTCCCAGTGCTGCGGCATCTGTGTTACGCGCACGTGGACCACGACGCTCTCCGCGCTTGGCATCATAACTCACGCTATAGGTGTCTTTGTCGAACATCGCCGACTGAAAGCGAGAATAAGGGCACATATGAGTACACATTATAGCCCGCATCCAACCCGCGTTGAGATAGGTACAAAGCGCAAAAAACACCACCCAGAAGCTCGACAGCAGGCCGGCAGAAAACTGTACTAAATCGGTGGCCAACGCGGCAGCAGGTACAAAATAGGCGACGAAAGTAAAACCACTCAACAAGGAGATCAGCAGCCAGATCAGGTGTTTGCCGCCAGTGCGCCACAACTTATTCAGGCTCCAAGGCGCCTTGTGTAATTGACGGCGCTTATTGGCACTACCCTCTAATTTCTCTTCTACCCAGATGAACCAAAAGGTCCACACCGTTTGTGGACATAGATAACCGCACCAGACTCGCCCCAAAAAGACGGTAACAAGAAACAGGCCAAAGGCGGACACCATCAGAAATAAAGCCAGTAATGTCAGATCCTGAGGCCAGATTGTAATGCCGAAAAGATGAAAACGTTGTTGTTCTAGATCCAGCAGCAAGGCTTGCTGCCCGTTCCAACGCAACCAGGGCCCCACGAAAAAAATCAGCATCAGTGCCCACCCTATAAACTGGCGTATCTTTTGCCAACGTCCCCGCTGAGCACGCACGTAAACATGGCCCTGATCTATGGGTCTGGGTTCGGTACAGACGCTAACGTCAATTTGGGAAGAATATTTTTCCATAAGGCTCACACTGTTTGTTATGAGAAAAGCCAGCCAATACCGAGCGGCACCAGCTACGGCAACCCACGTAGTAGAGCATGGCTGGCCTGAGCGAAACATAAACAGTTGTGAGTAAATAAACTATAACAGTGCTATTAAATGAGTCAGAAACTATAACAGTATGGCCCTCTGAACGCTCAAGCTTGATTGCTCAAACTAGCGCTAGTTGTCCGTCAATCAGCGTCGCCAACTGTTTAATGGCTGCTTCACTAACAGTATTCCAAGGCAGTGAGACATTGAGCCGAAAACAGTGCCGATATTGCTCGCCGGCGGCAAACATGCGCCCAGGCGCGATAGTGATACCCGCCTTCAGCGCCCGCCAATACAGCTCGGTCGCGCAACAGTCTGTCGGCAGCTCCAACCACAAAAAATAGCTGCCTTCGGCATAATGCACTCGCACCACATCGGGAAATTCCCGCTTGATAGCCCGATAAAAAATATGTTTGCGCTGCTCTAGGGTCCGGCGCAGAGTATGCAGATGCTTGTCGTAATGATGCGCAGACAGATAATCAGCCAGCGCCAATTGCATGGGCGTACTGGTCGACAAGGTGCTCATCAACTGCAACCGTTGAATAGCCTGCGCTTGTTGCCCCGCCGCTACCCAACCAATGCGAAAGCCGGTGGCCAGTGTCTTGGAAAAAGAACCACAGTGCAGTACTTGGCCTGTATTATCCCACGCCTTGACAGGCAACGGCGTCACTAAACCGGCATACAGCTCACCATAGACATCATCTTCAATCAGGCTCACGCCGTGCTCGGTCAACAGAGCTAGCAGTTGCTGTTTGTGCGCCGTTGACATGCTGGCGCCCAACGGGTTCTGGCAATGACTCATCAGCCAGCAGGCCTTGATGGGATATTGCTGTAATGCTTGAGCCAGCGCATCTAAGTCCATGCCGCGCTGTGGATCCGTCGCCACCGCCACTGTTTTTAGATGGTGGCGCTCTATCGCTTGCAGCGCACCGTAAAAAGCCGGTGACTCCACTACTACCCAGTCACCGGGTTGGGTTAGCGCTTGCAGACTAAGATTAAGCGCCTCCAGTGCGCCAGAGGTGATCACGATTTCATCAGGCGAAATCTCCATGCCCTTAGCGGCATAACGCTGGGCAATACTGCGGCGCAAATCGGCACAGCCTGGCGGCAGACTGACGTCAGTATTGGCAGATGACAACTGGCGAGCCACGCGGATCAGGGAGCGAGACAGTTGATGTTGTGGAAACAGCGAGGGATCAGGAAAGGCAGAGCCTAGCGCCACACAATCGGAATTATTACCCGCCTGCAGTACGTTGAAGATAAAAGCGTTGATATCGACCGTTTCTGCCGGCTGAAGTGGCTGTAGTGGTAATGAGTAATGAGCCGCCTGCAAAACAGGCACGACAAAATAGCCAGATTGGGGCCGAGAGCGCACCCAACCTTGGCTTTCAAGCAACTGATAAGCGTTGAACACCGTCATTAGGCTCAGCCCAGAACGGCGTACCGTTTCACGCAGCGAGGGCAACTTGTCGCCTGCCTGCCAAACACCGCTGCTGATCTGCTCCTGAAGCTGCAGTGCCAGCTGCTCATAGCGGCTCATAACGGTAAGTGCATCACTCCCGGATAGCAGCAATTTTCGCCTTCCAGCTCGACCATGGCTTGGCCAATCTTGAGTGCTGCGCCAATATCGTCAATCTCTTGCTGGTGGGCGCGACGTAATTTTTTACGTAACTTACCCATCACAAAACGGCGAATTTCATCTTCATCTTCCAATAACAGCCCCGCAACCTTAACCGGTTTACGGGTTTCTTCATTCAAGGCCACCATAGTGAAATAAGAGGTATTGGTATGCTTTACCGTACCTTCACGAAAGTTTTCTGATTCAACTTTAATGCCCACTTCCATCGAGCTGCTGCCAACGTAATTGACGGAGGCGTACAACGTCAGTAAGTCGCCCACTTCTACTGGGTTCATAAAGTCAACCGAGTCCACTGAGGCCGTCACACTATAGCCTTTGCAATGGGAAGCGGCACAGGTATAGGCAATTTTATCCATTAGGCTCAAAATTACGCCGCCGTGTACCTTGCCACCAAAGTTGGCATAAGACGGCACCATCAACTCTTTGAGGATCACCTGTGAGGCTTTAACTGTTCTAAATCCCGCATCGCTCATTACTTCACCTAATCATTAGCTTAAAATACAATATGTTATGGCTACTTAAGTCGGCGCTTTGCCGGGCAACGCACCTATAATGCGTGAGCACAGCGAGCATCCTAACCCAATTACCAGTAGAAACGACTGAATATTTTGCAATTTGCGGCACAGATCAATGCTTTTTCTTAAGCCTAAGGGCGCTGAGGATTGAGACATTCAGTAAACGCGCCCTGCCACTTTATGTAAGATTTCCCTCCGTTTATCCGCTGAACTGACTTGAAAATATTTCAGGTGTTTATTGGCGATAAAGGTATTCTTGGTTCACTCTTAAACCGTTCGCGGTGCACTTAAGGTGCGCAGAACTGTATACATGAGCACTAGTGTCAGTAAGGCACCAGTAGTTCCCTACATCCATAATAGATCTCCAATTTTGTGTTGTTTTGTGTACCTTGAGGAGCAGACACCATGAAAACCGTTAACAGCCATAAACCACTTTTACTCTCCGCCATCATCACCGCACTGACTATGTCTTACGCTAACATCAGCATAGCGGCAGATACCGATCCTAAAGAACATGTCTGGCAAGATCGTATGGGGCTAGAAAACTACGATCGGCAAAGGGACGCTTTAGAAAAAGATTTAACGGGTTCAGATACGGTCGAACAGTTGCGCAGCCGATTACAAAAGGCCGGCTATCGTCTCACCGCCATCAACCAAGAGTCTGACAGCGACATCGAATATGAAGTGGTTAAAGGCGATCATACGTTTGAAGTGAAGTCTGAAGTCTCCGACGGCAAGCTAAAAGATCTAGCAGTAACCAATAACATCTGGCGGGCGGACACCACCAAGCGCGCCTTAAAAGATGCGGATTACGATGCCAGTGATGTGACTTACGATAAAGAAAATCCTGGCCGTTACAGCGATGCGCAGTTCGCTGACACCTGGGCACAAGAAAAAGACGCGTTGGCGGCAGCCATGCCAGCGGGTAAAAAGTTTGACGACTATAAAAAGATACTCGAAGACAAGGGGTATCAAATCACCTCTATTAATGATGCAGACGACGATGAGGTAGAGTTTGAAATCGTTAAAGGCGATCACAGCTTTGAAGTTAATCTTGAGCGTGATGATGACACTAAGGTAGTGGAGGAAGTCGAGATCAGTAACAATATTTGGCACTCAGAGGAAACTGAAAAAGCCCTTGGGGAAGATTAATCTAAGATTGAATAACTTCCGACCAGCGGCGCCTACAGAGGCGCCGTTTTTATGCCTCTCAATTTTCACTTTACTGTCCCACGCTACATAAGTCGGTCTTTGGTCTACATAAATTAAGCCTCTTGCCTTAGCTCCATGCTTAGCGTCCAATGGTTAAATGCTTAAGCTCCACTCTTCAAGCCTAAACTTTCTAAACAATAAAGGACCCGACATGCACATAGACAAAGCAAAAAAACGCATCGCCAAACAGGTTAAAAAAGGCTTTAAAGGCTACCCACAAATTACCTTGGAGTATTTTGGTGCCAGTGCCGATTGTGCGACCGAAGTAGCAATCCGCTTTACTCAAGAGCTGGGCGCCGCAGAGCAAGAACAACGCTTTGCCAGCCAAGCAGATGTGCGAGAAGACGAAGTAATCCAATCGGCATTAGTTAAAATTATCGAACGCGCGGATGCCAGCTCGGTGATGGAAATTGAAGGCGTGTCGCCGCTCTAGCTTGAGCTTGATTTAGATAAAGCTAGGGCCGGTCTAAGAACTCAATCGCCAAGTAGCGCTAGCAAGTAGTAATCAATGCGCCATCGATAATAATAATTACGTCATAATCGCTCGCCTTAGGGCGTGAGTGCTGAGCAAAGATTGATAAGCAGGGTTACACTGATAACACTTTCTCAGCGGATGGAACCTTTATGATAGAACCGCAGGACGCCGAATTTAGCCGTCGTAAAACCGATCAACCGCAGTTAATTGATGCCTTTAATGCGAGCAACGCCTCACTTATTATTTTGGCTACGTTAGCGAGCATCTTTTTTATCGATTGGGCACAAGCCGTCCTCTTGCCCTTGATAGTAGCGGTGTTTATTAGCTATGCGCTGGACCCGCTGCTCTCTCCCTTTGATAAGCTCAACATTCCGCGTCCGCTCAGTGCCGCCGTGGTGGTGGCTCTACTGCTAACGCTCATCGTTAGCGCCAGCATTCCGCTGCAACGCGAAGCCGTGGCCATGCTCGATAAAATCCCCATCGCGATTAGCAAGCTGCAAAAAACCGCGGCTCGCGCCCCCGTTAAAGAAGCCAGCATCATAGAAAAGGCTCAAGAAGCAGCCAAGAAAATTGAAGATAGCACCAGCGAGAAAAAAGTTCGCACCCCAGGTGTAACTTCAGTGCGCATCGTCGAAAAACCTTTTAACGTGCAAGCTTATATTATGGATGGCGCCTCGGCGGCGCTGGTCATGATTTCACAAGCCTTTTCCGTACTGTTGTTGGTCTATTTTTTATTAGCGGTCGGTAAGCTGTATCGGCGCAAGGTGATCCGCATTTCAGGCCCATCGTTTGAGCGGATGCGTAAAGCCGCCCATATCATGGAAGATTTTCACCATCAGGTGCGCCGGTTTTTATTTGTGATGTTATTAAGCTCGGTATTCGTGGGCGGTGTAACCTGGTTGGCGTTTTGGTTACTGGGCGTAGAACAAGCCGGCCTCTGGGGGGTAATGGCAGGCGTGGCCAGTGGTATTCCTTATCTGGGACCGTTACTCATTTTTATTGGCACCGCTATTGCCGCTTTTTTGCAATTTGGTACCTTAGACATGGCCTTTATGGTGGCGGGCACTTCTTTGGCAATAACCAGCATTCAAGGTAACTTGCTCACCCCTTGGTTAACCAGTCATTTGTCGAGCTTAAATACGGTGGCGGTGTTTGTAGGCTTACTATTCTGGGGTTGGATTTGGGGCCCAGTGGGGCTTATTATTGCCACGCCTTTGTTGATGGTTATTAAGTCACTCTGTGATCACGTAACCAACTTACGTCCGCTCGGAGAGTTACTGGGCAAGTAGCATAACGAGTGGGTCTGCAGTTGATGATGCGCCACAAACAAGGGGGAATTCTCGTGGCTAAATGTTCATCTAAAACGGTCACCTATAATAAGAACAGCTTAATGATTTAAGGAGCAGACCATGGCAGTGGGTTGGGCGAAAGATGGCGCCGTGCAAGAACAAATTGATGCCAGTGTGGCAGACGCGGTAAAAGAGGCCCGCAGTCAGCTTAAAGTAGGTGACAGCCTCAGCCACTGCGAAGAGTGTGATGCGTCTATCCCTGAAGCACGCCGCCAAGCTGTGCCCGGCGTGCGCTTATGCATCAACTGCCAAGCAGACCAAGAGAAACAGGGTCAAGATGTTAGCAACATTAACCGCCGCGCCAGTAAAGACAGCCAGTTAAGGTAAGCTTAAGCATCCGCTGCACAGGCTGAGCGGCTTCGTCCCTTCATCAAGCTACCAAACAGCCGCCTGCTATTTTAATGAAAATCCCCCACTTTCTTACTGCCACCGCGCTAAGCAATACTTGTGCGCAAAATTCTTATACAATAGCAGCCATTTTATGATGCTTTTTATCGTTAACTTTTAATCTTTCACCTTGGAGCAGCAACTTGGCGCAACACACAGAACCGTTTAAAGATCTTGGTCTGGATACCCGTCTTTTAACCGCATTGGAGCATCAAGGGCTACACACGCCTACCGAGATCCAAGACCAGGCCATTCCCGTTATTCTTAGCGGCTTTGATCTGATCGCCTCTTCTAAAACCGGTTCTGGCAAAACGCTCGCCTTCTTATTGCCGTCTTTGCACCGCTTAATGAAGACCAAAGCGCTCGGTAAACGCGACCCCAGAGCACTGATTTTGGCGCCCACCCGTGAGTTGGCCAAGCAAGTGTATGAACAGCTGCGCTCACTGACCAGTGGCACTTCATATAACATCGCTCTGTTATTGGGTGGTGAAAACTTTAACGACCAAATTAAATTGCTACGCAGACAACCGCAGTTGATCGTAGCCACGCCTGGGCGCTTAGCCAACCATTTGGATGCTCGTTCCTTGATGCTTAATGGCCTTGAGCTATTGATCATGGATGAAGCGGATCGCATGTTGGACTTAGGTTTTGCTAAAGAGCTGAATCAAATTAATGATGCCGCCGATCATCGCCGCCGTCAGACCTTGATGTTCTCGGCCACGCTGGATCACGCACAAGTGAATGAGATGGCGGATAAGCTGCTAAAAGCGCCCAAACGCATCGCGGTAGGCGCAGCCAACGCCGAGCACGTGGACATCGAAAAACGCTTTTATCTGTGTGATCACCTCGACCACAAGCAAGCGCTGTTTCAACATATTTTAAGCTCGCAACCTTATCAGCAAGCCATTATTTTTACCGCCACTCGCCCCGATACCGAGCGTTTGGCAACCTTGCTCAAAGAGCAAGGCTTGTCCACTGCGGCCCTCAGTGGCGACATGAGTCAGGCTGAGCGTAACCGCATTATGGACAGCTTTAGCCGTGGCCAATTTAAGGTGCTGATCACCACAGACGTGGCTTCACGCGGCTTGGATCTGTTGCAGGTGTCTTTGGTGGTGAACTTCGATATGCCAAAGCAGGCCGAAGAATATGTACACCGCATTGGCCGTACGGGTCGAGCCGGCGCCAAAGGTGTGGCCATGTCTTTGGTGGGCCCCAACGATTGGGACGCTTTTAAGCGTGTCGAGCGTTTCTTGCAGCAAGATATTAGCTTTATGACCTTTGAAGGGTTAGGGGGCAAATTCAAAGGTTTGCGTCCAGTAGTAGATAAATCTAAAGGTAAAGCTGCCACGCGTGGCAATGGTTACCAAGGCAAAGGCGGACCTAATGCCTACCAGCCGCCGAAAAAGAAAAAGCCAGAAAAAGCCTTTAAAGATCGTAGCGACCGCTTAGAACCTGGTACTGGCTTGGGCTCATCTGATGGTATGGCGCCACTGAAACGTAAAAAGCCCACCGATAGCACACCTGAATAACAGGCGCCATATAGGCCTAGGAGTCACTGATGAACAACAAGCACGCCTTTATGGTTTATGCGGGTGAACAAGAGCAAGGCCGCGTGTTTCATGCGCTCACCCATGCGCTACAAGCTTATGAGCGCGGTAATACCAGTGAGCTATATTTTGCAGCAGAAGGTGCCGCATGGCCGGGGTTGCTGACCAATCCCGATCATCAGCTGCACCCGTTATTTAGCAAGCTGCAAGACGTAGGCGTAATACAGGGGGCCTGTGAAAGCTGCGTGATTGCCTTTGGTCATGAACAAAGCACCGGCCAAGTGGTGCCCATGCTCAAAGGACCAGAATGCAGCTATGGTCAAATTGATATTCTAGGGTTAGAAGACGAAGGCTACCGCGTCTGGCTGTTTTAACGAACTGCTGTAACGAACAGTGCTAACTGCGATGAATAGCGCATTAGCAAACTAAACTGAAAAAGCGCCGAGCTACTTTGTCTAGCTCGGCGCTTTTTTTAGTTTTAAAACTACATACTGAGCTTATTAGCACTCTGTAAAACAAACTGTTCAGTATTATCACTCTGTGCGGTGAATAGACAATACATGATCTAAAGCCTACCAGCGCCGTCTTTTGTAGTGTGCCGCTTTAGCTGGCACTTCCGTATCAGCGGGAATATTTAAACTATCCTGCTTCGCAGGGGCGGCTTGTCGCCATGACGAATCATTTCAGCTTAATTGAATATCCAGCGAATATTCACAGTAGGCTGGAATGGTGAGTATCAATACCTAAAGCGTGGGACTACAATTTCATTGCCTATCTTTATGGCTCGCTAAACAGGCCACTTCTTTACTTAGATTGGTATTAAGCGCGAGTGCGTTTATCCCAAAATTGGCGAAACAAATCACTTAAGCCACTGGTAAGCTGCACCACGGACTGACAACGGTCTCGATTATCTTGGCCGCTTTGCACGTGATGCTGTGCCGAGTGTTGAATATTGTTGATGCTACGATTGATCTCTTCACTCACTTCCCGCTGCTGCTCGACGGCGGTCGCTATTTGAATGTTCATCTCACTGATATCTTTCACCCGCTGGCCAATATTTTCCAGTGCACTCGCCGCTTGTTCCGCATGAGTCACGCTATTGTTAGCTTGAGCACGGCTTGATGCCATCGCCGCTACCGCCTCTTGCGTACTACGCTGTAACACTGAAATGATTTTTTGGATATTGGCTGTAGACTCCTGAGTACGTCCCGCCAAATTACGAACTTCGTCGGCCACTACCGCAAAGCCGCGTCCTTGTTCGCCGGCTCGCGCCGCCTCTATGGCCGCATTAAGTGCCAGTAAATTGGTTTGATCGGCAATATCTCCTATCACCTCCAGCACCACTGAAATCTCTTTACCGTGATTATCTAATTGATGGATAACTTCAGCCGCCTGCTCAATACCCTGCTCCAAGGTATAAATAGAAGCGCTGGTTTTCTCTACCAATTGGCGTCCGGTTTCGGTGTCGGTATCTACTTGCTCGGCAGCGACAGCCGCATGCTGAGCACTGGAGGCCACCTCTTGAATACTCACCGCCATTTCATTAATTGCAGTGGCTATTTGTTCCGTCTCGGCTTGTTGGCGCTGAGTGAGGCTGTCGCTGCTGGCAAGTTCGTCACTCAGGTCGTGGGTGTGCCCGCCGAGGCGCTCGGCCACATCCGACAAGCGCCCCAATACCGCGCCCGCTTCTGCTTGCGCCATGTGCAGCGCAAACTCTATTTGCCCCAGCTCGTCTTGCCGGCCCGTATATACTTGCTGACTGCCCGGATTATCGCTATAGCGTTTCGCTTTGCGGGCTAAGCGACGCAATGGACTAAGTAACAGGGTATTTAGCAGCACAGACAATAAGCAGCCCACCACAATTACCATCAGACTTTGCGTCCAAGGTAACCCTAACCAGAGCATCTGCGCCAGCATCATCACGCCTAGTAAGCCACTATTAGCCAGCAGCAAACGTGAGCCCAAACCGACTCGCCCGCTTGCCAACGTCTTGCCTTTATTTAAATGAGCATAAACCTGCTCGGCTGCCTGTATTTGCTCTGGTGCAGCTTTGGTGCGCACCGACTGATATTCCACTATCCGCCCATCCTGCGAAATGGGCGTCACGTAGGCGTTAACCCAATAATGATCGCCATTTTTGCAGCGGTTTTTAACCACTCCCATCCAAGAATGCCCAGCTTTCAAGCTGGTCCACATATGTTTGTATATCGCGCTTGGCATATCGGGATGACGAATTATATTGTGGGGCTGTTGCAGTAACTCATGTTTCTGGTAGCCACTTAATTCCACAAATACTTCATTCATATACGTAATATGGCTACTGGGAGAGGTCGTCGATAGTATATTCACACCGTCAGCTAGCTCTATGTTACGGCCACTCGTACGATTATTACTGTTCATTAATATTTCCCTTGTGATGGTGCTATCTCTATTCCCTATTCTTAGAGAGACATTCCGTGAGCAATTTTTTAACTAGCAATTAGCTACTATAAAAGATGACGATGTGACGAAAAAACATGGTACACCATAATCTTATCGCAGATAAAACACACACGTAATAATTGTTATTAACCAAAACAATGATTTACATCAATGATAATCAAGAATAAAAAACCCAGCTAGGCTGGGCTTAAATGAATATTGTTATTATTTCTGCTTTAAGTATTTAATGACTAACGTGTGGAAAAATAATCCCAGCCAACTAGCCCCCAAGTAATGAGCACTAACAATAAGGCGAGCAGCACGGCGGCCGAGCCGATGTCTTTGGCACGACCCGACAGTTCATGATATTCAGGACCAATACGATCCACCACGGCTTCGAGCGCAGAATTAAATAACTCAACAATCAGCACTAGCATTAAGCTGCTGATCAACAGTATTTTGGCTATTAGGCTCACCGGCCACAATAAGGCCACGGGTAGCAAGATGATAACCAGCCAGCATTCTTGGCGAAACGCCGCCTCATGCCGATACGCCGCTTTTAGGCCCTGCATCGAATAACCACTGGCGGCGATGATGCGCGCCAACCCTGTTTTTCCTGGTTTCACTGTTATTTCCTAATGTTATCGCCGTGCGTTGAATGGTGTTATCTGTATGCAATCTAATAACCGCGAATTATATGTCAAAACGGCGGCGAGCTGCCAGCCGACCCTGTTCTACCTTGCCTATAACTAAACATAATTTAGACCAGCTAAAGTGCTGTGTTCGCATGACACCTTAGGGTTATGAAAGTGAAAAAAAGGTCGAAAGCTGTGTTAGCCATTTGACCTTTTTTTCACTTCTCAGGGCATAGCATGGAGATAGTGTTCACCTTATCTCTGAATGGAGCCTGTTATGGCCTTATCTGCTCACCCTCCTCGCCCTGCGGTTAATTCGGCGGTTAGCGCTACGGTTAACCACGGCTCGGCACAAACTCCGGGGGCGGCGACCTTAGTGAATAACCAAAAGTTTTCACTGACGCCAACGCGCTTGGTGTTTTTAGCCGCTTGTTATTTCTTTGTGGTGCTAAATTTAGCCTTACTGGCCAAGTTAGTCGGAATTTTAGAGGGCTTAAGTGACTTCAAGGTCGGTTTTATGCTGACCATACCGGTGTTTTTCATTGCTTGCTTTACCATCATCTTTAGCCTGCTCACGCCCTTTCGCTTAGAGAAATGGGTGCTGGTGCCTTTTATTATACTGTCGGCATTGCTCAACTATGTGATGTTTCATTACGGCACCATAGTCGACCGCGACATGATAGTGAACGTGTTGGAAACCAATGCCGGCGAGGCCAAATCCTACCTCAACGCCAGCGCCCTGCTGTGGTTTGTTTTCACCGGTCTGCTGCCTGCAGTGCTACTGTTGAAACTATCCATACGCCGCAGTACTGTGTGGCGCGAGCTCGGCATGAAGCTGGTGTCTGTGGTGCTCTCTGTCTTGGTGATACTGCTGATCGCAGTTTTTTACTACAAAGACTATGCCTCTGTGGGGCGCAATAATCATTACCTCAACAAGATGATCATTCCCACCCACTTTGCCCACAGCCTGTATAAGTATTTGGACGACAGCTACTTTACTACGCCTGAGCCCTATCAGACCTTGGGTGAAGACGCCGCCTTACTCACGCAGGCTAAAACGGGCCGTAAACAGGTGATGGTGATGATGGTGGGAGAAACCGCACGCGCCGCCAACTTTCAACTCGGTGGCTATGAGCGTGACACTAATGCCTTTACTCAAGCCTTAACTAACGCCCACTCTGATGCTAAAAGTGGCGCTAACACTAACATGCCAAGCGTCACGTATTTTCAGGATGTAACTTCTTGTGGCACCGCGACTGCGGTATCCGTGCCTTGCATGTTTTCACACCAATCTCGAACAGACTTTTCCGATACTCAAGCCGCCAACCAAGACAATTTAATGGACATAGTGGCGCGTGCTGGCATTAAGACGGTGTGGTTAGAAAATGACGGCGGCTGTAAAGGGGCCTGTGCGCGGACCGAGACCATAGCGTTTGAGCCCAATGCCACAAATCCGGTGTGTGATGGGGATTATTGCCAAGACCAAGTACTGCTAGAAGGCTTAAGCGAGCAGCTAAAAAACATTACCGCTGCCTCTAATCAGACAGACCTTATTCAAGCAGAACGGTACCTAATAGTGCTGCATATGGTGGGCAGCCATGGCCCAACTTACTACAAGCGCTACCCTCAGGAATTTGCGCATTTTCAGCCGGATTGTCAGCGCAGCGATATTCAAAACTGTGATGCGCGCCAGCTCAATAATACCTATGACAATACTATCTATTATACCGATTACATTATCAGCCAGGTGATTAAGCAGTTACAAGAGCGTGACGACTTAGATACCGGTTTACTGTATGTGTCGGATCACGGCGAGTCGTTAGGTGAATCTGGCTTATATCTGCACGGTATGCCCTATGCGCTGGCACCCAAGGAGCAAACCCAAGTGCCCATGTTGACCTGGTTTTCTGAAGGCTTTGCGGCCAATAAACAACTGGATGAAGGCTGTTTAGCTGCCCGAGCCAAGGAAAATGAATATTCCCACGACAACCTGTTCGACTCCATGCTGGGGCTGCTCGATGTATCAACTGCGATTTACCGACCTCAGCTTGATATCTTCAGCAGCTGTCGTCAGCAGCCGTCGTCACATAAGTCCGTGTTGTTAACCTCGTCCGCGACAAAATAAACAGTCACCTGAGTGCCATTAGTCGCCTTAGTACCGAGAGTTGATTGAGTAGCGTTAGTTGATTGAGTAGCGTTAGTTGACTGAGTCGTAGCATCGGTGGCGGGCGGTGTCGATATCTGTAGCCGCCAGCCTTGGTGCTGACAAATACGCTCTACTATGGCCAATCCCAAACCAAATCCTTGGGGGTTGGCCACACTCACGCCTCGCTCATGCACTTTAGCTTGTAGCTCGGCGCTAATGCCGCTGCCGGTATCAGACACCCGTAAATAATTCGCCGTCACCTCAATTTTAATGCCGCCAGTTGCCGTGTGCTGTATGGCATTACGCAACAAGTTATTCAGCACCGCCACCATCATGCTGGCCGGCAAGGCTGGCACCTGTCCAATCACAGCTAAGCTCAGTTTCAGCCCACGGCTGTCCGCCAGCGGCTGCCAATGGGCCAATTGGGCTTTAGCCAGCTCGGCCAAGGGACTAAGTTCGTTATTGCCCGCCTGTGAGTCCGGAGTACGCGACAGCTGTAAAAACAGCTCTGTTTGCTGCTGCATTTGACCAAGTGCGCCGTCGATACGCTGCAGTTGTCGCGCCACCGGCGGCGCTGGCTCACTGACCGCCAGCATATCCAAGGCGCCGCGGATCACCATCATACAAGTACGTAACTCATGACTGGCATTAGCAGAAAACTGCTGCTCTCTGAGCAATAACTCATTCACGCGCAGCACATAACGGTCAAAGGTGCGCGCTAACTGACCAGTTTCATCGTTGGGATAATGATGGGTTAGCTGACTACCGGGCTGCTCCGGCAAATGTGCCACCTCTTGGGCCAAGGTAGCCACGGGTTTAAGTATTTGTTGGCTTAAGCGCCGAGAAAATAAAAAACCTAAGCCCCATATCAACAGCACACTTAGCCCAATGCCGGTAAACATCAACTGTTCATAGCGTTCAAACTCGCTCTGATCTTGGACTAACACATGGACCCAGCCCGCTTCGTGGCGCACAAATAAGTTATAGGCTTTGTCGCCGAGCAAGACTTCATGACCGCCGGGTGGATAGCCACGAAAGGCGTCCGGCAATAGGTGTTGGTCGTTTTTGGGCAACTTGTAGTAGGTGGTGTCGGTCATGGGCAGCACCAAAGGCTGGCTCACCGTTTGCTGATTGTGCACATGATCCGTGAGATCACTTTGTAAATGGTTATAAAACAAGGTGTTTTCAAACCAGTACACCAGCATTATCATGCCCGCCGCCGCCAGCAGGCTAATGACCACTATCACTAAGTTAAGCGCCAATTGCAGCCGGGTTCTAATGGTCAGGCGCATGGGTCTATTTCCCTATTTGATCATTATTGGCCTGCTTATTGGCGGCCAGCCGATAGCCCTGCCCGTGCACGGTGTGTAGCAAAGCCTCGTTAAAGGGTTTATCCAGCTGATTGCGCAGTAAATAAATGTGCGCCTTAAGGCCATCGCTGTCCGGTGGGTCATCAGACCATAATTGATCGATTAGGGTCTCACGACTCACCACATTCGGTGCGTGACGCATTAAGATCTCAAGCAGTTTTAGGCATTTGGGGTTGAGATTCAGCAACTGTTGCGCACGGCAAGCTTGGCGCAAATCCAAGTCAAGCGTGACATCGCAAACCTTGAGTACCCGAGCCTGCTGTTTTTGAGAGCGTTTCAGCACCGCTTGAATGCGTGACCATAACTCGGGCAAAGCAAAGGGCTTCACCAAATAATCATCGGCCCCTACTTCAAAACCGCTGAGCTTATCTTGCAAGGTATCACGGGCGGTGAGCATCACTATGGGCAGCGGATTTTGCTCGGCGCGTAATTGTGCACACAAGGCTAAACCATCTAACCCGGGTAAGGACAAGTCCAGCACCAGCAAGTCATATTCGTGGCGGCGAGTCTGCAGCAGTGCAGCTTGCCCGTTATAGAGCGCATCCACCACCGCACCTTTTAAGGTCAGGTAATCCACGATATTCACCAGAATATCCGGATTATCTTCCACCACTAATATCCGCATCTTGGCTCCTTACGCTTGTGGCAAGGCGCGGTTTTGTAGCTCAACACCTTGCGCGCTTACCACCAAGACACTGCCTTGAGTGTACCAGTCACCGAGCACGATGCGCCGTGCCGATTCATTGTTAACCGACAAGTGATGAATAGCGGGTCTGTGGGTGTGGCCGTGGATCAGGGTCTGCACCTTATAGCGCAGCATTTGCCGCTCCACTTCGCTTTGGTTCACGTCCATCACCTGCATCACCTTGCCCTCTTTAGCGGCGGTACTTTTGCTGCGAATACCATCGGCAATGCCGAGCCGGTAGCTCAACGGTAAGCGTAAGAACAGCCATTGCAACCACCCCCAGCGAGTCACGCGACGATAGCGCTGATAGCCCGCATCATCGATACACAAGGTATCACCGTGCATCACCAGCGTCGGCTCTCCGTATAGGTCGATGACTTTGTGCTCGGGCAATAAACTCATGCCGGCGGCGCGGGCAAAGCGTCGCCCCACCATAAAATCACGATTGCCGTGAATAAAATACACGGGCGTACCCTGCTGGCTACAAGCCAAAAAGGCCGCCGCCACCTCGCCATTAAGCGCACTGACTTCATCATCGCCGATGGAGAACTCAAATAGGTCACCCAGCACATACAAGGCATCCGCGTCTTTCGCGTCCTCACGCATAAAGCGTAAAAACGCCGCCGTCATGTCTGGGCGATCGGCGCTCAAGTGCAAGTCGGCAATAAAAAGCGTGGTGTGTTTCACTAATGGCTCTTCTTAATAAAAATGGCTAACGCCCATTAACTTAACGCTTAGCAACTGACGTAACTTAAACATCAATATTAAGGGTTAAGATAATGAGGCTAAAAAATGGCAGCCTAAGCTGCCATTGTGGGTGCGCTGCGGATATTGATTGAATTTCAACCAATCCTGTAAAGCGTACGGCTTACTCGCTAACGGTTACACCAGTGATCAGTACATCTTCTACTGGTACGTCTTGATGCACATGACCGCGATTACCGGTAGCCACACCTTTAATAGCATTGACCACGTCCATGCCTTCAACCACTTCAGCAAACACGCAGTAACCGTAGCCTTGGTTAGTGGCTGATTTGAAGTTTAAGAAGTCGTTGTCGCCCACGTTAATAAAAAACTGCGCAGAAGCCGAATGTGGCTCTGAAGTACGCGCCATGGCCACGGTACCAATCTTGTTCGATAAGCCGTTGTCGGCTTCGTTCTTCACTGAGGCACGAGTGGATTTTTCTTTAAAGTCAGCGTCAAAACCGCCGCCTTGGATCATAAAGCCGTCAATAACACGGTGGAACAGCACGCCGTCATAATGACCATCGCGGCAATATTGTAAGAAGTTTGCTACGGTTTCAGGAGCTTTGTCGGCAAACATGTTCAAAGTGATGTCGCCATGGTTGGTGTGCAATGTGACCATAATCAGATTCCAATATCAGATGAAAGAGTGTCAATGCTCGATTTTAGCGCATACAGGCCCGATAGCGAACCCCCAACACGCGCAAGACTTGCACCTGTTAGCCATTAAAGGTTCAATAGTGGTGCTTTTATCCCTAATACCCTCACCAAGATGTGGAATCATGCTGAAAATCTACAATACCCTGACCCGACAAAAAGAAGAATTTATCCCTTTAATTCCCGGCAAGGTCGGCATGTATGTCTGTGGTGTCACCATTTATGACTTATGTCATATTGGCCATGGCCGCACCTTTGTCGCCTTCGATGTGGTGACCCGTTATTTGCGCTACCTCGGTTATGATCTGACCTATGTACGCAACATCACCGACATTGACGATAAAATCATTAAGCGTGCCGCCGAAAATGGTGAAAGCTGTGACGCGTTAACCGAGCGCCTCACCGCTGACATGCATCAAGACTTTGACTCCTTAAAACTGGCGCGCCCAAATATAGAGCCAAAAGCCACCCAGCATATCCCAGAAATTATTAGCATGGTGCAGCAGTTGTTGGCAGACGACCATGCCTATGTGGCCGACAGCGGCGATGTGTTGTTTGCAGTCAATAGCTTTGCGGATTACGGCAAACTCTCCGGCCAAAATCTCGAGCAACTGCAAGCCGGTGCACGGGTTGAAGTAGAGCACACTAAGCGCAACCCGCTCGACTTCGTATTATGGAAGCAATCTAAGCCCGGTGAACCGAGCTGGGAATCGCCGTGGGGCTTAGGCCGCCCGGGTTGGCACATCGAGTGCTCAGCCATGAACGGTAAGCATTTAGGCAAGCACTTCGATATTCACGGCGGCGGCTCGGATTTACAGTTTCCCCATCATGAAAACGAAATTGCCCAAAGCTGCTGCGCCAATCACACACCTTATGTGAATACCTGGATGCACTCTGGCATGGTCATGGTCGACCAAGAAAAGATGTCTAAATCACTTGGCAACTTTTTCACCATTCGCGATGTATTGCAGCATTACGACGGCGAAACCGTGCGCTACTTCTTGTTGTCTGGCCATTATCGCAGCCAGCTGAACTATTCAGATGACAATTTGAACAAAGCCCACAGTGCGTTAGAACGCTTTTATACGGCGCTGCGTGACCTGCCCGAAGTTGCACCCAGTGGCGGCGAGGAATTTGTGGCGCGCTTTAACGCCGCCATGAATGATGACTTTAATACACCCGAGGCCTACTCGGCGCTGTTTGATTTAGCGCGCGAGATCAACCGCTTAAAAGGCAAAGACGACACGGCAGCTGCAGGCCTTGGCGCCTTGCTACGAAAGCTCGGCGGGGTGCTGGGTTTATTGGACCAAGACCCCGAGACCTTCTTGCGCGGCACTGCCGGTGCGGATGATGAGGTGGCTGAAATAGAACGTTTGATTCAAGCCCGATTAGATGCCCGCACCAACAAAGACTGGGCAGCGGCAGATGCGGCCCGCGATAGCCTCACCAACATGGGCATAGTGCTAGAAGATGGCGCAGCCGGCACCCGCTGGCGTCGAAAGTAAGCGCTGCCGCCGTACTCAATATTGTAAAAATAATTCAGGGCGCCATAATTGGCGCCTTACTTTTTGATTGCTCTGGGTTGCTCACCCTCATAGCCATCACTGATAAACTTACCAATAACTTCACTCACCAGGAGTTCTGCTATGCGCATGTTCACCACCAGCTTAATACTCACGGCCCTACTCGGCCTCACCGCCTGTGAGCCTTCAGGACCGTCTGCCGATATTGGCGATAACATAAACCAAGTTACCGAAGAGTCGCTGGTAAACGAGCCCGCTACTACTGTGGATGCCCCCCCGTTCAACCAGAAATCCGCGCCACCAATGAGCAAGCGCCAGAGCCTGCTGTGATTGAAGAGCAAAAAGCAGCACTCGAGCATGCTAACCAAGTAGCCTCGGAAGAAGCAGAAGAGCGATTGAACGAAATATTAGAAGAAGCGCTCGTTGAGCCATAATACTCAGCAAAGTCTTGCCAAGCTGTGCCCTAAGTGGCAGTCAGCTTTATGTAACGGCAGTTATTAGATACATACATCAACACCATCAGCGACTGCCTGCGCAGTCTCTGTTAGGGTCTATTGACCTTTCGCGGTTAAATTTTGTTCGAGTTAAACGCGTTTTTATCGCGGCGAGCGGGTTGTAGCTTAGTCGTTCTAAGCAAAACCCCGCTCAACAAAGAGAAAAACGCGTTTAGCCGAACCCGCAGGGCAGCGCTTGTGGTGCCTTTCTACTGCGTTAGCACTTATTTATGGAGAATAACTACATGGCATAAGCACTGCCTTGTATAAAGACTCCACAAACTGCTGCAAAAATCATATCGAAAGGTCAACAGACCCTAGTAATGCAGCTCATAAAAATTAACCGCTCCGAGGTATCTGAGTTTTTATCTAGCCTTAGGTTTTTATGCGACTTAAGACAGAGTCTGACCGATTAAGCAGTTACTTTTAGCGTTTTATTACGACAACCTTGTTCGCAACTAATACTTAGTGATTGATATGCATAAGTTTTTATAAAAAACATTGTATTTAAATTTTTTAAAACGCTGTTGTTGTATCTCGTTTTACGCTATTAATGAGGTGTTAAAACAATAACGTGACTTAGGTCACACTAAAATCTGCTAGGAGCACAACATGAAAAAGTCTCTACTTAATATTTTGCTATTAACTTCTGTTACCGCTTTTGGTCTGGCTGCCTGTGACAACAAAGGCCCTGCAGAAAAAGCAGGTGAAAAATTAGACGCCTCTGTTGAGCAATTACAAGAGCAAAGCGAAGAAGCTTTAAGCCTGAAAGAAAAAGGCACCTTGGAAAAAGCCGGTGAACAGTTAGATGAAGCCGCAGAAGGTTTGAAAGAAGGTGCTAAAAATCTTAAAGATGGCGCAGCCGGGCAAGTAGAAAAAGCGGGTGATGCCATTGAAGATGCAGCCGATGCCGCTGATCGAAAGTTAGAAGAATTAAAAGCTGACGACAATAACTAATTAGTGTGGTTAGCATAATAAAAAGGGAGCCTAGGCTCCCTTTTTATTGATTGCTTTTAACTATTATTATTTCGCTACTTACACTTTAAAAAACAGTTCTTTAAACTATTTACCCTTTAATGGGTTTATTCTCAGCAGAGAATTCCATCTCGCCACCACAAAATTTACAAAATTTAGCATCCCGTTCATGGCCACTTTTATCGCACTGCGGACAATGACGATGATCATACTCTTTGCGTATTTCTCGCCCCAGCTCGGCGGTAATAATCCCCGTAGGCACGGCAATAATGGCGTAGCCCATCAGCATAGTCACGGCGGCAATGCCCTGCCCAAAAGGGGTTTGTGGCGTAATATCCCCAAAGCCGACGGTAGTAATGGTCACTATGGCCCAATAAATACTGAGCGGTATGCTAGTAAAGCCATTTTCTGGCCCCTCAACCACATATAACAAAGAGCCAAACAGCGTCACCAAAATAAATAAGCTACCAAAGAACACCATTATTTTACGCCGGCTTTGATTCAGCGAGCGTAACAGCACATTGGCTTCATTAATGTAACGGATTAATTTTAAAATCCGAAAAATGCGAAACACCCGCAGCAAGCGCACCATCAATAAGAAGTTAGCGCCAGGGACAAATATGACTAAATAGTTGGGTAAAACGGCGAGTACATCCATTAAGCCGTAAAAGCTGCGCATATAGGCCAGCCTATTTTGCGCACAATAGATGCGCACTGCGTATTCAAGGGTAAAAAGCAGGGTAAAGGCCCACTCAAGACCATAGAGTAAGGGACCTATTTCGGCGCGTACCGCACTGATGGAGTCCAGAAAGAGCACGCCAATAGACAGCAGAATAGCCACTATTAGCGCCAGATCAAAACGGCGGCCCGCCGGAGTTTCGGTACCAAAGATAACCGTGTATAGCACATCTTTGCTGGGCCACTGCATGGCTTGTCCTTATAAAATATAAGTATTTATAGAGGATAGAGCCTGAATGACAAGGCGTCTTTGTAGTTACGCTTAAACATTATTGATCGTGATAGCGCTCACAGGCAATTAAGGTGTTTTCCATTAGTGAGGCCACCGTCATCGGGCCCACACCACCTGGGACTGGGGTAATGTATGCAGCCCGCTCGGCGGCGACCTCATATTCCACATCACCCACTAAGCGACCGTCGTCTAAGCGGTTAATGCCCACATCAATCACCACGGCACCAGGCTTAATCCAGCTACCAGGAATAAATCCAGGCTTACCCACGGCAACAACTAATAAATCCGCTTCGCCGACCTTGGTTTTTAAATCTTCGGTAAAACGATGGCAGGTAGTGGTGGTGCAACCGGCTAATAACAGCTCTAAGGTCATGGGGCGACCCACTATATTAGACGCACCAACTACTACCGCATTTAAGCCATGGGTTTTAATGTGGCTGCGCTCAATCAGGGTCATTATGCCCTTGGGCGTACAGGGACGTAGGGCTGGAATGCGTTGCGCCAAACGACCGATGTTATAAGGGTGAAAGCCATCAACGTCTTTATGAGGATGAATACGCTCAATAACGGGCGTGCTATCGATGTGATTAGGCAGTGGCAATTGCACCAAAATGCCGTCTATAGTGGCGTCATTATTCAGCTCATCAATCAAAGCCAGTAAATGCTGTTCTGTGGTGTCTTTGGGTAAATCATAAGACTTAGAAATAAATCCCACTTCTTCACACGCGCGGCGTTTACTGCCCACGTAAACCTGTGAGGCCGGATTGGCGCCGACCAATATGACCGCTAGGCCTGGGGGACGTTTTCCGGCGCGCGTGCGTTCTGCCACACGTTCTGCTACCTGACTACGTACTGCCTGTGCAATCGCTTTTCCATCGATTATTTGAGCTGACATCTGCGTTGATTCTCACCTTTAAAAACCTGCGCCGATTGTCGCATTTTTTATCGGCTTTGGTAAGCAAGCCGCAACCGCTTTCGCTTGAGCTGGGTCGCTATTTTGCAGCCACAATGTCAATTAAGCACTCAACCATCAGCGAAGGAGATAAAGCCGTTGACCCAGTGCCGGCAAATGGGTATTATGCTGCCCCGTTACACCTTGACGTTATTTATCATAGCGTTAGGGATAAATGTAGCGCAGTGCGCCCTTAGCTCAGTCGGATAGAGCACCCGCCTTCTAAGCGGGTGGCCGCAGGTTCGAATCCTGCAGGGCGCGCCATCAATGGTGATCGTAGCTCAGTTGGTAGAGTCCCGGATTGTGATTCCGGTTGTCGCGGGTTCGAGCCCCGTCGGTCACCCCATATTTTGTTCTACTCTTGGTTCTAATCTTTTTTCTCCCCTTGCTTTACTTCGACTACTCCACTCCCTGTAATGCCTGCTGCTCAAGATGCGCCACTAACTCTGTGGGTAAATTTAACTTGTGCGCCAATGCCTCTAGATACGCCCGCTCTACTGCTTGATCCGGATCTATCACCAATCGCGATGCCAGATACAACTCAGCCGCTTGCTCTGTGCCCTTTGCTGAGGCTGCAATATCGTCCAGCGACGAGTTAGCCGACAGCATATCGAACACCAAGGCTTTCTCTGGCGCAGATAACGCCATCTCTTCCACTTGGGCAAAAATATGCGCCTGCTCCGCATTATCAATGTGCCCATCTGCCTTGGCGGCGGCTATCATGGCGCGCATTAGTGCCAGTTGAAACGATTCGTCGTTTGCTCCCGTCGGCTCCGCTGCAAAGTGTGCTGCTCGGGCTTGTAAATCAGCGGCCGTGGCTGGCTGAGCCTGAGTTGGACTCTGATTTTGCTGCCAGCTCTGGTAGGCCTTCCACGCCATGGCACCGGCGGCGGCCAAGCCTGCGTATTTCAATGAGCCACCGGCCATACTACGGCCGCCTTTGCTGCCCATTAATAATCCCAAAATACCGCCCGCCGCCGCACCTTTGCCAAAACCAGCACCTTTTACCAGCTGGCTAACGCTATCTAAGCGTTGACCCTTACCTAAAAATTGGCTGACTAACTTATCGATTTTCATTGGCTTATCCTTATTGGGTTTGAGTCATCATAAGTGCGCTGTATCGATTAAAGCACGGCCCATGCCGACTCGCTGCTTTACTCAGCTCTTATCACGACAAAAGTCGGCATGCCTTTATGGTGTGTAAACCTAAACGCGCACGCCTCTGCGCTAAGGCCAGTAAATCTAGCCTAAACCATGAATCGCGTTTATCCATTAATGCTTATCCAGCTCGTTAAATTCCCGGCGCAGCCTAAACTCCTGTGAGGTCAGTAAGCGCTCCATGGTCGCCACCCGAGTGTTGATGTTTTTTAATCGCTCTTCTAAGCGAGTCAGTCCTTCATTCGGTGACAAGCCCGACTGCCAGCCAGCAGTTTTAATATGGCTAGACTCAGCTTCATCCACCGTCGGTTTATCGTCCAGTAATAGCCAAGCGGCAATATAGAAAATCAGCGTTAAGAAGCTGGTAAATATTAAGCAGGTCACCGCTAACACCCGCACTAGCCAAGGCTCAACGCCGACTTTACGTGCTAGGCCAGCACAGACGCCGCCCAGCTTGCCGTTAGCTTTATCACGATACAAATTAACTAGGGTTGACGCCATCCGGGGACCTCCTGATCTAATAATCGTTCTAAGGTAGCAACCCGCTCGGTAAGTTGCTCGGTTTGGCTAAGGGTTTGCTCTAAGCGCAAGCGAGCACTGTCACCTAAGCCATCGTCCAGTCGGCGTTTAGCGCGATAGTGCAGCACTAACCAAATGGGCACCACCAACAGTAAAAATATTTTTAACGGGCCTACTAAGGCCCAGGCAAGTTCAGACATTACTGCTCCTTATTCAGATTGGCTTGGGGCGCAGCATCCGCTGGAGTAGGCTTCATTTTGGCTTTTAATTTTTCCAACTCACGGCTAATGGCATCATCCACTTCAAGCTCGGCAAAAGATTGATCTAAGCCTTTCGATTGACTGTAAATATCGGCCTTGGCTTCTAACTCGTCGATTTTTCGCTCCATGCGGTCAAACTTATCCACCGCCGAGGCATTTTCACTGTGGCGCACCCGATCTTGTACCTTGATCCGACTTTGGGCACTGCGCTCGCGCAATTGCATGGCTTGCTGACGAGAGCGGGCATCCACCAGCTTTGCTTCAAGGGCACTGATGGCCTCAGCCAGCTTATCAATACTCTCGGCGATAACCTGCTGTTCGCGTTGCAAGGCATTGAGCAAGTCCTGCTGTTTGCTTTTCTCTAACAAGGCGGCGCGCGCTAAGTCTTCACGATCGCGGCTTAACGCCAACTCGGCTTTAGTTTGCCATTCCAGCACTCGCTCTTGATGACGCTCCACTTGGCGAAACAGATCTTTCTTCTCGGCTAAAAAGCGCGCTAAATTAGAGCGCTCACGCACCAATTCATCTTCCATCTCTTGAATGATCAAGCGCACCATTTTTGCCGGATCTTCGGCCTTGTCGAGAATGGAATTCAGATTAGCGTTAACAATGTCGGCCAATCGGGAAAAAATACTCATGTTGTTGCTCCTCACTACGGGTAATGCCCTTATTCTGGGCTGGGGTTAGCAAATGTTAAGCAAGCCCTCTGCTTTCTTTACTGTTCAATAACTCAGACAAACTACGTGAATCACTAATTTTTCGTAAACAACTAATACAAGTTCTAATACAAGTTGCGTGCCAACAATAAATAAATAATAACGTGTTGATATAACTAACTATTTAATTCTGGCTAGCCGAAGCCATTTACGAAAGTGGCGTAATTAACTAGTATTTGTACAAATTCACCAGTGCGAGTGCCTATGAATACCGAATTAATTGGCCAATCTAATGCCTTGCTCGGGGTGTTAGAGCAAACGTACTCCCTCGCGCAGTTAACTAAGCCGGTGCTAGTGGTGGGTGAGCGTGGCACCGGCAAAGAGCTGATCGCCCATCGGCTGCATTATTTATCGGCGCGCTGGCAACAGGCTTTCGTGTCACTTAACTGCGCAACCTTGGCTGAGACCTTGCTCGAGAGCGAACTGTTTGGCCATGAAGTAGGCGCCTTTACCGGCGCACAAAAGCGCCATTTAGGCCGTTTTGAACGCGCTCATGGCGGCACGCTGTTTTTAGATGAGTTGGCCAGCACTAGTCCGCGCGTGCAAGAAAAGCTGCTAAGGGTGATTGAATACGGTGAGTTTGAGCGCGTGGGCGGTAGTCAAGCGGTGCGCGTAGACGTGCGTTTGGTGTGCGCCAGCAATCAAGACTTACCCGCCTTGGCAGAAAAAGGCGACTTTAGAGCCGATTTGCTTGATAGATTGGCCTTCGATGTGATTACATTGCCGCCCTTGCGCGCCCGAGGCCACGACATTATTCATTTGGCAGAGCACTTTGCCGTGAATTTTTGCATGGAGCTGGGCTGGCCATTGTTTGCCGGCTTTAGTGCGAGCGTGCGCCAGCAACTGCTGGACTTTATTTGGCCGGGTAATGTGCGAGAGCTAAAAAACGTGATTGAACGCAGTCTGTATCGCCACGCACAGGCGGAGGTTGAGCTGGACGCCTTGTATCTGGATCCGTTTGCTTCTCCTTGGCGACCCAGTGCTGGCGCGGTGCCAAACAACTCTAAAGCCGAGCCTGTAAATAGCCCCAGTTTAGGGTTACCACTGGACTTAAAAGCTCATTTGGCGCAACAAGAGGTAGACTGGCTGAGCGCAGCCTTAAACCAAAGCCAATATCATCAACGCCAAGCCGCGCAATTATTGGGTTTAAGTTATCATCAGTTACGGGGTTTGCTGCGCAAACACGCCGATAAGCTTCCTCACAGCGAGTAGCAACAAGACAAGGATTACGCATGCGTTTATGGCTCTGGGCACTGCTGCCCGCCTTGCTACTAGCCGGGTGCAATGACAAGGATCCCCAATTGGCGCAAAACAGTCTCTTGTATTGCACGCCAAGCAGCCCTTCAAGCTTTAATCCGCAATTGGTTATTTCTACCGAAACCTTGGATGCTACCGCTCACCAGCTCTATGACCGACTGCTCACCTTAGACCCACTCAGCCAACAACCCAGCCCCGCCTTGGCCACCGATTGGCAGCGCAGTGACGATGGCTTGCGCTACCGCTTTAGCTTGCGATCCAACGTCGCCTTTCATCACACCCCTTGGTTTAGCCCCAGCCGGCCCTTTAATGCCCAAGATGTGGCGTTTAGCTTTACCCGCTTAGCCGATAAGCAACACCCTTACCATCAGGTGAGTGGCGGCCGTTATCCCTTTTTCAGCGCTGTTAACTGGGCGCAGCTGGTCAAGCAAGTAGAGGTCATCAATGAACACGAAGTAGAGTTTGTACTTAATCATGCTAATGCAGACTTTTTACATTATTTAGCCAGTGATTATGCGGTGATTTTATCCGCCGAGTACGGCGCGCAATTACTGGCGGCAAGCACGCCACAATTACTGGATCAACAGCCGGTAGGCACGGGGCCGTTCTTATTAAATCTTTATCGACCCGATGAGTTTATTCGCTATCACCGCCACCCTGATTACTGGCAAACCGGCGGCAGCCTGCAACACTTAGTGCTGGATATCACGCCTAAATCCTCTAAGCGATTAGCCAAGATGTTATCCGGTGAATGTGATGCCATGGCCAACCCCGCCGCTAGCCAACTTGAGGTGATACAAAAGCATCCAGACATAGCACTCAGCTATGCGGCTGGTAGCAATGTGGCAGTATTGGCGCTTAATACCCAAAAGCCACCTTTTAATGATCCCAGAGTGCGCAACGCCATCCGCTTAGTGTTAAATAAAAACGACATCTTGCAGGCGGTGTACTTTGGCCGTGCCAGCTTGGCGGAGTCGTTATTACCTGCCCCTTTCTGGCAACAAGCGGAATTAGCGCACCCCAGTACATTTATTAGCTCGACCACCCACCCGGCTATAAGTCCAACTATAAGCCCAGCGACAAACTCGCCCTTAATGCCAACGAAAAACGCCGTTAGCCGTGATCAGCTCGCGCCCTTCCCTGATCCTGAGCAAGAGCAAGAGCAAGAGCAGCAACTAGTCGAGGCAAAAAACCTATTGGCGCAAGCAGGCTTGAGTGGAGGCTTTAAGATGACGCTGTTAATGCCCGCTGGCGCACGGGCCTACAACCCTGATGGCCTGAAAACCGGCCAACTGTTGCAACAACAATTAGCGCCCTTGGGCATTAAGCTCACCTTGCGCCCCTTGGATGAGCAAGTGTTGCGCAACTCTTTATTAGCCGGCCAGCAAGATGCGGTGCTTACCGGCTGGTCTGCGGACATGCCAAGCCCAGACAATATATTGCGCAACTTGCTAAGCTGTCAGGCCATTAGCGCGGGCACCAATGCCAGCCGCTGGTGTAATCCGGCCTTTGAAGTGGAATTAAATCTCGCCTTAACCGAGCCGGATCGGCTGCGCCGCCATGCCTATTATCAAGCGGCGCAATATTTGGCCCAATTGGACGTAGCACTGATCCCCTTAATACACAGTCGGCGCCACTTAGCTTATCGGTATTCCATCGCGGGGCTGCAATTATTGCCTTATGGCGGTATTAACTTTCAGCTGGCAGAAAAGGAGTAAGCATGCTGCTTTATTTATTGCGTCGGCTCGGCCTGCTGATCAGCACGCTCTTAATGCTGACCCTGATCGCTTTTAGCTTGGAGTTTCAGCTATTAAGCCAGCCTACCCAGAGTTTTATACAAGGCTATAGCCAATTTCTGCAACAGCTACTGGCGGGGGACTTTGGCGTATCAAGCGTCTCTGGCTTACCAGTACTGGGCGCCTTAGGGCAGTATTTTCCTGCCACCTTAGAGTTATGCTTGGCCGCGTTTATTATCTCTTTATTGGTGGGGGTGCCCGCCGGCACGTGGGCGGCGTTGCACTTAAATCGCTGGCCAGACACCACGATTTTAACTGGTACTTTAATCGGTTATTCGGTGCCGGTGTTTTGGTTAGGTTTATTGTTGGTGATGTTTTTCTCCCTGAATTTAGGCTGGCTGCCGGTCTCTGGGCAGCTCAGTTTATTGTATGAGATTAAACAAGTGACCGGCATCATGACCATAGATACTTTATTAACCGATGCCTCTTATCGATGGCCGGCCTTTTTTGATGCGCTGCGCCATTTGGTGTTGCCCGCGTTAGTGCTGGCCATAGTGCCCACCACAGAAGTGATCCGCCAAATTCGCAGTGCCTTGCTCGAGGTGCTGAAGCAAAATTACATTCGTGCCGCGCTCACTAAAGGTATCAGCGAAAATTACGTAATTTTGCGCCACGGCCTGCGCAATGCCTTTCCCATGGCCATTCCCACGCTCGGGCTGCAGTTTGGTACCGTGCTGACCTCGGCCATCATGACCGAAATTGTCTTCGATTGGCCTGGCTTAGGCCGCTGGTTAATCACCAGTATCGCCTTGCAAGATTATGCGGCGATTAAAGCCGGCACCTTGGCCATCGCCACCTTTACCATCGTCGCCAGCGCCGCCGTAGAAGTGCTCTCCACCTTGATTTACCCCGCCAGAAGAAGGGCTATCTATGCCAGCCAAAGGTAATATTTATCCAGAAGTGCATGTGCGCTCACCGCTGGAGCAAACCTGGGGGGTATTTCGGCGCAATATGCTGGCCATGATTGGCTTATGGGGCTTAGGGCTTTTGTCCTTGCTGACTCTACTCGCCCCTTGGTTAGCTCCTTATGCGGCCACGGCGCAATTTAGCGATGCGTTATTAATGCCACCCTCTTGGGCTACCGATGGCAATATCGACTTTTTTTTAGGCACCGATGATTTAGGCCGTGATCTATTATCTAGACTGGTGTTTGGTACCCGCCTCACCTTTGGTAATGGTGTATTAGCCGTATTGGTAGCACTCTTGGTGGGCGGCGGCATGGGCATAGTGGCCGGCATGCGCCAAGGGTATCAAGCCAGCATTCTTAACCATTTACTCGACACCTTATTATCGATTCCTTCTTTATTACTGGCGATTATTTTTGTCGCCATTTTAGGCCCCAGCCTGCTAAATACGCTGATTGCCATTACGCTGGCACTCACGCCACAATTTACCCGCGCTATCTATAATGCGGTATCTCAAGAGATGCAAAAAGAATACCTGACCGCCCTGCGCTTAGATGGCGGCACCCGATGGCACATGTTGCGTTATGGGGTGCTACCTAACTTAAGCGACACCATAGTGAGCCAGACCACTCGCGGCTTATCGGTGGCGATTTTGGACATTACCGCCGTCGGCTTTTTAGGCTTGGGCGCACAGCCACCTAAACCCGAATGGGGGACCATGCTCGCCGATGCCTTAGAGCTGGTGTATTTAGCCCCTTGGACAGTCGCCTTACCGGGCTTGGCTATTTTGCTGTCGGTATTAGTGGTTAACATGGTCGGTGAAGGCCTACGCCAAGCAATTAATGAGGTAATGGATTAATGCCGCTGCTTGATATTCGAAACCTCACCATCGAAATTGAAACCCCTCAAGGTTGGGTTAAGGCGGTGGATAAATTTAATTTAACGCTGACCGAGGGAGAAATACGTGGCCTGGTCGGTGAGTCTGGCTCGGGTAAAAGCTTGGTGGCAGAAACCATAGTCGGTATTGCCAAGGATACCTGGCACGTAACCGCCGACCGCATGCACTTTGATAATATCGACTTATTAAGCCTGTCGCCGACCGAGCGCCGACGCATCATGGGCCGCGATATCGCCATGGTGTTTCAAGAGCCATCCAGTTGTTTAGATCCGTCAGAAAAAGTGGGCGCTCAGTTAAAAGAAGCCATGCCCGCCCGCAAAGCGGGAAAAGGCCGTCTTTGGTGGCAGCATTGGAAACATTGGAACTGGCGCCATAAAGAGGCTTTGTCATTGCTGCACCGAGTGGGGATTCGCGACTCAAGAGCGGTGATCAACGCCTACCCTTTTGAGCTATCGGAAGGGGAATGCCAAAAAGTCATGATTGCCATGGCCATCGCCAATCAACCCAAATTATTAGTGGCAGATGAACCGACTAATGCCCTAGAGGCGTCTAATCAGGCGCAGATTTTACGATTATTAGAACGGGTGAATAAGCTGTCGGGCACCACCATTTTATTGATCAGTAACGATCTCACTACCTTTGCTCAGTTAACCAATAACATTACCGTTATGTATTGCGGCCAAGCGGTGGAGTCTGGCAGTCGTGAGCAAATACTCACCCAACCCCATCACCCGTACACCGCCGCCTTATTACATATGATGCCGGATTTAGACGGCAGCTTGCCCCATAAGTCACGATTAAATACCTTGCCGGGTGCCATACCGCCGTTGCAAAGCTTACCCATTGGTTGTCGACTGGGCCCTCGCTGCCCCAATGCGCAAAAAAAATGTGTGCAAACGCCGCCCTTGGCTAAGTACAAAGGGCAAAGTTATTACTGCCACTTTCCGCTAAATATGCCGGAGCCTAAGTCTAAATGAGCCAAGATGTCGATCGTCTAAGCCCGCTGGAACGCGCGCCCATCAGCCAAAGCTGGATGGATCAAGTGCAGCCCAAACCCACCACCGGCAGCCAAGTGCCCTTACTTAAAGTGGATAACCTCAGCCGCAGTTTTGTCACTCACAGTCGATTTTTTCGCAAAGTCAGCAAAACCGCCTTTCATCCTTTGTCGTTTACCTTAGACCGCGGCCAAACCTTGGCCATTATGGGGGATTCCGGCTCAGGTAAAAGCACGCTGGCCAAGGTGCTGGCAGGCGTAATGCCGCCCACCCAAGGCAATATTTATATTGATGGTGAGAAGATTGAACCCGGTGATGATAAAAAGCGCTGTCAGTTATTGCGCATGATTTTTCAAGATCCCAATACCTCACTTAATCCACGCAGTAATATCGGCAAGATCCTGGAAATGCCACTCAGCCTCAATACCAATTTAGATGCGGCGCAACGCCATGAGCTGGTATTAGACACCTTGCGTATGGTGGGTTTATTGCCGGATCATTATCATTTTTATCCGCAAATGATCTCTACCGGCCAAAAGCAGCGAGTCGCCTTGGCCCGCGCGCTGATTTTATCGCCCAATATTATCGTGGCCGATGAAGCCATTTCTAATTTGGATATTTCAGTACGCTCACAAATTATTAATTTGTTGCTCAGCTTACAAACACGCTTAGGCTTATCTTACGTACTGGTCGCCAACGACTTAGGCGTGGTACGCCACATTAGCGACCACCTAATCTTATTGCACGATGGCCACGTAGTAGAAGCCGGTCCCACAAAAAAGGTATTAAGTAATCCGCAAAGCGAGCAAGGCTTACGCCTACTGCAAAATTACCACAACGAGTATCGCTGGCGGCCAAACGAGAAGTGATGTGCAACGAAGGTGTGATGTGTGAGGTAAAATAGTGCAAAGTGCCAAGCTTCGAAATATAGCTGACACTTAGCATTCAACACTTAGCATTGCCTTTATAACGGACAACCGCTGTGAAATTTAAAGTCCGCATCCGGTGCTTGGATCAAATCTGCTTCAACTTCTCGAAAAAGTGCCACTCTGTCGGATATATCTTCGCCGGTGATCTGTTCAGCCAACGCTAAATAATCTTGATAATGCCGAGCTTCTGAACGCAGCAATGACACATAAAACTTACCAATTTTAGGCGGAAGATGTGGCGCCAGCTTGGCGAATCGCTCGCAAGAACGCGCTTCAATAAAGGCACACACAATCAGTTTATCTACTAACGCTTCTGGCTCAAAAGTACGGACTTTTTTTAGCATCATTTTGGCATAGCGTGAAGCAGGTATAGGGTCATACTTGATTTGGTTTTCTTCAATAATCTCTAACACTTGATAGAAGTGGTGTAACTCTTCTCGGATCAACAGCACCATTTTATCAATCATCTCTTGCCCGTAAGCGCAGTCAGCACGAGCCTCAATGGTCTTAGACAACACATTCATACCCTTGAGGCTTTCTAAGCTGCCCACTCGGGTATAAGCGAATTGCTCATAAGGTTCAATCATCTTTGAAATGTCTTTAACGCCCTGCTCTGTTAGGGCATAACGCTTTAGTAAAAACATGGCACTTTGCGCGGCTTTTAATTCACAGAGTAAATGGTCGCGTAAAATGAGGCTCAAGTTTTCGGGCCGCTTTGCTTGTTCAAGCCAAGCGTCAGGCGTTTCGCAGCGTAAAAAAGCGTGGATCGGCGCCAGCAAAGCAGCAAATTCAGCGTCTAGGGAAGGGATGTGCAACATAAGTACCTGTACTGAGCCAAAGGGCAGAATAAATATAATGCGCTATTTTAACATTAAGTCGCGCAGGCTGCTCTTGCTGTTCATCTTACCTTTACTCAGATTCAGACTCTGCTCTTTACTCTGTACTGCTAACCTTGGCTTATGCTCATTTTTTTACATATACCAACTGTTTGTCTGGCTTTTTTGATCCAGCTCTCATTTTTATCATTACAAATATACAAAAAATGGTTTTATTGTCTACAATCGCCATCGAATCGATTGCGCAACCGTTTCGCTCACCCTTTTGAGCATACTCAACAGGGTGAGCGGGCTCAAAAAGGCAAATTTTGTGAAAAAAACCAGCTTACTGAATCGGCATTTATCAGCGTTAGTGGCCAGCGTCGGCCATACTGACCAAATCGTACTGGCCGATGCAGGATTGCCCATTCCCGCCGGCCCTGAGTGTATCGACTTGGCCGTGAGCCCAGGTTTACCCAGCCTAGAGGCGGTGTTGGCGGCACTGTTAACCGAGTTACAGCTGGAATCTGTGGTGTTGGCACAAGAAATCATCACCGTCAGCCCCGAGCTGCATCAGGCGTTACTGGCTCAAATCGCCGCGGCGGCCAGCGCCCAAGGTAAAGAGATCACGGTGAGTTACCTCAGTCATCAGCAATTCAAACTGGAAAATGCCGAGGCCAAGGCCGTCGTTCGCACCGGTGAATGTACGCCTTACGCCAACCTGACATTGCGCTGCGGCGTGCCTTTTTGAGGTGGTTATGGCCAAAGAAATGAGTTCAACACTGCCTAATTCTGCAGCTCAAGACCTGTCTCAAATAATCTCTCAAACCGTGTCTCATGACAGCACGCCTATATTGTCGTTAACCGGTATCGACAAGGCGTTTCCGGGCGTGAAAGCCCTTGATCAGGCGGGGCTGAATGTTTATTCCGGCCAAGTGATGGCCTTGATGGGAGAAAACGGCGCCGGCAAGTCCACCATGATGAAGGTGCTGACCGGTATTTATCAGCCGGACGCGGGCAGCATTGTCTATCGTGGTCAGCCTTGCCATTTTAAAGGTCCACGCGAATCGCAGCACGCAGGCATTGGCATTATCCATCAAGAGCTAAACCTACTGGATGAGCTGACCATAGCCGAAAATATTTTTCTTGGCCGAGAGCCGGTGAATGGGTTTGGCAAAATCAACTGGACTCAGCTGTATGCCAATGCTCAGGTGTTGCTCGACCGGCTGCAAATTCGCCAGTCTCCACGCACTCGGCTGGGCGACTTAAGCATTGGTGCCCAGCAAATGGTAGAAATTGCCAAGGCGCTGTCGTTCAAGGCCGATGTTATCGTGATGGATGAACCCACCGATGCACTGACCGATACCGAAACCCAAGCTTTATTCCGCGTGATTGAAGAGCTACGCGCCGGCGGTTGCGCCATTGTGTATATCTCGCACCGGTTGCAGGAAATTTTTGATATTTGTGATCGCGTGACCGTATTGCGTGATGGCAAATGGATTGCCGAAGCCGCGGTGAGCGATATCGATGAAGAGCAACTGATTGAACTGATGGTCGGGCGCAAATTAGACGAGCAATATCCGCGAATTGCCGTGCCTCAGGGCTCGGAAGTGCTTAAGGTCGAAAAGCTATGCGCGCCGGGCATCAGTGATGTGAGCTTTAGTTTGCATCAGGGTGAAATTCTTGGATTTTCCGGCCTAATGGGCGCGGGCCGCACCGAGCTGGTTAAAGCACTCTATGGCGCCGAGCCTCGTACTCAAGGGCAAGTGTGGTTATCAGGCAAGCCCTATACTGCCAATCACCCCCAGCAAGGCCTGGCCGCCGGTATTGCTTATATTTCAGAAGACCGTAAAGGCGATGGCTTGATCTTAGGATTATCGGTCAAAATTAATATGAGCCTGTCGGCGTTGACCGAGTACAGCCGTGGCCCCCAGCTGGATCATGGTGCCGAACGCAGCGCGGTAGACGACTTCATTAATTTATTCAAAATTCGTACCCCAGGTCGCGAGCAGCTGATCGGTAATTTATCCGGTGGTAATCAGCAAAAAGTGGCCATTGCCAAGGGCTTGATGACCCGCCCTAAGGTGCTGATCCTCGACGAGCCGACACGCGGCGTGGATGTGGGCGCCAAAAAAGAAATCTATCAGCTGATCAACCGTTTCAAACAAGAAGGCATGGCCATTATTTTAGTGTCCTCCGACATGCCAGAAGTATTAGGCATGAGTGATCGCATTATGGTGATGCACCAAGGGCGTATTAACGGTGAATTTAACGCCACCACCGCTACTCAAGAACAACTGCTGGCCGCGGCCGTCGGTAAAACACACCAAAAGGAACAAGCATAATGACGACCGCCAATAACCGCCGTTGGTTCAGCAAGGAGTGGCTGATTGCCCAAAAATCACTGATCGCACTCTTGGTGCTGATTGCCGTGGTGTCGGCACTGAACCCGAACTTTTTTACTGTCGATAACCTGCTTAATATTTTGCGCCAAACCTCAGTAAACGCCATTATTGCCGTGGGCATGACCTTGGTGATCCTGACCGCCGGCATCGACTTAAGTGTGGGTTCGGTACTGGCCCTGTGTGGCGCCTTTGCCGCCAGTATGGTGTCGATGGAGTTGTCTATTTTCATCACCCTGCCAGCGGTATTACTGGCGGGTTTTGTACTGGGTAGCTTCAGTGGCCTGATTGTGGCCAAAGGCCGGGTGCAGGCCTTTATTGCCACCTTGGTCACCATGACGCTGCTACGTGGTGTGACCATGGTGTATACCGAAGGTCGCCCTATTTCCACCGGCTTTACCGATGCTGGGGATATTTTTGCTTGGTTTGGTACCGGCTATGTATTTGGTATACCGGTACCGGTGTGGTTGATGGCCATGACCTTTTTAGGCGCTTGGTATCTGCTGAACCATACGCGCTTTGGCCGCTACATCTATGCGGTGGGCGGCAATGAAGCCGCCGCTCGCTTGTCGGGCATTAACGTGGCTCGGGTAAAAATGGGCGTATATGCCATTTGTGGCATGCTCTCGGCCTTGGCCGCCATTATTGTGACCAGCCGCTTGTCTTCGGCCCAGCCCACTGCCGGTACTACCTATGAGCTGGACGCCATCGCCGCCGTAGTATTAGGCGGCACCAGCCTGGCCGGTGGTAAAGGTGCCATTATGGGCACCTTGATTGGCGCCTTGATTATCGGATTTTTGAATAATGCGCTTAACCTGCTGGACGTCTCGTCTTATTACCAAATGATTGCCAAGGCGACCGTTATTTTGCTGGCCGTATTGGTCGACAATAAACACAAGTAATGTGATGGGTTCTGTGGTCGGCTTGCTTAAAGATAAAGCGCTCTCGCAACGGAACCCTCGGAATAATAAAGTTGAGATCGTAAAAATATTTTATTTGTAAAAACTGAACCAAAATAGCGCCAAGCTGCTGCTAAGTTTGCTCTTACCAATAAGAACTCTTCGCCATTATTAAGGAAAACGCATCATGAAAAAACTGACCACTCTGCTTTCTGTTGCCCTGCTCGGTGCCACCATGAGTAGCGGCGCTTATGCCAAAGACACACTGGCGCTGGTAATTTCTACCCTGAACAACCCTTTCTTCGTCACCATGAAAGAAGGAGCTGAAAAAAAAGCTGCCGAACTGGGTTACGACCTAATAGTGCTGGACTCACAAAATGATCCGGCCAAAGAGCTGGCCAACGTAGAAGACTTAAGCGTACGTGGCGCCAAAGTGTTGCTGATCAATCCCACCGACTCAGACGCAGTCACCAATGCCATTCGTCTGGCCAACCGCGCCAAGCTGCCGGTGTTAACGCTAGATCGCGCCGCCAACCGTGGGGAGGTGGTATCGCACATCGCCTCCGACAACGTGGCCGGCGGCCTGATGGCCGGTGACTTTATTGCCGAGCAAGTAGGTGAAAATGCCAAGGTTATTCAGCTGGAAGGCATTGCCGGTACCAGTGCCGCCCGCGAGCGCGGCGAAGGTTTTAAACAGGCCATCGCCAAGCATGGCTTCGAGCTATTAGCCAGCCAGCCCGCAGATTTTGATCGCACCAAGGGGCTGAACGTGATGGAAAACCTGTTGGCCGGTAATGCCGGTGTGCAGGCGGTATTTGCCCAGAACGACGAAATGGCGCTGGGTGCCCTGCGTGCTCTGCAGGCCGCCAATAAAAAAGACGTACTGCTGGTTGGCTTTGACGGTACTCAAGACGGCATAAAAGCAGTACAAGGTGGACGCTTGTCGGCCACTATCGCCCAGCAACCCAGTGAAATCGGTGCCATTGCCGTCGCAACCGCCGACAAAATCCTGAAAGGCGAAACCGTCGAACAGCATATTCCCGTGCCACTGCAAGTGATCAGCAAGTAAGGCTCACACCATGACGTTAACCGTAGTTGGCAGTATTAATATCGATCACGTTATTCGCTTGGCGCAGTTTCCGCGCCCAGGCGAAACTCTGACCGGCAGTGATTATCAGATTGTGCCCGGTGGCAAAGGCGCCAATCAGGCAGTAGCCGCGGCCCGCTCCGGTGCCCAGACACGCTTTATTGCCTGTGTAGGCGACGATGCGCTGGCCAAGCCGCTGGTTGAAGGCTTTGCCGCCGATGGCATCAATACCGAGGCCATAGCATCGATACGCGGCGTAAACACCGGTGTAGCACTTATTCAGGTGAATGCTGAGGGGGAAAATACCATCTCACTGGCCGCCGGCGCTAACGGTCGGTTAACGCCCGAGCAATTACAGCACCATGGCGCAGGGCTTGCCTGCAAGCAACTGTTGCTACAACTGGAAATTCCGCTCGAGACCAATATTGCCGCCGCCACTCAGGCCAAGGCTCATGGCGCAACTGTGGTGCTCAACCCAGCACCTGCACAAGCGCTGCCGGATGCGCTGTTATCATTGGTGGACATGATCACCCCCAATGAAACCGAAGCCGAGCGGCTCACTGGTATGGCGGTACATGATGATATGGGCGCGGCTCAGGCGGCAGCAATGCTGCATGCCAAAGGTATTCATACCGTTATCATCACGCTGGGCGCAAGAGGCGTCTGGCTGAGCGAGCACGGTCAACCCGGCCAATTAATCCCAGGCTTTAAGGTGAATGCCGTTGATACCACGGCGGCGGGCGATACCTTTAATGGTGCCCTGCTGGCGGCCCTGCAGCAAGGTCAACCATTAATGACCGCGGTACGGTTTGCGCAAGCGGCGGCGGCCTTGTCGGTCACCCGCCATGGCGCCCAAACCTCAATCCCCTATCTCGCCGACATTCAAGCCCTGCTGGACGCTAACTAAATGCCGGAGTTCCATTAATGGCCACCATTAAAGATGTTGCCCGTGAGGCTCAGGTATCAACCTCAACAGTCAGCCATGTGCTGAATAAAACCCGTTTTGTCAGCCCAGAAATCACCCTGCGCGTGGAACGAGCCGTCAAAGATTTACACTATGCGCCCTCTGCCCTCGCCCGCAGCCTAAAGGTCAATGAAACCCGCACCCTAGGCATGCTGGTCACCAGTAGCGCCAACCCTTTTTTTGCCGAAGTGGTACAAGGGGTAGAACAACGCTGTTTCGAGCTAGGTTACAGCCTTGCCTTGTGCAATACCCAAGACGATAAGGCGCGCTTAAACAGCAACATGGAAATGCTGCTACAAAAGCGCGTCGACGGCATTATTTTAATGTGTACCCAGCTTGAGCTAAGTGCTGGCATCTTTGAGCGCTACCCAAATATCCCGCTGGTACTGGCCGACTGGGGACCACAAAACATGGTCGCCGATATTATTCAGGATGGCGGGCAGCTTGGCGGTCAACTGGCCACCGAGCATTTAATTAGCCTTGGGCATCGTCATATTGGCTGCATTACTGGCCCGCTAGGCACCCGAGCGGCAGACGAGCGACTGACGGGCTTTAAAACAGCCATAAACCAGGCCGGGTTAACGATACGCAATGAGTGGGTTAGTGAAGGTGACTTTGAGCTGGCCGGTGGCAACAGCGCCATGAACGCCTTGCTGGCGTTGCCAGCGCGACCAACGGCGGTATTTATTGCCAACGATATGATGGCCATGGGCGCGTTGCGCGCCTTGGCTGATGCTAAAGTGACGGTGCCGGAGCAAATGTCGATTGTCGGTTACGACAACATCGAACTGGCGCATTATCTAGTGCCGGCACTGACCAGCGTCGAGCAGCCCAAAGCCGGCATGGGCGCCTTAGCCGTAGACACCCTACTCACCCGCATAAAAAACCCGACCAGCCCAAGGCGGGTACTCACCCTCACCCCCGAACTGGTTGTCAGAGACAGCAGTCAGGCATATGCAGAGTGATTGGGAAATAGGGAATAGGGAATAGGGAATAGGGAGCTTGTTCCATGGAGTACCACCAATCCCCATTCCCTGCTCCCAATTCCCTATATTCAGCTTGTGGCTCTCAGCTTGTTCCAATCCCAGCGTATGCTAGCATCATGTTCACCCCTCACCCACTTCAAGTGTTATGAATAACCATCAGAAAGGACTGCTGCTCACCGCGTTAGGCGTGCTGGTGATTGCTCCCGATGCCTTAATATTGCGCCTGATCAGCCTGCCCCCCGAGCAAGTGCTGCTGTGGCGCGGCTTGCTTAACATGGTTGGCTTTTTACTGATCGTGGTGCTGCGCTATAAAAGCCAATGGTGGCGGGCTTATTTAAACTGTGGCCGTGCAGGAATCGGCTGCGCCTTGTTGTTTAGCTTAAGCACCCTCGGCTTTGTAATGGGTAATCACTTTACCAAGGCCGCTAATGTGTTGGTTATTTTAGCCTCGGCGCCCTTAATAGCCGCGCTGCTTAGTCGTTTCTTTTTGCAAGAAAGCCTGCCGTTGCGCACCTGGTTGGCCATTGGCGGCTGTATGGCCGGCATTAGCTTAATTGTGCTGGACGATCTTGGTTCGGGCTCTTGGTTGGGCAGCGCATTTGCGTTATTGGCCGCCTTTGGCTTAGCTGGCAATCTCACCTTAGCGCGCAGCCAGCCCCATATCGACATGAGCCCCATGCTCGCCCTGAGCGGCATCATTACGGCAGGCTTAGCGTTTAGCTGGAGTGGCACTATCAGTGGCACTATCGTTCTGCCTGATGCGGTAAACCTAGGGTGGTTGGTATTATTGTGCCTGATATTGCTGCCCATCGGCTTTACCCTTATTCAGCAAGGCCCACAGTATTTACCCTCAGCAGAAGTCAGCTTGTTACTGTTGCTAGAAACGGTATTCGGCACCCTCTTGGTCTGGCTGTTTTTCAGTGAGGCACCCAGTGCACAAGGATTATGGGGCGCAGCCATAGTGCTGAGCGCGCTATTGTTAAAGAGCCTTTTGGATAAACAAAAAAACAAGCCGCTCCTCAGCCAACGCTAAGCTTTGGCTTAGCACAGGTCGCGCCTATGGGTACCCTGCCACCCTAGTTGATACGCAATGTTTTGCCAGCTGTGCTGGCTATGGGTAAACTGTCAGCATATTTGTTGTTTGGATTACTGCCTCATGAAACAGTTCGCTGAATTTTTGCCTCTGATCATCTTTTTTGTGGTCTACAAAACCGTCGATATCTATGCCGCAACCGGTGCCCTGATGGCCGCAACCTGTATTCAAATGCTGGTGTTTTGGGTCAAGCACAAAAAGTTAGAGAAAATGCACTTGATTACCTTGGTACTGGTGTTGTTTTTTGGTGGTTTGACCATCTTTTTCCAGAGTGACGATTTTATAAAATGGAAAGTCACCGCTGTGAATGCGCTGTTTGCCGTTGGTCTTTTGGTGAGCCGTTATGGTTTTCAGAAAAACCTGATCAAACAAATGCTCGGCAAGGAAATGGTCTTACCCGATAGCATCTGGGATAAGGCTAACATCGCTTGGGCCTTATTTTTTGCCGCCTGTGGCGCCCTCAATGTGTACGTGGCATTTAATATGACACAAGAGGCGTGGGTCAACTTTAAGGTCTTTGGCCTGTTGGGCATGACCTTATTATTTACCTTTGCCACCGCTATTTATTTGTATCGTAAGCAGCAAGCGCTAGAAAATAAACCACAAGCTTAGGGTCTGTTGACCTTTCGCCGTTAATCAGGCTGCATGCAGCCTTTTTATTTTTTATGCAACTCAAGCAATTCATGCAATAAGGACTCTACATGTGGTATGTGATTTTTGCCCAAGACAATCCCAATAGTTTGGCCCTGCGCCAAAGTGCTCGCCCCGCGCATTTAGGTCGCTTACAAGCGCTAGCCGCCGAAGGTCGCTTACTCGTAGCCGGTCCTAATCCCGCCGTAGATGCAGAGGACCCAGCAGAAGCAGGCTTTACAGGTAGTACTGTGATTGCCGAGTTTAGCTCACTGGATGCCGCTCAAGCATGGGCTGACGCAGACCCTTACGTGGCAGCAGGCGTATATGCCTCCGTTATCGTCAAGCCGTTCAAAAAAGTGCTGCCGTAATAAAATATAATTTCATCATTAATATAAAAAAATAACCGGCTTAGGCCGGTTTTTTTATTTTTCAAGCTTGCCTTTTTTATTGCTTATCACTCTTTTAGCTTATTTATTGGCCAAATAGTAGTTTATGAGCAAGGCTTTAAGATGTCCAAAGGACGACATCTAACTGACTTTCATCAAGGAGTGATGAACATGAAGATGAATAAGGTACTAATGGCAAGCATGTTAACGGGTCTCTTGACCCTATCCAGCCCCGCCCTCGCGCAAGAGCAGCCAAGCGAACCGGCAGCCAGTGCCGTGGTAACGAGCATTAACATCAACACCGCCAGTGCCGAGCAGCTCACCCTGCTCAGCGGCATAGGCACAGCTAAGGCCTCGGCAATCGTCGCCTACCGAGAGCAAAATGGTCCGTTTGATTCAGTGGATGACTTAACTAAAGTCAGTGGCATAGGTGCCGCTACCATTGAAAAGAACCGTCATTTACTAACGGAATAAGTGAACGGAATAAGCCGATTATATTATTAGGAGGCTTATGTCGATAATAAGACAAAGTGCAGCAAAAGCTACCTACCCATTGTCTTAGCCCTCTCTTATATGGTGGAGAGGGCTGTGATTGGTTATGATACTCCACCCTTATTTTATTAAATGATGTCTATGCCTTCCAGTCAGTCTGAGCACACTTCTTATATACATAATCCAGTTAAAGTTGCGTTACCAACGGCGATCCGCAAAGCGGTGATCCCAGTGGCAGGCCTTGGCACTCGTATGTTGCCAGCCACTAAGGCTATTCCTAAAGAAATGCTACCTGTGGTAGACAAGCCTTTGATCCAATATGTGGTGAATGAAGCAGTACGCGCAGGCATTAAAGAAATTATCCTCGTGACTCATGCCAGTAAAAACTCCATTGAAAACCACTTTGATACCAGTTTTGAGCTAGAAGCCACACTGGAAAAGCGCGTAAAACGCCAACTGCTAGAAGAAGTAAAACGCATTTGTCCGCCCGATGTCACCATTATGCAAGTACGCCAAGGCGAAGCAAAAGGCTTGGGCCATGCAATTTTGTGTGCTCGACCATTAGTGGGCGATGCGCCTTTCGCTATTTTGCTGCCCGATGTATTGATCGATGATGCCAGTTGCGATTTAGCCAAAGATAACTTGGCCGCCATGATCCAAGCTTTTAGTGACACCGGGCATAGCCAGATTTTGGTGGAGCCAGTGGCAGAGCAACAAGTAGATCAGTTTGGTATTGTCGATATTGGTGACAGTAAGCTGGCTCAGGGAGAGTCTGCGGCCATTGAAGCCATGGTCGAAAAGCCTGCTCGCGAAGAGGCGCCCTCAAACTTAGCCGTCGTCGGCCGTTATGTGTTGTCCGCCAATATTTGGCCGCTGCTCAGTAAAACGCCGCTGGGCAAAGGCGATGAAATTCAATTGACCGACTCCATTGCCATGCTGATGGAGCAAGAGGCAGTTGATGCACACCACATCACAGGAAAAAGTCATGACTGTGGTAATAAACTGGGCCTGATGATAGCCAACATCGAGTATGGTTTACGCCACCCCGAGCTAGGTAAAGACTTAAACCGCTACTTAAAACAGCTTAAATTTTAAGACGCTCACTTAATTAGCGCAGTTATGGCGGGCGGTGACCTGTATTTCACCGCCAAATCCGCCCTGCACGCGCAGTGCAAAAGGCCGCGCACAAGGGTAACTCAGTGGGCTCGCGGTCACGTTTTTTATTCCTAATGTGCCGACATTACACTGGCTTAGCCATTCATTACCTTGCATGCCGCCATTGGCGAGCTGCACCTCACTTCCCCTAGCTTGCAGTCGAAATAACGCCAAGTTCACGTGGCAGGCTAAGCCTGCATTTAACAATAGCTGGTTAATATACTCTAAGGTTTTGGCTGGGTTATTGAGCAAGGCCTCGGGGCTATTTTGGTATTGGCGCAGCGGCTCATGCAACACCAGCGCCAACAGGGTCATGAGTGCCGGGCTGTTTTTATCTAGCGGATTAAATTCCGCCAGTAATAACAGCATATCTTGCTCTAACTCAATGTAATCGGTCAGCAGCCAAGGAGAGCTTTGACGACAGCTTAATTGCCACTTTCCTACATTTCGCTCAGGTAACTGCTGCCAAGATTGACATAAACGACTCGCAGCTATGTCATGCTGGCTAAAGTAGCTAACATGCTCATTTAGCTCTTGGCATAACTGGGGTAAGTCAGGCTCAAGACAGCCAATAATGGCCTCTTCTACGGCGCGCCATTGGCGTATCGGTTTAATAAGATAATCTTCCGCTCCCGCCCGTAGCGCTTGAGCCACCACCGACAGTTTCTTTTGGCTGGAGATAGCAATAATAGGTAGGCTTGGCAGTTGGCGTTTTAACTGGCCGATAAGTGGAATGCCAGAGTCGTTCGCCAACAATAAGTCAGTTATTACTACGTCTGGCTGATAAGAAATGGCTTGATTTAAGCCCTCAGCGGCAGAATCTGCCTCCAGCACTCTTGCTCCCCATAGTTCAAGGTAAGCAAGCATTAACTGGCGAAATACTGCATCGTCCTCGATCACTAAAATAAGCGGTGAGCCATGAAACATCAGCTTTAGCACTCAGGTTATGGGTTATACTCTGAGCCTAGTTTATTTTTTCGTGCTGCAGCAGATTTTGTACCGCAACTTTGCGCAGGCTTTTTGTTAAGCTATTTTTGTTAGTCTTGCTTTAGAGACCTTTTTCAGTAGATCTCTTTTTTAAGCGCGCTTTTTATTGCTTATCCACTTTTCACTCGGTACATCTTTATTTGGTAAAGTAGCACAATGACACCGGCAGAATACCAAGCACTCACCTCCCCAACGCTCTCGCACCCTGCTCGCAGCTTATATCAGCTCTATCTACAGCATCAGGCGCTGGGCGATAAGACGCAGCCACTGGACTATCCTTTGCTCGGCAAAGCATTAACCGTGCAAGGCCAAGGTGAATACCATTATCGGGTGACGCCAGCGACGCTTAGCGGGCTAGTGGAAGAGTTAGTGGCAGTGGGCTTACTTAGCTTGCATCATAATCCGCACCCACAGCATTTTCATGGCGCCGTATTCTCCTTGCCACTTAAACACTTGCAGGGCCTAGCACCTTTGCCATCACGCCAGTTTGCCATGCATCCCGACTGGCGGCCTGATCAACAGTTTTCCGGGTTGGCGCGCTTATGTGGTTTACTGGATAGCACGATTGACGAGATCGAGCTGGGCGAGTTTATTGCTTATTGGTTAGGCCGACCGGAAGTATTTGAGAACCAGCATCAATGGATGCTGAAATTAGTGCGTAAACTTAAGAATCAACGCAGCATTAAACGCGCGCCCGCTCCCTCAGTGGACAGCGGCTACCAGCAGCTGCCAGCAAAAATTGAAACCGGCCCCAGCAAGCGGGCTCAACAAATGATGGCCGAGGCCCAACGCCTAAAGGCCACCAACCAGGGAGACTGCGAGTCTGATGAAGAAAACAGCTGAAGAAATTGCGGCCGACCTGAATGATATTGCACGGCGCCGCCGTCGCCCTAGGCCGCAAAAAGACTTGTCGCCTACGGCTAAGCCCGGAGAGACCAAGCAGGTATTGAACCGCATACAGCAATTGCGCGCCGGCGGTACCTTGCCCAGTTATGACTACTTAGAATTAAAGCGCCAGTATGAACAGCAGGCCAATCAAGATGTACAACAAGCCCAAGCGCAAGCCAAGCAAAGGCGCACCGAGCGCTTATTAGCGCAGGCGGATCTTAATCCGGAGTGGGTGTTTGCTAACATGGACCGCGAAGACCCCGTGTTAGGCCATCACATTGATATGGCTCATCACTTCATTAATGCCTTTGATCATTGGCAAGAAAAAGGCGGCGCTGCCATTTTAATCTACGGCGATTTTGGCACTGGAAAATCGACACTGGCCGGCTCCATTGCCCACGATCTTATTTATCAGCATCAAAAATCAGTTATTTTTCAGCAATGGGCCTCTGTGGTAGACCGTTTGTTTTTTGGCGTGATTGAAGATCAAGAAAGTCGTAATCTCTATCGACGTGCTCTCGAAGAGGTGGATCTATTGATCCTTGATGAAGTAGCCGCCAACCGAGCACGTCTTGCAGAAAGTCAGTCGAGCTTTTTAGGGCATCTCTTGCGTCGCCGTCGTAACTTAGGGAAAAGCGTGATCATTATTACTAACCATGATCCGCAAGCGTTACACAGAGCGGTGGGAGATTTTTGTTTTGAGGCCATCAAAGCTTTTCATCCGGTGGATGTCGCCCTGCATGGCCCAAGCCGACGCCCCGACATTGGCGATTATCGCAGCTGATAGCAAAAAGGGTGAAGAGAGAAAAGACAGGCTCTATCTTTAACTGAGCGCCGAGCACTCAGCGCTGTTTTATTTAGAAGCGTAAGTAAAGCAGCGCTAATAGTCCCGCGCCCAAGATAAACTTATTGCGTACTTTATGGGGCATATTGGCTAAGCGCCACAGTAGGCCTGCCTTTGGTAAACTACTGACGATACCCCAAATATCATGCTCCGATGCCTCTTGTTGGCGACGCATTTGGTTACTCAATAACTTTAAGCGCAAAGCCTCGGCTTTCAGTTGCAGTAATTTTTGTTCTTCTTGCAAAGAAGGATGCATGATTTACTCCTTTAAAGACCAATCGGTCATGGTCTTTTTGCCTTGTACGTAGGCTACATCTTCTTGTAGGTCTTGCAGCGTGTCGGCAAAAAACCGTCTTTGGTGCGCCAAATTACGCGCTATGCTCCAAAATATGCTCAGCATAATAATAAATAACAGTGCCGCTAAACCAAAAAACACCCAAACTTTTTGTTGTGGGCTTAACACCACATTTAAGCCAAATAACAGACTAATATAAGCCATAAAAAACAGCATAATGGCACCCAACGCCAGTATGCCTAACCGCACCATGCGCTCTTTTTGCGCCACAAACTCAATACGAGCTAATTTAAAACGCACAAATAAGAGTTCAGTCGCAGTCTGTACTAGCTCCTTTAACGAATTTATTTGGCCGCTCATCAATATACCGCCCTCTGCATGGCTTGCCCTCGAAAACCCAGTTAGGGTTACTCAAGGGCAAGTGAAGCTGTATTATTTATTTAGTAACCTTAGCAATTAAGCTTAACAATCAAGTCGAATAGATGGCCTGACGTCAGCTTAATAGTGAGTTATTGTTAACGCCCACAACGGCTTAGGAAGGCACCAAGCAACAATCCGGCGACTGCGGCCACACCCATCGCATGGTAGGGTTTTTCATGGACCCAATCATTGGTATTAGAGGCGGCTGCACGGGTTTTCTCAACCACATTGCTTTCAAGATGTGCGTATTGTTCTTGCGCTTTGGTCAGCTGGGCTTTTAATTTTTCTTTTAAAATCTTGCCTTCTTGAGTGCCATCATCTACTGCAGCTTTATATAACACTTCAGCATCTTTTAGCACTTGCTTGACGTCATCCATTAATACCGCTCTTTCTGTTTCATATCTCTGGCTCATAGGGCCTCCTGATGGTGAAGAGTAAAAATCAGTTTTAATAAAAAGTGTCGCTCATTTACCTTATCCACTAACGGCAATATTTGCCAGCTTGTTAATGAAATTATTATCTCGCTAAGACTGTTTCTGTCATCACGATGATTATTCTACAAAAGGCTAACTTAAGTTAGCCTTGTTAACAGATTCGTTAATCTTAGAAGCGGGCGTCTACACCTAACATCCAACCGTCTGATTCAAACTTTAAATCATTGTTAGCTAACGCATTCTCAAAGGTAACATTGGTCATGGCATAACCGGCGCGCACACCTAGCTCTATGGGTAATTCAATCGCCCAGCGCACGCCAACGCGGGCTTCTTCGCCGGTTACATCTTCCCAGCCAAGCACTTTAGCATCAGCAAACAGCGAGAAATTGGTCACCGGCAGCATCACTTCCGTGGCCACATACGCATGTGGGCTACCTTGGCTGCTCACACTGCTACCCACTTCGATATCTGAATAACGGCTGTAACCGGCACCCACATCCAATGACAGCAAGCTATTATCCAATAGCTCATAATAAGCAGTGACAGAAGACTGCTCGAAACCAAAATCGTCAGCGCCGTGGGTGGAATACTCCACTAATGCATTAGGGATCAAGGGAATAAAGTGCTCAAACGCTGCGTAAGCATGGTAGTTATCTTGATGCTCGTTGGCAGTAGTACCGTCCACTTTTAGATCGGAATACACATAGTCCACGCCCACTTTAGCGCCCAACACGTCCGCAGCCACAGGAGCAGAAACGGCAAATACAGCAGCGCAGGCCAAAAAGACAGATTTTTTCACTAAATTACCCTCAAGAATAATTAGCACTCGATATTAAATGCCAAAGGACTCATAAATCTCTGGTATTGCAGCATAAAAGGCTATCGACACCAAGCTTATTACCCGATTTAGAGTCTAGAGCACGCCCAAACTGGGCGTCACTGGCCTGACCGTAAGCCAGATACCCCCGAGCGTGGGAGCCGCTAAGATAAGTATTAGGCTTATTTAAGCTGATTATTGATAGGCGTCTAACGGTAAACAGCTGCAGAATAAATTGCGATCTCCATACACATCATCGATACGATTAACACTTGGCCAAAACTTGGCTCGCCGTACTTCTGGAGTAGGAAAAGCGGCTTGCTCGCGACTATAAGCGTGCTGCCAGTCGGCAACCAGTACATCGTCTTGGGTATGCGGCGCATTCACTAAGGGATTGTCAGCCAAAGTCCAATGCCCGGTTTCAACGAGGCGAATTTCTTGACGGATCTGCTTCATGGCCGCAATAAAGCGATCAATCTCGGCTTTAGACTCTGACTCGGTCGGCTCTATCATTAAGGTGCCCGCCACCGGAAAGCTCATGGTCGGCGCATGAAAGCCAAAGTCGTTTAAGCGCTTGGCAATATCTAACTCACTAATACCACTGCTGCCTTTTAAGGGCCGCACATCCACTATGCACTCGTGGGCCACTCTATTATTACGCCCCGTATAGAGAATAGAGTAATCCTCGGCTAAGCAGGTCATTAAGTAATTGGCGTTCAGAATGGCCACTTGTGAGGCGCGCTTTAGGCCCTCATCACCGAGCAAGGCCATGTACATCCAACTAATAGTCAAGATGCTGGCCGAGCCAAAGGGTGCTGCGGACACGGCGCCATTATCACGACTCTCGGCCGTGGTTTTTATCAGCGTATGGCCAGCAACAAAAGGCGCCAGATGCGCCTTAACGCCAATCGGCCCCATGCCAGGACCACCGCCGCCATGAGGAATGGCAAAGGTTTTGTGCAGATTAAGGTGCGAGACATCGGCGCCAATAAAGCCCGGTGAAGTCAGGCCTACTTGCGCGTTCATATTGGCGCCATCCATATACACTTGGCCGCCATGCTGATGAATAAGCGCGCAAATCTCCCGAATGTTTTCTTCATATACGCCGTGCGTCGAGGGATAGGTGATCATGATGCAAGATAACTGCTCACCCGCCTCAGCAGCCTTAGCTTTAAGATCGCTCACGTCCACGTTGCCTTGTTTATCACAGGCCACCACTATCACTTTCATGCTAGCCATTTGCGCGGACGCGGGGTTAGTGCCGTGCGCCGAGCTTGGGATCAAGCAAATATCGCGCTGCGTCTCGCCTTGAGACGCATGGTATTTCTTAATGGCTAATAGGCCTGCATATTCCCCTTGCGCGCCTGAGTTAGGTTGCAGGCACACTGCATCGTAACCGGTGATGTTTGCTAGCCACTCACTGAGCTCACTCAAGATCTGCTGATACCCCTGAGTTTGATTTAAGGGCGCAAACGGATGTAACTGATTAAGCTCAGGCCAACCAATGGGCACCATTTCAGCAGTGGCATTAAGCTTCATGGTGCAGGAGCCCAGCGCTATCATGCTGGTGTTGAGCGCCAGATCTTTCATTTCCAACTGATGGATATAACGCAGCATCTCGGTTTCCGAATGATAACGGTTAAACACCGGATGACTTAAAATTGCGCTAGTGCGCTGCAGCTCCGCGGGGATAGCAGAGCTTGAGCTGAGCGATATTTGGCTATCTAGCTCACTGATATCCAGCCCGTGCCCTTCCCCTAAGAAAATCGTAAACAGCTGCTGCACCTCTTCTCGGCGGGTGGTTTCTGACAGCGATACCCCAAGTGCGGCGTCTAAGTCGGTGCGCAAGTTCACGCCGGCGGCTTCGGCCCGCCCTATGATGGCGTCTTTTTCAGCCTTGGTCGTTAATATGGTCAGCGTATCAAACCAAGTATCGTGTTTCAGGGTGAGCCCCTGCTGCGTTAAGCCCAGCGCTAAAATACTGGTCAATCTATGTACGCGCTCGGCAATGCGCTTTAGGCCTTTTGGGCCATGATAAACCACATAAAAGCTCGACATATTGGCCAGCAACACTTGAGCGGTACAAATATTGGAATTGGCCTTTTCGCGGCGAATATGTTGCTCACGGGTTTGCATCGCCATGCGCAGCGCCGGTTTACCTCGGCTGTCTTTGGACACACCAATAATGCGCCCCGGTAACGAACGCTTGTACTGATCGCGAGTAGCAAAAAAAGCCGCATGGGGCCCGCCGTAGCCCATAGGTACCCCAAAGCGCTGGGCGTTACCCAGCACTACATCGGCCCCTAACTCACCGGGTGGCGTCAGTAACACTAGCGATAAGATATCTGCTGCCACACACGCAATGCCCTGCTTTGCTTGCACATGGCTGATGAACGGACTGAGGTTTTGGATTTCGCCACTGGTAGCAGGATACTGAAACAGGGCACCAAATACCGACTGCTCCAATACCGCCTCAATGGGTGCCACTAAGATTTCAAAACCATAATGCGCGGCGCGCTCTTGCACCACATCTATGGTTTGCGGATGCACATCGGCGGCGATAAAAAACAGATTCGAGGCTTTGTTTTTACTGACCCGCTTGGCTAAGGCCATGGCTTCGGCCGCAGCCGTGGCTTCATCAAGCAAGGAGGCGCTGGCTAAATCTAAGCCCGTGAGGTCTTGAGTTAATTGCTGAAAATTAAGCAGTGCCTCTAGTCGCCCTTGGGCAATCTCTGGTTGATACGGCGTATAAGCCGTATACCAGCCGGGGTTTTCCAGCACATTACGCTGGATAACTAGCGGCACATGCGTATCGTGATAGCCCATGCCAATGTAGCTTTTATACACTCGGTTTTGCTGGGCTAAGGACTTTAAATACGCTAACGCCTCCACCTCGGTACGGCTGTCGCCAATGCCTAACGGCTGCTGATTAATGATGTTGCTAGGCAGCGTTTGGGTGATTAAATCGTCGAGCGACGCGGCACCCACCGCAGCAAGCATAGCGGCAACATCCTGCACTCTGGGTCCGATATGGCGGCGAATAAAAGCATTGTGCTGTTCAAGTTCAAACAAAGACGGCTGCATAGCGTTACCTTCCTTTGGACTGTTTAATCAAGACTGGGAGTCTCAGACTCTTACTGCAACAAATGGGCTACACCACGGACAGGGTACGGCCAAGTAATGTGTGGATCGGGTTATCAAGCCCAGAACGGTCGCATGAATTCGCCCCTACAAAAGGCCTGAGCCCAACCCTCACCTTGGTCATCGCGATGAGTGCAACGACGCGGCAATCCAAAGTTATGTACCGCGCCGTGGTAGCATGGATTGCCGCGCTACGCTCGGAAGACGGAGTAAGAGCGCATCACAACAGAGCGCAAAGCGGCGTAAAGCTAACGCGAAATCTTGACGCCCAACAGAGTATCTACACTCAGGATAAACCCACTCTAATACCATTCTGTAAAACTAGCTGATCAGTATTATCACTCTTAGTGAATACAACTCCTAAAGTCAGGCTGGACGGTGTTTTGTAGTCTAGCGCTTCAGCTGCTAGTCTCGTCTCAGCGGGAATGTGTAAAGCCTTCTTGCTTTGCAAGACCCACAGCTGAAGCGTGGGACTACAAGGTCGGCACTTATCTTTGTGATTAGCTTAAACAGGCCACTTCTTTACTTAGATTGGTATAACTATAGATGCTCAGCCATTGAGCCAAAAAAAGCCCCCATAACTGGAGGCTAATGCTTATTCTTCGTCGATGGCGCTTTGATAATCGGTGGCGCTGAGTAACTCTTCTAAGTCAGTCTCATCAGTGAGCTTCACGCGAAACAGCCAGCCGTCACCGTAAGGGTCTGAGTTAATCAGCTCTGGACTGTCTTCCAGCTCTTCATTGATGGCAATCACTTCCCCACTGACCGGCGCATAAATATCGGAAGCGGCCTTTACTGACTCCACCACCGCGCACTCTTCACTGGCGTCTAAGTTGCGCCCTACTTCAGGTAACTCAACAAACACCATATCACCCAATAAATCTTGGGCATGCTCAGAAATACCGATCACCACTTCACCATTTTCTTCTACTCGTACCCACTCGTGGGTAGGGGCATATTTCAGTTCACTGGGGAGATTGCTCATCTGTTGCTTCCTCTTAATACAGGTACTTATACTTAAAGTAATTAGGCTTAAAGCACTTAGATTTAAAATACATAGCTTTAAAGTACATCAGTTCAAACTTAATCTAAATAGGGTCTGTTGACCTTTCGCGGTTGAATTTTGTTCGAGTTAAACGCATTTTTATCGCGGCGAGTGGGGTGTAGCTTAGTCGTTCTAAGCAAACTCCCACTCAACAAAGAGAAAAACGCGTTTAGCCGAACCCGAAGGGCAGCATTTGTGGTGCCTTTCTACGGCGTTATCGCTTATTTATGGAGAATGCTCCATGGCACAAGCAATGCCTTGTATGAAGCCCCCACAAATTGCTGCAAAGATCATCTCGAAAGGTCAACAGACCCTAAATAGTATCCACCGCTTTACCCAACCGCACAAAAGGCGGCTTGACCACTACCACCGGCTGCCATTTGTTACGCATTTCAACTTGCGCTTCATGGCCAATGGATCCCGAGACTCGCGCCAGCGCAATGCTGTGGCCCAGTGTAGGAGAAAAACTGCCGGAGGTAATAACGCCCTCTTGCATTTGCCCTGTCTCATCTGCAAAACGCACCGCAGCACCGGTGCGCAATACGCCCTTTTCTTTTAACATCAGCCCCACTAACTTAGGATACTGGGCGGCGACTTTTTGCGCCGTAATGGCGGCACGGCCAATAAATTCACGATCCACTGGCTCCCACGCCACTGTCCAGCCCATGTTGGCTTCCAGTGGTGTGACAGACTCGTCCATATCTTGACCATATAAGTTCATGCCCGCTTCTAAGCGCAGCGTATCTCGCGCCCCTAAGCCACAAGGTTTAACGCCCACCGCTAACAAGGCATCCCAGAGCGCGGCGGCGTGGCTATCCTGCACAATAATTTCATAGCCTTCTTCACCTGTATAGCCGGTGGTGGCAATAAATAAGTCACCACTTTGTACGCCATAAAAAGGCTTTGCCCCTGCAATAGCGGCGTTTTGTTCTGCGTTAAATACCTGACCAGCTTGAGCCTTAGCCGCTGGCCCTTGCACGGCTATCATGGCTAGCTCGGGGCGCGCTTTCACCGCGACGTCAAAGCCTGCTGCTTGTTGTTTAATCCAAGCTAAGTCTTGGTCGCGAGTGGCAGAGTTTGCGATCAAACGATAATAATCGTCGGCAAAATAATAGGTGATCAGGTCGTCAAGCACACCGCCCTGTTCATTTAACATAGCACTGTAGATCGCGCGGCCTGGCTCAGTCATGCGCGCCACATCGTTGGCTAACAGTCGTTGTAAAAACGGCTTGGCCTCGTGGCCAGTGATATCAATAATGGTCATATGGGAAACATCAAACATGCCGGCGCTGGTGCGCACTGTATGATGCTCTTCTAGCTGAGAGGCATATTGAATGGGCATTTCCCAACCGTGAAAGTCCACCATTTTGGCACCGGCGGCCAAATGTTGGGGATACAAAGCTGTGTGCTGAGTCATCACTGCGCTTCCTTTTTCTTGGGGCAGGCTTAATAAGCGAGTCTCTGCTGTTTTATCACCGCTTTAACAGCATCATATTTGGCTATATGCCAGCCCAAGTGGATAAAACCGCACCGATGGTAAATCACCGGCTTGATTTAGCTTTGATTACTAGAGTCTGTTGACGAGAAAAGAATAGACGATAATTTTTAATGTGCCGTTAATGGCTCGATTCTTTAGGACAAATAGGTGGCTGTAGCAGCCGATGTGAATTATCGGTTATCAGTCATCGGCTGCTAGTTATAGGCTGTAAGTTATAGATTATATGGGCCCTTGGTTGCCGCGTTAAGCCATTAGCGGCGCTGTGTTACCGAAGGCTCTGACAATACAACGTCTGGGCGAGATAACTGGGGCTGCAAACCACCGGTGCCCAGCGCATGGGCGGCTAACTGTCGCTTAAGCGGAGTCAACTTGTCCGTTAGATTAAGCCCCAAGCCACGCAAGCGCCGTAATAAGGGATGGCCATTGCCAAACAATCGCTTCAGCCCTTCCATCGCCGCTAATAAGGTCACGGCTTCGGCTTTACGCCAGCGCTCAAAGGCTTTCAGCTCGCTGTGCGCACCTATGTCGCGGCCTTGTTGCTGTAACTCAGTCAAGGTTTGGGCCAAAGCCGCCGCATCTTGTAACCCTAAATTCACCCCCTGCCCTGCTAATGGATGCACCGTATGCGCCGCATCACCAATCAACACCCAACGTGGGCCACAAAACTGCTGGCTATAACGGGCTGTTAATGGGATCGCCATGCGTGGGCCCAGTACTTGGCAAGGGCCTAAGCGAAAATCAAAGGCATGGGCGACAGCCTGATTAAAGTCGGTGTCTGATAACGCCGCGCGCGCGCGCGCCTGCTCGGGGGGCACGACCACACAATGGAGCACTGATGCGCATCGGCCAGGGGTAAAAACGCCAAAATATCCTTACCACGAAAGATTTGCCGTGCGGTTTGTTGATGGGGCTCAGTGGTCTGCAATGTGGCCACTAATGCATGGTGATCGTAATCCCACTCCACCATGCCCGGCTGTAACTGGTCGCGCAGCCAAGAGCGCGCGCCATCGGCTCCCACTAGTAAGCGTCCCGTAATGGGCACTCCATTATCAAGCAACACAAAAGCACCTTGCTCACTCACCGACACCGTATTGGCACGCGCGGCGTAAAACTCAATATGCGGGCTACGACGCACTTGAGCCAGCAGGCTCAGTTGCAACAGTCGGTTTTCAACAATGTGCCCTAAATGAGGTTGATGCATCAGACCGGCAGAAAATTCAATCTGCGCCGCTGTGTCTGCTTCCCACACTTGCATTGCAGTATAAGGGCCTAAGCGGCAGGTATCACTGGGCCACGCTTGCAGACGGGTGAGCAATGTTTGTGAGGCCAAATTAATGGCACTGACGCGGTTTTCTGGAATATCCGGCAACTGCTCGTCTGGCAGCTGGCTTTCTATTATCGCCACCTTTAAGCCGCTGTGCTCTAAGGCCAAGGCCTGCGTTAAGCCCACTATGCCACCGCCAATAATGATCACATCTGTTGCTTGCATGCGGTTACCTCTTGCCCATGGCCCGCCAGGCCAATTTACTTTTCAAAGAAGTGCAGGCTGCGATGGTCATCAGCCCCAGATTACGCCCCGTTGCTAACAAGGGATCCCGATTTGAAAACAATAACGCCAACGCCGAAGTCATGCCCACCAGCTCCGCTTGATCCGCCAAACGCGACTGGCCATAATCACTGAGCACAGCATGCGCTCCTAAGTCGCTCACCCGTCCCCCCTGAGACACTTCTTGTTTCAATGCGGCAATTAAGGCTGCTACGTCACGCAAACCAAGATTAAAACCCTGCCCAGCAATGGGGTGTAATAAATGCGCCGCATTACCAATCAGCACCACCCTATGATGCCAAGGACGACGCACTTCATTAAGGTGCAGCGGGTAACAACTGCGCTGACCGCTGCGGGTAATTTTGCCTAGACGATAACCAAACTCTTGCTGCAGGGCTAACATAAAGCTCGGTTCGTCCAAGCTCATCAATTCGCCCGCACGCGCCGGCGACACACACCACACCAGTGAGCTGCGCCCTGCACTCATCGGCAATAAAGCCAGCGGACCTTGAGCCGTAAAACGCTCAAAGGCGCGACCTTGATGAGGCAGTTGGGTTTGCACATTGGCAATAATGGCACTTTGTTGGTAATCAAACTGGCGCCGCTCCAGCTTAAGCTGGCTGGCGACGACTGAATGGCTACCATCGGCGCCCACTAATAGCTGAGTGCTGAGCACTCGGCCATCTTGCAGTGTCAGTTGCACCTGACTACTGTGCTGTAACCAGGTGTGGATTTTTGCGGGACACAACAAGTCGATATGCGGATTATGTTGCAACTGCTGATATAAACGCAGGCCCACCGGATGCAGCTCTACCACATAGCCTAAAGCAGGCAACCGATAATCCGTGGCGCTCAGGTTCAATTGCCCCAAGTGACCTTGGTCGGTAACTTGAATGGCATTGATAGGGGTTGCCAAATCATCCAGTAACGACCACAAGCCTAATTGCTCTAATAGCTCTCGGCTGTGACCGGCCAGCGCAATGCTGCGGGCATCAAAACCCGAATGGTGATCGAGGCTCGGACTGGCATGCTCAATCACGGCGATACGCAGTGGCTGGCCACCGGCTCGGCTAAGCGAGCTTAACCCTAACGCCAATACGGCACCGGCCATACCGCCGCCATTAATTACCACATCATAATGAGTCATTAGGCTAGACTATGGTTAATGAGTGAAGGGTTGGTGAGCGAATGCTTGCTTAGTCATTGCTTAATGGATTGTTGGTCGCTTCGTTTGAGAATGGCCATTGCCAAACTCTTCAAAGGCGAGGATAGCGCCCAGCTTTAAATGTTCGTACAGCACCACAAACGCGGTTTCGCTTTCTTCGTCTTCTTGGTCAAAGTCGCTGGAGACTTGAGTAATGCTACTAATGTCTTGGATCATTTCCTGTAGTTCTTCCGAGGCCTTATTTAGTTCTTGCTGCACTACGCCAAAGCCAGCTAAGAAAGCCGCAGACCATTCCATCATGGCATCAAGGCGCTCATCGAGTGACTCTTCATCGCAGGGCAGTAGCAACTCAAAACTAGTTTGATTAAGCAGCTCGTCAGCAACACGAGAAAACAGTAAATTAACGGCTTTTTGCACTTCACTTGGCAGCGCAAAGTCATCGTTGAGTAGGCCATTGAAGTGCTGCTGCCAACGAATGTCGTTTTGCGCAAGGCCACCGCAAATTAAGCCACAAACAACGCCATGGACTTCGGCGGCGGTCACCACCATGTTGTGATGCTCTAAAAGGCGGGTGAAAGCGTCGTAGTTGAGTCGGGCTTTGTCGTTCATCATTTACTCAATTGGTGAAAATGTGGGGAATATTGGTCCAGATCCTAGCATTCTGATCCCACTCAAGCCAGTCACCACTTGAAACTTATGGTGTGGCGCTATATAGTCGCCAGAATTTCATCGCCTTCTGCAAATAGCCATCTGAGGATTACATGACCACAGCGGCAATAGATATTGTTATTCTGGGGCGACCTTATAAGGTTGCTTGTCCTGCTGGGCAAGAAGTTGCATTGCAGCGGGCAGCGGAGACGCTTAATGAGCGGATTCGTAATTTTAAGCAAAGCGGCAAGGCGGGCTCTAACGAGCAAATCGCCATTATGCTGGCTTTAAATATCAGCCATGAGCTGGAGCTTGAGAAAGATAAAAACTACCAATATGCTGACGCCATGGACAAGCGCATTAAGATGCTGCAGCATACTATCGAAGAAGCCTTGGCCAACAAAGTGGGTTAACACCACCACAAAGTAGGCTAAGATCAAAGGTAAATAAAATTGTTTCCCTAGGGTCGAAATCAGATTTTAATGCTGGTATTCTGTCCCTAGATTAGTAAAAAGTTTCGCTTTCCCTGGGGTGTTTGTCAGTAGGGTGACGTCCCTGAGCCGATATTAACAGCAAAGGAAAGCCGTGTTGTTTACTATTGTGCATGCTCGGCCCGACCGAGAAGCCTGCGGTAGATACCGGAGTTCCGCCTTGAACCTCTCGGTTCAAGGACTCACACCCGCAACGGCACCTTGGGGATCCTAAATTTAGCCACTGACTTTCTATAATTTAAGTCAGCTCTGGCCTCCCTCCTCTGTAAATCCTGTTACAATCAGCACGTTTTCTTAGACTTCAATAACAGGTTATTCATGCATGACTGAACAACTCAATAACCCTCTGCACGGCCTCACTCTCAAAACCATCGTCACTGAACTGGTCGAACGTTTAGGCTGGCAAGAATTGGCGCGCCGCGTCAATATCAACTGTTTTAAAAGTGATCCCAGCATTAAATCCAGCCTCACCTTCTTGCGCCGTACCCCTTGGGCACGTGCCGAGGTGGAAGCGCTCTATGTGGAACTTATTACTGGCCCTTGGGGTAAGTCTAAGCCTTAACCTGTAAAGGCCTGATAAATACCGGTAAGGGATTGATACGTGACTGAGAGACACCAAATTCGCCAAGCCATACGCCACACTCGACGCCAGTTAACTCAGGCCGAGCAAACCAGCGCTGCTCATCAGCTAGTTCAGCAAGTGGCCAACACACAGCACTTAGCGCAGGCCAAGGCGGTGGCCCTATATTTGGCCAATGACGGTGAGCTGGATCCCTTGCCATTAATTAACTGGTATTGGGCGCAAGGTTGCCAAGTGTGCTTGCCGGTGCTGCACCCGTTTTGCCCGGGGCATTTGTTATTTCTCCGCTTTCAGCCCGACACCCCCATGCAGGTTAATATCTTAGGTATCCTTGAGCCTAAGCTAGATATTCGCTTAATAGTGCCCAAGCCGCAGTTAGATATTATCTATACGCCCTTGGTTGCCTTCGATGCTCAGGGTAATCGCTTGGGCATGGGTGGTGGCTTTTATGACCGCACGCTCAGTCACACTGCCAATTTAGGCCCCCAGCCTGTGGGGTTAGCTCACGACTGCCAACAAGTGACCGCCTTGCCCATTGCCAGTTGGGATGTGCCTTTGCCAGAGCTACTCACGCCGACTCAACATTTTCGCTGGCGTTAAGACACCCAGTATCCTGCAGCCTTGGTTCGTGGTGTTTATACCATTCTAAATTTTTGTTTTACTGCGTAAAAGCGGCCTCATCCGTACAACCTATGAATATTGACGCCACTTTTAATTTCGCTCTGGGCTGCCTTTTACTTTCAGATCTGATCACTATTTTTCGTGTTCTTCCGTGCCTCTCGTTACAAAGAAGTGTGGCAAAAAGTTTTAGCCTTTAAATAATTAGAGCGAGCCCCTGAAACGAGTTCAGGATAAAGGCAGCCCCTTTTTGGAGCGAGCTGGCGCATTCTGTATTAAAAGCACGAGGCAAGCCAATCTGGGTTTGCTATCATATGCCCCTCATATTTATCACTCGAGTGCCATAGGCATTGTGCTGGGCGCTAGTTTTAATTTAATAAGAAGCCAATTAATGACACAAGATGAAATGAAAAAAGCCGCCGCCTGGGCTGCGCTGGATTACGTGACGCCTGGCAGTATCGTGGGTGTGGGTACTGGCTCTACCGTAAACCACTTTATTGATGCGCTCGGCTCTATCAAAGATCAAATCAAGGGCGCCGTTTCTAGCTCAGAAGCCTCAACGATTAGACTGAAAGAGCTGGGCATTGAAGTATTTGATCTCAACGACATCAGCGAATTTGACGTCTATGTAGACGGTGCCGATGAAATCGATACCAGCATGGCCATGATCAAAGGCGGTGGTGCGGCATTAACGCGAGAAAAAATCGTGGCTGCCGTGGCCAAGCGCTTTGTCTGCATCGTCGATGAGACTAAAACCGTAGAAGTGATGGGTAAGTTTCCGCTGCCAGTAGAAGTGATCCCCATGGCGCGCGCTTATGTGGCACGCGAGCTGGCAAAGCTTGGCGGCACACCTGTGTATCGTGAAGGTGTGGTGACTGACAACGGCAACCACATTCTCGACGTGCAAAATTTAAGCATTACCACCCCCGCGAGCTAGAAGCCCAGATTAACGCCATCGTCGGCGTGGTGACCAATGGCCTGTTCGCCCAGCGCGGCGCCGATGTGTTAGTGATCGGTATTCCCGATGGCGTGAAGAAATACACTGCTTAATAAAGTGGCAGCGAACCTGCTGCCGCCATGCCGAGTTTATGTAATTGTCATACCGGGCTTGCCCCGGTATCTCGCTCTTTAGTGCGCAGCTCTTCTTGAATGCATAATTTTTCGTTAGTGCGTAACTATTTATTAGCGCACAACTACTTTTAGCAACCGCCCTCTGTTTCTACCATTCGTACTCACACTAACAGCGCCGCTGCTTTGATTAGCGCGTAACAGTTGCTGCCGATTTTAAGATCCAACTGAGCAATAGAATAAGCAGAGAGCTGCGCCGGTATTTGCTCGCCGCCTTTCAAGCTTAAGCGCAACAGCACCCGCCCTTGGCCCATGTCAGTCATACTCAGCACTTGAGCAGGTAACTGATTAACGATAGAAATGCAGGTCACCGGCGCTAACGCCACGCTGACATCACTGGCTAAAATACGCAGCCGCGCCGCACCCATTACAGCTCCCTCATGGCCAGTCAGCCAGATCCGCCCCGCCCCAGCATCACTTAACTCACCAACATCTGCCTCATCAACACCCGTCCCAGAATCACCAGCCCCATAATCAAAAGGTACGCGACCATCAGGCAGGCTTGGGCGCAATTGACCACTGATAATGCCCGCGACTTCATCATCTTTGTATAACAGGCTGTGAGGGCGAGCCAGCGCTTGCTGTAAGCTGTCGTTATGCTTGATTTGACCTTGTTCCATCAGCAATACCCGATCCGCTAAGCGTTCCACTTCTTCAGGTGCATGGGTTACGTAAAATATCGGCACCTTTGCTTGAGCCGACAAATGCTCTAACAAAGGCAGTATTTCGCGTTTCGCTTTACCATCCAATGCAGACAGCGGCTCATCCAGTAATAACAACTCTGGGCTACTCAATAAGGCGCGGCCAATGGCAACCCGCTGACGTTGACCGCCGGATAATTCAGCGGCCCCTTGGGCTAATAACGGCGTTAAGCCCAGCCAGTCGATAATTTGCTCTTTATCATCGCGCCGCAGTGCCTGGGGCAAGCGCCGCCAGCCATATTCTAAATTGCGCTGTACCGATAAATGAGCAAATAAGCTCGCCTCTTGAAACACATAACCCAAGCGGCGTTTGTGAACTGGGACAAATAAGTGTTGATCTTGCCAACATTGTTCGCCTAGCCAAAAGTGCCCGGGACAGCGCTCAAGGCCGGCCATGGCACGTAACAGCGTAGTTTTACCGCAACCCGAGGGGCCAAATAAAGCGGTCACGCCCTGCGCTGGCAATTCAAAGTTAACGTCCAGCGTAAAGCGCGCCCGCTGCACCTTAAAGGCGGCTTTAATGGTCATATCCGCACCACCGCAAAACGTCGATTAAGCGCGTACACCGCCAATAAAATGGTAAACGATAACACTAATAATAAGCCCGATAATACATGCGCCTGTCCGTATTGCAGGGTTTCTACGTGGTCGTAAATGGCGATGGACACCACTTGGGTCACACCCGGCAGATTGCCGCCTATCATCAATACCACGCCAAATTCCCCCAAGGTATGGGCAAAACCCAACACTATGGCGGTTAAAAATCCATTACGCGCTAAAGGCACCACCACCGTAAAAAAGCGGTCCAGCGGTGAGGCGCGCAAAGTGGCCGCCACCTCTAATGGTCGCTGGCCAATGCTGGTAAAGGCCCCCTGCAACGGCTGCACCACAAACGGCAATGAATAAAAAGCCGAGCCTATCACCAGACCGGTAAAACTAAAGGCCAGCGTGCCGCCACCTAAGGCGATGGACGCCTTGCCAAAGATGCCATTAGGGCCCAGCGCCAGCAGCAAATAAAAACCCAACACTACCGGCGGCAATACCAGCGGCAAGGCCACCATGGCTTCGATGGCGGTCTTAAAGCGACTTTGAGTTTGGCTCAACCACCAAGCCAGTGGCATACCAATAATAAGCAGCACCACCACGGTAATGCCGGCCAAGCGCAAGGTGACCAGCAAAGCGGTGATGTCATCTGGAGACAAGGACATCCTTCTTCCTTTTTAGCGAACGAGTGCTGACACATATAAAAATAAAGCCGACGCCATTACGGCGTCGGCCACCAAACGATTATTCTCTACGTGCGGACACTTTGAGTAAAGAACGTTACCCCAAGTCTTTATCATTCGCTAATGCTGTAACCGTAAGACTGGATCACCGCCGCCGCTTCAGGTGAGCGAAGATAATCAAGCAGCTCCCGCGCCGGAGCATTATCTTTTAATAACACCGCCTGCTGCACTATAGGGTCGTACATATCAATCGGTACTTCCCAATAAGAGCCACCCGTGAAAGCATCATCCTTAAACACTTGTGACTTGGCCACAAAGCCTAGCTGCGCGTTCTCGCTGTACACATACTGGTAGGCTTGGCCTATGTTCTCACCGCGTACCATTTTTGGCTGTAGCTGTTCCCAAAAACCTAATTTTTCTAAGGTTTGCTGTGCCGCGCGGCCATAAGGGGCCGTCTTGGGGTTAGCGATGGAAATATGGCTGAATGCTTGTTTTTTTAGCACGTCCTGAGCTTTATCGCTCTGACCTTTAGCAAATTGTCCCTTATCAAGTAGAGCTTCATCCGCACTCCACAGCACTAGCGTACCCAGCGCATAAGTGAAGCGCGTATCGGCGATGGACACCCCTTCTTCATCCAACAGCGTAGGACGCCCTTCATCTGCTGCTAGAAAAACATCATAAGGTGCACCGTTTTTAATCTGCGCATACAGCTTACCGGTCGCCCCCGAGGATACCGACACTTTATGACCACTTTGCTTGCCAAACTCTGCACCCAATTGCTTGATCACGTCAGTAAAATTAGCGGCCACGGCCACACGAATTTCAGCTGCTGACACGGTTGCCGACAACAGTACTGAACAACCGAGCGCCATAACTAATAACGATAAACCCGATGATCTTTTCATCTATTATTCCATCCATTGGTTATATAAAATAATATACATCGTTTACACCTTATCGTTATGTAATTATAAACACAACGAAAACAACTCACGAGAAAGGCCAAGCGAATTATTTGCCGCACCACCTTCGCTTAGCCACAATAGCGCGAGTCTCTTTTAAGGATGGATCATGGATCTGGAAATATTATTGAGCCTGCACAGCCAGCAACAGCTGTTTGTGAACCCCAGACGCATTCGCTTACTGGAGCAAATTCGAAAGCATGGCTCCATTAGCCAAGGCGCTAAGGCCGCAGGCATCAGTTATAAGTCCGCATGGGACGCCATCAAAGACATGAACACCCTAGCCGAGCATCCGGTGCTGAGCAGCGAAACCGGCGGCAAAGGCGGTGGCGGTGCAGCACTAACGCCATATGGCGAGCGATTATTAAAAATTTACGGTTTGCTCACTCAGATAGAGCGCATGGCTGTGAATGCGCTACAAGATGAAAGCACCTCGCTGGATAGTTTGTTGTCGGTAGTAGCGCGATTTTCCTTACAAACCAGTGCCCGCAATCAATTTTTTGCCAAAGTCAGTGCTCTGGATTTCAATGACCTGAGTGGTAAAGTCTGTTTAACCCTGCATGACGACACTTATTTGTACGCCGATATCACTGCCGCTAGCTGTGCACGTTTAGGGTTGGAGGCGGAGAAAGAAGTGTTAGCGCTGATTAAGGCACCATGGATAAGCCTCACCAAAGATCCCCTTCAAGTCCCTAAAGGCGATAATGTATTGGCAGGCATTATTAGCGAAGTATTAGTCGGCGAGGAGTTTGATGAGGTACTGCTGCAATTAGAGATTGGTGAAGCTTTGTGTGCCCAACTGCCCCGCCATAGCGAGCAAACGACAGCCAAAAATCAAGCCACAGCTAACCATCAGAGCATAATTTGGCAGCCAGGCGATTTTGCCTACGCCCATTTTTCACCTGCTCAGATAATTTTAGCCACGTTGGGGTAAGACAGAGCAAAGCTAAAAAGAACAAAAAAGCACCGAGCCTTTAGGTTCGGTGCTTTTAATTTAGTTTTGGGTTTAATTTCTAGCTTACAGCTTAAAACTTATCGCTAGTTATTCCAGCATATGCCTGATCACGTAGTGCAAGATGCCGCCGTGCTGGTAGTAGGTCAGCTCATTGCTGGTATCGATACGACACCGCACTTGGGCTTCTTGGCTACTGCCATCGGTACTCTCAATCACCACAGTTAACGTTTTGCCGGGGTTTAAATCGTTTAAGCCTTTGATGCTTAATAGCTCATCTCCTTTCAAGCCTAGGCTTTCTGCAGTATCGCTGATAAATTCCAGCGGCACCACGCCCATGCCGATCAGGTTAGAGCGGTGAATGCGCTCATAAGATTCAGCAATTACGGCCCGCACCCCAAGTAACAAGGTCCCTTTGGCTGCCCAATCTCGACTGGAGCCAGTGCCGTATTCTTTACCGGCGACCACCACCAAAGGCACGCCTTCGTCTTGATAGCGCATGGCCGCATCATAAATCGAACATTGCTCATTGCTGGGGTAGTGGCGCGTTTCGCCGCCTTCCACATTTTCTAGCATAAGGTTACGAATACGAATATTGCCAAAGGTGCCGCGCATCATGACTTGGTGGTTACCGCGGCGTGAGCCGTAGGAGTTAAAGTCTTTTTCTTCAATGCCTAAAGATTGCAGATAGTGCCCCGCCGGACTGTCGGCCTTAATGCTGCCTGCCGGTGAGATATGGTCGGTAGTAACAGAGTCACCGAGGATGGCCAGTAATCTCGCCCCTTCAATGTCGGCTACTGATTCGGGCGTTTTTTCCATGGTTTGGAAAAACGGCGGATGCTGAATATAGCTAGAGTCTGACTGCCAGTTAAAGGTGGCACTTTGCTCCACTTTAATGGCACGCCAGTGCTCATCACCCTCAAAAACCGCTGCATATTCTTTATGGAACATGTCACTGGTCACTAACTGCACTGCATCGGCAATAGCTTGTTGCGATGGCCAAATATCTTTCAAATAAATCGGCTGACCTTGCGGATCTTTACCCAGCGGCTCTGTGGTGATGTCCACATTCATGCTGCCCGCCAGCGCATAGGCGACCACTAACGGCGGCGAGCCCAACCAGTTGGACTTCACCAAGGGATGAATACGGCCTTCAAAGTTACGGTTACCCGATAATACTGCGGCCACCGTCATATCGTTTTTCTTAATGGCCTCTTCAATTGGATCTGGCAAGGGACCTGAGTTACCAATACAAGTGGTACAGCCGTAGCCGACCAAGTAGAAACCGAGCTGCTCCAGATACGGCATCAGTCCGGCGGCAATTAAATAATCAGTGACCACCTTAGAACCTGGAGCTAATGACGTTTTCACCCAAGGCGCGCGCGTTAAGCCTTTTTCTACCGCCGCTTTAGCTAGCAGACCGGCTGCCATCAACACGCTCGGGTTAGAGGTGTTAGTACAAGAGGTAATGGCGGCAATCACTACTGCCCCCTCTTCCAGCTGATAGTTATTGCCATTCATGCAAAATTGAGCGCTGGTTAATGATTGTTTGACCGCCACTGCGGTTTGGCCGCCTTCGTTTTCTAAGCGCTTCTTTGACTCTGCGCTGGGCTCAACCCTAAGCTCACGGCTTAAACTAAACGCCTGCGGCACTTGCGATAATTCGACTCTGTCTTGCGGGCGTTTGGGGCCCGCTAAACAGGCGGTGACCGTGCTCATATCCAGACTCATGGTGTCGCTGAATGTGGGTTCGTCACCTGCATGGCGCCATAAACCTTGCGCCTTGCTGTAAGCTTCAACCAGCTCAACTTGTTCAGCGCTACGACCGGTCAGCGTTAAGTAACGCAGGGTTTCTTCATCCACTGGGAAGAAACCACAAGTTGCGCCATATTCTGGCGCCATATTGGCGATGGTGGCCCGATCTGCCAATGGCAGAGTGGCCAAACCATCACCGTAGAACTCCACAAACTTGCCCACAACACCGCGATCACGCAGCATTTTTACCACCGTTAAGACTAAGTCGGTGGCGGTAATGCCCTCGCGTAATTGGCCGGTGAGCTTAAAGCCCATCACTTCTGGGATCAGCATAGAAATAGGCTGGCCCAGCATGGCCGCTTCCGCCTCAATGCCGCCCACGCCCCAGCCCAGTATGCCGAGAGCGTTAATCATGGTGGTGTGTGAGTCGGTACCCACTAGGGTGTCTGGGCACACCACCGTATCTGTGCCGACTTGCTGCTGCCAGACCGTTTGGCCTAAGTATTCGAGGTTAACCTGATGGCAAATACCGGTACCCGGTGGCACCACTTTAAAGTTATCAAAGGTTTGCTGGCCCCAGCGTAAAAAGGCATAACGCTCGCCATTACGCGCCATTTCCATGTCGACGTTAGTCTCAAAAGCCTGCTCACTGGCAAAGGTATCCACCATTACCGAGTGGTCAATTACCAAGTCAACCGCCGACAGCGGATTCACCTGCTCGGCTTTGCCGCCTAACCGTTGCACCGCATCGCGCATCGCGGCCAAATCCACCACCGCTGGCACGCCAGTAAAGTCTTGCATTAACACCCGCACTGGGCGAAAGGCAATTTCCCGAGTCGAGCGCGCGTCTTTTAGCCACTCATGCATGGCCTCAATATCTTGGGGGGTGACGGTGTCGCTATCTAAGTTGCGTACCAAATTCTCGGTCAGTACTTTTAGGGACTTGGGTAGTTCAGAAATAGCGTTAGCGTGCTCAAGCTTTGCTAAGCTGTAATAAAGATAAGCATGCTGACCCACGGTCAGCGTGTCCATATAACGTGAGTTAACAGATGAATTATTAGATGCAGTTAGATCAGTAGACATCATTTCCTCCTAGCGATGGAAACGGCTAGCGTTAGTAGCTAGCTCTGTATAACACCATTTAGACACAGTCCCGCAGACAATGAAAGCCCAATGCCTGCGGGGATTTGTTAATATGACTAGGGTCTATTGACCTTTCGAGATGATTTTTGCAGCAGTTTGTGGGGTTTTTATACAAGGCGTCGCTTGTGTCATGGAGTCATTCTCCATAAATAAGCGATAACGCCGTAGAAAGGCGCCACAAATGCTGCCCTTCGGGTTCGGCTAAACGCGTTTTTCTCTTTGTTGAGTGAGAGTTTGCTTAGAATGACTAGGCTATACTCCACTCGCCGCGATAAAAACGCGTTTAACTCGAACAAAACTTAACCGCGAAAGGTCAATAGACCCTAACTTAACCGTAGGCCATTACTGATAAGTTAAGCACCTATTAAAATTTTTTTGTGCCCAGACCCGTTTTTTCTTGATGGCGCTCAGCGCATTGTTAGCGTAAATAGTGCGAATAATTAGCGCAATATAGTGCGAAGCCATCAGGACAGTTAACCGAGCCTGCATTCATAGTTCACCTCACAACGTATAGAGAGCCTCACCACACCCATGAAAATTGCCATTCTGTCTCGCAATGCCTCCCTTTATTCTACCCGTCGCTTACGTGAGGCTGCCGAAGCGCGCGGCCATGAGGTGCGCGTTATTGATGCCCTCAAATGTTATATGAACATCAATGACAATAAGCCCTCTATTCACTACCACGGTAAGGAGCTGGAACAGTTTGACGCCATCATTCCGCGCATTGGTGCCAGTGTGACTTTTTACGGCAGTGCCGTATTGCGCCAGTTTGAAATGATGAACTGCTATTCGCTGAATCACTCGGCTGCCATCAGCCGTTCACGGGATAAACTGCGCTCCTTGCAGCTGTTGTCGGGCCAAGGGGTGGGCATGCCCGTCACCGGCTTTGCTTGCAAACCTGACGATGTGCCGGATCTGATCGATATGGTGGGTGGCGCGCCGCTCGTGATCAAGTTGCTTGAGGGCACGCAGGGCATAGGCGTGGTATTGGCAGAAACTCGCAAGGCCGCAGAGAGCGTGTTAGAAGCTTTTATGGGCTTAAAAGCCAATATCATGGTGCAGGAATTTATTGAAGAAGCCGGTGGTGCTGATATTCGCTGTTTCGTGCTCGGCGATAAAGTGATTGCCGCCATGAAGCGTCAAGCCAAAGAAGGTGAATTTCGCTCTAACTTACACCGCGGCGGTGCCGCCGAACTTATTCGCATTACGCCAGAAGAGCGTAAAACCGCTATCGCTTCCGCTAAGGCCATGGGTTTAAACGTGGCGGGCGTGGATTTATTGCGCTCTAAGCGTGGGCCTTTGGTCATGGAAGTTAACTCCTCACCGGGTTTACAAGGTATTGAAGTGGCCACCGGCAAAGATGTAGCCGATATGATGATCGATTACATTGAAAAGCACAGCCACAAGAAATCCAAAACGCGCGAGCGTGGCTAATGACGGCACCCTTTACGTTAGCGGGTATTGAAGTCGCACCAGGCCAGCGCAAGGTGCTGCAGTTAGCCTTGGCTCAACTGTATACCCAGTCACCATTAACGGTGCCGCTGGAAATTATTCACGGCAAGCACCCCGGTCCCGTGCTGCTGATTTGTGCAGCCATTCATGGCGATGAACTCAACGGCATTGAGATCGTCAATCAAGTGCTGAGCCGGGTCAATCCGGCGCGCTTAAAGGGCACCCTTATCGCCGTGCCGGTAGTAAATGTGTTTGGCTTTATTAATAAGTCGCGCTATTTACCGGATCGTCGCGATTTAAATCGCTGCTTTCCTGGGAGTGAAAAAGGCTCATTAGGCTCGAGAGTGGCGCATTTTTTTGTTGATCAAATCGTCAGTCATTGCTCGCACATCATAGACCTGCACACGGGGGCCATTCACAGAGCTAACCTGCCGCAAATTCGCGCCAAATTAGACTGTGATATTACCCGTAGCATGGCGGAGAGCTTTGGTGCACCGGTAATTTTGGATGCCAGTATTCGCGATGGCTCACTGCGCGCCGTGGCCGAAAGCCGAGATATTCCAGTGATTCTATATGAGGCGGGAGAAGCGCTGCGCTTTGAGCCGGTGGCCATTAAGGCCGGCACCCGTGGCATTTTAAACGTGATGCGTACCTTAGGCATGCTCAAGCCCACGGTAAAAAAAGCACAGATGAACCCTATGATTGCCAAGTCCAGTAACTGGATCCGCGCCGAGCAAGATGGCTTATTGCACCTTAAAGCGCGTTTGGGCGATCGAGTCACTAAAGGTCAATGTCTGGGGACCATTACGGCCCCGTTAAGCGCCGAAGAGCGGGAAGTGATTGCACCTAAGAGCGGCATCGTTATTGGTTGTTTAACCATGCCGTTAGTCAATGAAGGCGACGCGGTATTTCACATTGCCAGTTTTGATGCGGTGAAACAGGCAGAGATGAACGTGGAGCGATTTGTGGATGAAATGGATATTCAGCCGCAGAGTTTTTAAACGGCGAATTTTTTAGCGTACATAAATAATTTGAGAGATGAAAAAAGGGGCCAAATATGGCCCCTTTTTGCTCACTCACACTGTTATTAACCTAAGCTTTTGCTCACTTAAGCTTGGCAATTATCTTAGTGCACGATACGGGCACGAATAGTGCCTTCAATGCTCTTCAATTTAGTGAGTGCTTGCTCACTTTGTGCAGTTTCTACTTCAATCACCACATAACCAATGGTCGGTGTGGTTTGCAGATACTGAGAAGCAATATTGATGTTTTCTGCAGAAAATGCCTGCACGATTTGGCTCAAAATACCCGGCTTGTTGTGGTGTACGTGCAGCAAACGGCTGGTATCTGGGTGCTCTGGCAGCGACACTTCTGGGAAGTTAACCGCAGACAAAGTAGAACCATTATCTGAGTATTTAATCAGTTTGCCCGCTACTTCGTAACCAATATTTTCCTGCGCTTCTTGAGTAGAGCCACCAATGTGCGGCGTTAAAATCACGTTGTCGAAGTTACGCAGCGGTGATACGAACTCTTCGTCGTTAGACTTAGGCTCAACCGGGAACACATCAATGGCTGCACCGGCAATGTGCTTAGTGGTAAGTGCACAGGCCAGCGCATCTATGTCCACCACAGTGCCGCGTGAGGCGTTGATCAAGATAGAGCCAGGCTTCATCATCGCCATCTCAGCGGCACCAAACATGTTCTGGGTTTGTGGGGTTTCCGGTACGTGCAAAGTCACCACATCTGACTGGCTCAGCAGCTGTTCTAGGTCGTAGACCTGAGTGGCATTACCCAATGACAACTTGGTTTCAATGTCGTAATAAGACACTTGCATGCCAATGCTTTCAGCAATAATGCTCAACTGAATACCAATGTGGCCATAACCGATAATCGCTAGGCGCTTGCCGCGGGCTTCAAAGGCATGAGTCGCAGTTTTTTGCCATTCGCCACGGTGTGCCTTCGCGTTACGCTCAGGAATACCACGCAACAACAACAGTATTTCGCCCAATACTAATTCGGCCACACTGCGGGTGTTGGAGAAAGGCGCGTTAAATACCGGAATACCGCGAATGGCGGCCGCATCCAAGTCCACTTGGTTGGTGCCGATGCAGAAGCACCCGATAGCCACCAGCTTTTCTGCCACATCCAGTACCGATTCGGTGATCTGGGTGCGAGAGCGTAAACCCACAAAATGTGCGTCTTTTATACGTTCTTTTAACTCTTCGTCCGTCAATGAGGTCTTTAAATAGTCGATATTGCTATAACCGGCATTTTTGAACATCTCAACAGCGCCTGTATGTACGCCTTCGAGTAATAAAATTTTAATCTTATCTTTATCTAAAGAGTAGAGAGCCATGACCTGTTCCTTTCTGACAGCTGCGTGAGTATGAGCTTAAAGTATCAAAAACATCGGCCTGAGGGAATTTATGTTATCAAAGTCACATTTTTTGATGTTATAAATTTTTTTTGAAGGTTAGCCGAGAGGAAATAGCGGGCTTGTGGCAGAGGTAAATGGTCATAAAAAAGCGTTAAGGGTGGAACTTGTGCGTCAGATCCTACTATGCAGGATTTCGCAGCTAGAGCACGCGACTACATTCGTGCTTCATGAACATACTGGCGGCGTTGCTACCCCCCTATTGCAACGCAGCCCTGTCGTAGAGTATGTAAAAACCGGTGTTAATTCAGTAAAAAGACCATTTGTACTTGGTCGCTAAACTCTATTTCGTTTTGTACATAACTGGCATCTCGATCTTCACTGGAAGCCATTTTCGCATTCATCATGCCATGGTGACGCGGAGCGGCTTGGCGCTGTGGCTGATACTCAATGGCATAGACCTCACCCAGTTTGCGATCCGCCGCCAGGCTAAGCTCTTCTGCAATCGTGCGCGCATTAGCAATGGCCGCAACACGGGCTTGTTGGCGTAGTTCATCTGCATTGCGACGGTCGTAACTCACTTGCTGAATATTTTGTACCCCCTGCTCTAAAATGGTGTTCAGGGTTTCACTTAGTTTATCGAGATCGTACAAGCGCACGCTGATTTGGCGCTCCGCTTGATAGCCCAGCAATTTAGGCGGAGCTTGATCTTTACCGTATTGATAATCGGGACGCGTGATCACGTTACCGCTGTCGATGTCTTTCTTAGTGACACCTAAACTGGCCAAATTACTGAATAACGCCGCCACTTTGGTGTCCACTTCTTCTTTGGCAGCGAGGCTTTCGGGTTTAAGCGCCGTAACCATCACCGTTAAAGTAGCCATATCGGGAGCAACGCGAATTTCAGATTGCCCTTGCGTCATCAAGTGCGCTTTATCGGGGACGGCAATGGCAAAGGCGCTGCTGCTAATGAGTAACGGCAGTAAGAAGAGAGTGCTCAGTGCTGTGGTGCGCATAAATACGGCCTCATTGTTTAGCGTATAAAACTAACAGAATTAAAGTATGAGTCATTTCATAAGTCAGGGTGACTATACACGGCTAGCCAATTAAGCACATCGTCCACCGCGGCGGTATTCAAGCTCAGTGTGTCAAGAGCAGACACATTAAGCGGTACCAATAAGCTCTCGGCATCTTGCAAAATATCCTCCACGCTTATGGTTACGGCTCGAGTTACGGACTCAGGCTCTGCGGATAGCAAAGGCGCGAGTTCGGATTCTGCTTGGAGCGCTTCAGTTTGGAGAGCATTGGCGGGAACGGTTGGGATTAGAATTTGTGCTAACAACCCGGCATCTGGGTGTTCAGCGACTGCGGTGAGTAACCGCCAAGCACATTCTTGGCCGTGCTCATCAAACAGTTTAATGTCTTCAGTTAAGGATGCGTTAACCAGTGACCATTGCTGAGCTAAAAAGTCGAAGCTAAACAGCGCCGTAGTTTCCTGTTCATACTCATCGTCTACCAACGCTATTTGCTCCAACTCTATTCTCTCCAATAAGCTGCCACTTATTGACCAAGGATCACCCACGCCATCATCAACCAGAATGTCTTTACCATCCCAATAATAATGAATGCCTTGTAATTGTACTTGGGTGATCTTGGCCATTATTACCTCTTTATCTGCCGATGGCAGGCAATTGGGTGTCAGCTATTGATGACCAGAACCTGATCTTCAAGCATGCTGTTGACCAGCTCAACGCTATTGGCAGAGCCATACATAGCTAACAAATCGACATTTTCAAACCGTATCTGTTGGCTATTTCCATTATCCGCAGAGACCTGAAGTAAGGTGTCGCCGTTATCCAGGCTAAAGCTCAGGTAATCGGAAAGATCGTCAAGGCCTGCATCCGTCAGCAAGGCACTCAGATCCAGTCTGTTCTCTGGGGTAAAGTCCGTGATGACATTGATCGACCCAGGATCAATCTCGGTGAAAATAAAGGTATCTATGCCCTCATCACCGTTCAGTAGGTTATTACCCATTCCAGCACTCAGTTCGTCGTTGCCGAGTCCACCTATCAGCACATCGATGTCGTCACCACCCGCCAGCTTGTCGTCACCGTCCAGCCCAAGAATATGCAGCTTATCATTCACCTCGGTCTGAATGGTGCCGGCCAGCGCCGAGCCAGACAAATGCTGGACTTCGCTGTCGATCTCGATACTAAACGGATGGCTCGTTTCCTCTCCGTTAACTCCTTTCGCGGTAAATTCAAACTTCAACAGGTCTCCCACTAGTGAAGCTCCGCTATACATAGGATCCAAGTTATGCAGGTCGAACTCGTAGCTGCCATCGATATTCATATCCAGCGTGAAAAACAGCGGACTACCGGCCTGTTCCAGTTGGTTATCGATAAAGGCTATCAGGCGTTCACCCACATAACTCTCACCATCAAATCTATCTTCTCTGGTCAGTTCAATACCGTCGGGGCAATTCTGCCACGACAGGTTAATACCCGTATTAATATCGCCCATGTCGATCAGCAAGTCGGCCGCCGCTAGTGCCGCGCCCCAGAGCCCCGCAAAGGATGCGGCGACATGAGGCAGACTAATATGATCTATCCAATAGCCAGAGAGCGGACAGGTCGAGCCTTCTCCTCCATTATTTCCGCCGTTGCCGTCGCTTTCCTCATTGTCTACGACGTCAGGCTGGGTCTGTCCGCCATCCTTAACGGTAATGTTCAGCGTGGCGCTGCTGGTATCACCATCACCGTCTGTCATGGTGTAACCGAAGGATTCTTTGAGACCAGCCTCAGGCACATCCCCCGGACCTGTATAGGTAAAGTCACCCGTCGACTTCATGGTAAAAACACCGTCGCTAGTAATAATATCCACCGAACCATTTTCCGGCACCTCGTAAGTATCTTCGCCGTAGGTTACGGAAATCACTCGGCCTACACCATCGGCTCCGCCCTCATCATTATCCAGCACATTACCCGTAACTACCGTCGAGGTCGGCACAGTGCCCTGCAGGGTAGCATCCAGCTCGTCAGCACTTTCAATCTCCAGAGTTTCGTCGCCACTGTTGCCGACTTTATCAAGCTCGTCTATCGCCCAATCCCCTTCTATGCCGACCGCTACGGCAGTCACATCGATATTTTCATCATCGACAAAAACCTGCCAGTCTGCGGGAGCAACTCCTCTGTTGGGGCCACCATCGGAAATAAAATACACTCGGTGTACTTCACCCTCTTTATCATTCTCGAGCTGACCAGTCAGAATAGTCTGGGCTTGATTCAAGGGATCGGCATAGTTGGTATACCCATCCGCCGTCAAGCTATCGATATGCTCAATGGCCTCTGCAGCAGTCATATCTACTCGAGTTCCTTTAACATCGCTCCCAAAATCAATCACGCTAATCCGTAACTCAGACGCTTTACCCTCATAGCTGTTGATTAGATTAATTAAGGCTTCCTTGGCCAGAACGAGTCTGTTTTCATGTTGCATACTCTCCGAGGTATCGATGATCAGCATCAAGTTATAACAGGGCAAGCCACCCTCAACCACGCTGAAGTTGTCGTCTACGGCTTCAGGCACATCATCGACAATATCGATACTGATGGTGCCTTGTTGGCTATTGCCGTTGGCGTCGGTCACCGTGTAGGTAAATGTTTCTTTACCCAACTCGGTGTTGGCACCGTCATTACCGGTGGTGGAGGTCACGGGCGACGTCAGGGTATAGGTGTAACTGCCATCTGCATTAAGTTGTATTTGGCCGTAAGTCCCTTCGGTACTGCTTACTAAGCTGTAAGTTAAAGTACCACTGCCGCCCGTCGCTGCGAGCTGTCCCGTGGCCGTTTCACGGGTATCGTCAGGATCACTGCCCTCCACAGTACCGGCCGCCAGATCGTCGCCATCTTTTTCTAAATCCAACGCTTTTTCGTAGACTACCAATGTCGGTGACTCACTAATGGCTAAGCCGCTGTCTGACAGATTAATGGTCAAGGTAGTGGTACTCTGATCGCCGTCACCATCTTGGATGGTGTAGGTAAATACATCCTGCGCGTCGTCTGGCAGCTCAGTATTGGCATTACTGGTGTAAGTGTAACTGCCATCGGCATTCAGTGTGAGCGATCCAAAGTCTCCTTCAATCACAGTGCTCACACCATTCAATACTGCGGTGCCGGTATCTCCTTTCATCACGCCAACTACACCGTGACGATCATCAATATCTTTATCAGTCACGCCGTATCGGCCATCGGCACCAAACTCATCATTATCTAACACGTTACCGCCAACGCTGCCACCTTCACCCACGTCTTTGATATCAGACTTGGCTTCAGGCACATCATCGACAATATCGATACTGATGGTGCCTTGTTGGCTATTGCCGTTGGCGTCGGTCACCGTGTAGGTAAATGTTTCTTTACCCAACTCGGTGTTGGCACCGTCATTATCGGTGGTGGAGGTCACGGGCGACGTCAGGGTATAGGTGTAACTGCCATCTGCATTAAGTTGTATTTGGCCGTAAGTCCCTTCGGTACTGCTTACTAAGCTGTAGGTTAAAGTACCACTGCCGCCCGTCGCTGCGAGCTGTCCCGTGGCCGTTTCACGGGTATCGTCAGGATCACTGCCCTCCACAGTACCGGCCGCCAGATCGTCGCCATCTTTTTCTAAATCCAACGCTTTTTCATACACTTCCACTTCCGTGGAGGGCGTGACCACAATGCCACTGTCTGACAGATTAATCGTCAACGTTGTGGTACTCAGATCCCCGTCACCATCTTGGATGGTGTAGGTAAAGATATCTTTCGCGTCTTTCGGCAGCTCGGTGTTAGCATTTTTGGTATAGGTGTAACTGCCATTGGCGTTTAACGTCAGGGTGCCGTAGGTGCCCGCAAACGCACTGTCTAGGTTCCCCGTGGCTGGTGCACTGGTATCTGCGCCTGCTTTAACGCCCACCACGCCACCACCTGCTGCGGCGCCATCGGCACCAAACTCATCAGGTTTGGCGCCATCGGTGAGCACGTTGCCTTCGGCAGTACCGCCTTCACTCACGCTGTTCGTATCCGCATACGCTATAGGGCCATCGTCTAGAATATGGATGGTTAGCTGGCCACTCGCCTGATCGCCATCATCATCGGTGACACGAACGGCAAAGCTTTCTGGCAAGGTATCTTCGCCATCGGTTTTATTTGCTTTAGGATGTTCAATAGCGCCCGTTAAGTCATAGCGCCACAGATACTCACCATTCTCCACCGTTACCGTGACGGTGCCATATGCACCAGGAACTGTGCCACCCAGAGTCACATCTACCCAAAGGCCATCGGCGCCCTGCACTTCTAACTTACCTAACTCATCATTACCGGTATTGATAGTAAACCGACCCGTGGTGCTTTCATTGTCACTAGGAGCATTACTACCATTGGGATCTAAGGCACGTTCTTCGACGAACGCGACGTTATTGCCGGCCTGAGGAAAACTATTGGTGGGGGTTAGAGGGGGGTCGACCTCTATAACTAACTCAGGAATAGAATTAGAAGCTAAAGGAGGAGCATCGTCATTAACATCACCGTCTAAGCCATCATCTGCTAATAAATCACCTAATTCTTCAAAAACAAAGGGCCCGAGCGCATTGGCAAAGGCCGTATCGTAACCCGCTTCTGCTATCAGGCTATCTCCCACTCTATCAATTACCACAAAGCCCGCATTACCACTGCTGCCATTAAACACACCGGTCGGCGTAGGATTACCCGCGGCGGGCGCCTCAAATAATTTACTCGGGTCTTCGCCGGCTAAAATCGCGGCTTGAATAGCAGCAATGTCACTTGCCGTGACAGGAGCTGTGTCTGCGGCTTCGTTAATCGAGGTGGCGGCTACTTTGGGAGCAGTAGGTGCATCTGCGTAGGTAATTTGGGTATTAGTGTCGGTCAGTAATACCATACCCGGCGCTAATACTTGGCCGACTGTCACCGCTTTAGTGATGCCGTTAGCACCAATAATAAAGGCACGACCTTGCAAGTTAGTGACTTGTATGGCGCTTTCAATGCGAGTGGCTTCCATGGCGTTATTCCTCCTAATGCTTAATTCCCTTAAGATTAGAAGCGAACGCCTTTTACATCCTGCACAATATTTAGACACAATGTGAGTCAATTATGGGCGTATCGTTCGAAATTTTAGAACGATTAAACCAAAGGCTGTGGCGGGCTGACAAAGCCTTGATAAGCATCCACATAGAGGGTTTGTAATATGGCCAGCTGTTGTGCCGTCTCGACGCGAGTGGCTATGGTTTGCGCGCCCATATTATGGGCGGCGCGGCACACAGCAGCTAAAAATGCCCCATCATAATCGGGCTGTGTTACCTGAGCGCTATAGCCGTAATCAAGCTTGACGTAAGCGGGCTTTAAATCACCCAGTTGAGTGAGTAAGTCAAAATGTCGACCAAAATGATCGATACCCCAGCTCAGAGGGAGTGCGCTAAGGGGCGCGAGCAGTGCGCTCTTATGCAATAAAAACACCCTCTCTGGCAGCTCTAACTGTAATCGCTCACTCACCTGAGTGTGCTGTGATAATAATTGGTGTAAATTATGCCAAAACTCAGGTTGGCGGCAACTGTATGCCGTGAGGTTAACGGCTAAGCGCAGCTCTGGCTTAGTTGCTAAGTACTGGAGTGCACGGTTAATAATATGCAGGTCTAACTGCTGTCCTAACTTAAATTGCTCCACCATGGCAAGAAAAGACCCGGCGCTATAGCAAGCATCGGGAGTACGAATTGCTACATATAACTCTTCGTGAAGTAAGTGGCCATTAACGGCAAACACGGCTTGGCTGCTTAATTCAAATAAATCATCGCGTAACGCAGTTTCAATTAATTGCTTCCACGCCAAACGGCCTAAATTTTCTTGGGCGCCTCCACTTTCGATGATCACAGCGGCAGTATCATCCATGCGCGCCTGACCTAAAGCGTTATCGGCACGAGTCAGCAGTAAACTGGCATTATCTTGGACGGTGATCACCGCAATGCCAACCAAAGATACCGGCTTAACAGCGGTGGAGTTCATCTGCAAGTCACTGATTAAACGATTAACTTCCTCACCTAATAAAAATAAATGCTCGCTATTATATTCTGGTATTAACAATGCAAATTCACGGGCAGAGATGCGGGAGATAACATGATCACTGTAGCGCTGGCACAGCTGGCGTAATTGCGCGGCTATCTGTTTGATCATCTGATCTCGAGCCGCAAAACCATGCTCTTGATCCACCTCTGCTAACATATCGACGGCCACTAGCATCACAGCACCGCGGTTACCCGCGCTCAACCAAGACTGAGTTTGAGTAACGAAATAAGCACGATTACCCAACTCTGAAGTAGGATCCCAAAAGGCACGACGACGTAAGCGCTCCACTTCGTCCGCCTGTTGTTGAAACTGCATATCCAACTTAGCGGACATAGTGTTAATGGCAAAAACCAGTTTCCTTAACTCTCGGGTTTTTGGCAGCGGGATGGGCTGAGTAATATGATGCTCGGTCACCTGTTCCGCTTGACGCTCAATATCATGCAGCGGCGCCAGCAAGTAACGCAGTGCCCACACGAGCAAAGCGGATACCAACAAAAAGCACAGTGCAAACCAAAAGGCTTGGCGACTCATCACTTGCCATAGCTGGTAATACGCTTGGCCCGCATGCCCTTCAACCGACAATCGGCCAAGCTGCAACCAGCCTGAGGTCAGCGTTGCTTCATGCTTGGCGCCAGAGAATAAGTTAAGCTGAGTAAACCAAGCAGGAATATCTTGTACCGGTGCGGCATGCTCACGGCTAATTTGTGTGCCTGCGGCTAATAGATCTAATTGTATTTTCTTATAGAAGCCACCATCAAAAATGGCGTTAATCACCGACTCTGCACCCACCGCATCACTGGTTTCTAAATAAGGCGTTAAGGCCAATCCTAAAGCGGTAACCGTATTAATAACGGTGGTTTCTTGCTGAGCGGCCAAATAATTTTTAGTGGCGTTAAATTGCACCGTATAAACGGTAATAAATAACATGACGAACAGTAACAACATGGTAAGTAAAAGCTGTCGATAGAGTGTCATAGTTAATGGTCCAAATTCATTTTAGGTTTTTGTAACCGCTCAATATCGATGCGGCCGCGAACATCATTCCACAGTGATAGTCGCGATGATTGACCCGCAAGCTGTCCTTTTCCTTTCTCTTGCATTAGCCATAAGTGCTGACCGTTAAAGCTATAAATAGGCGCTAAATCATGGCGCTCGCTGGCCAAGCGTAAGCTACCCTCTAAATTATCTAAAATTAGCGGCACCGCTTGGGGATAAGGATAATAAGCCACTACCATATGAAACTGATTTAAAGTGAGGGCTTTTACGTAGACCAAACGTAGTTTTTCATCTGCTATGCCTAACTCACGCAGGGTCACGTATTTCGCGACACTAAAATCTTCACAGTCACCACCGCCAACGCCTAAAAATTCCAGTGGTGTCGCCCAGTAATCTTGTTTGCCCCATAAGGCAATATCATCAATAAAACGTAAGCGATTAAAAAAAATATTAACCCTAGACAATAATTCTCGTTCCACAAGATTTTCTGTTTGCGCTTGGTGAACCAACAAGCGCCAAGCCTGAGTTCGCTGGGCGCCTGCTTGACCATAAAATTGGCGTACCGCCGCAATCATTTTTTTATCTTCGCCAAGTAAAGATTGAGCCGCTGCCCCCAGCCAGACTGCGGGAAAAGCAAGCCCAATCCATACGAGTAACGATACCAATAGCCGTGGCCTCATTAATTGGCACTAGGCTGTTCAACTTTGTAAACATTCCAGCGTAAACGCGCGCTCTCTGTCATCGAGGTTAACGCGCCCACCACTCGACGGTTAGCTGCCGCCACCTGTTCACCTTCGCCCATCAGCAACGGATGAGTTTCACCAAAACCGATAATCTCCAGTCGGTCACTCTCAACACCGGCGTTAATTAATGCGCTACGCGCCACTTCAGCACGGCGCTTAGATAAGGCCAAGTTATATTGCTCTGTACCCACTCGGCTGGTATGCCCCTCTATCAGCAATTTAAGCTCTCTATGCTGGGCCATAAAACTGGCCATGGTATTGATCTCACTTTGATACTTAGACTTAATAATCGACTTATCGTGATCGAATAAGATGATGATATCTTGTTGTAGCGCCAGATATTTCTTATCACCACAGCCATCATTGTCCACCTCGGCTTGCGATACCGAATCCAAGCAATTATCGCGTGCGCTAATCACCCCGTCTCGGTCTAGATCCGTTAAATCATAGGCCGCATTGGTATCTTGCTCAGGTGTGGCCGTTAAACTACACCCAGATAGAAATGATATAAGTACTAACAGCATCCATGGCTTCATTGTTTTGCTCCTTATTATATTCTTTTATGGGCCTATTTCTTCGCTTGCCACTGTTCGGGGCGCGTAAAACGAAAGGCATCCAATAACTGGCCAGACGCATTCATAATGCGGTATTCCGCGAGTATCTGATCATACTCCGCATTAATATAAGAGCGACGCGCCTCAAACAACTCATTTTCAGTATTCAACACGTCTAATAAGGTGCGACTTCCTAATGAAAATTGCTTTTTATAGGCATCAACCGTGCTGTAGGACGCTTCCACATGTTGACGTAAAAAGTCTTTTTGGCGGCCTAACGTTTCATACGCCGCCCACGCTAAGCGCATACCTTCATCAACCTGACGATGGGCATTCATCTTAATATCTTTGGCTTGCATCTCTTGGGCTGAGGTCGCTCGGCTGCGTGCCACATCAGCGCCACCATTGAACAGGTTGTAACGCATGCGCACCATGGCAGTATAATCCGTATTATGACCGGGCACACCGTCGATATCGTCGTCCCAATTACTGCCTAACTCTAAATGCACCTTAGGATAAAAGCCCGATTTTGCATCTCTATGCTGATAGTGGGCGGCATCTACATCAAACGCGGCGGCGGTAAGAGTAGGATGGCGCTCTTGAGCAATCACTAACGCATCATCCAGTGAAGGCGGTATAAAGTTAGCGTCGGCTTTGGGTTGGCGCAAGTCGTTGGGCGCTTGGTTAACCAAAGCAATATACTGACTTTGGCTATCTCTTAAGTTATTTTCTGCGGCCGTCATATTGGAATAAGCGCGTGCCACTCGTCCTTGAACTTGGCTAAAGTCTGCCGTTGAGCCAATACCTGAGTCGGTACGGCGTTGAATATCAGAGTTAATTTGCTCGTGCGTTTCTAAGTTACGTCGCGATAATTCAACCAATTCATCTTGGCGCAGCACATCTAAGTAAACCTCGGCTACTTTAAGCGCAATATTTTCGGCATCGGACAACAGTGCATAGCTTTGGGCATCGGCTTCTGCTTGCGTGCGGTGCACATTGCTTGAGGTTTTAAAGCCGTCAAACAATAACTGGCGTAAAGACAATCCGGCTTCTTTACGCGTTAGCTCCTCTGATTTCCCAGCTATCGCGCGCGTACCCGGACTATCTGTATATTCATAGCCAATTCCCGCATTGGCATCTAAGGTCGGGTAATAGCCAGCCACGGCTTCATCTTGCTGATATTGCCGTGCTTGGTACAGATGAAACGCCTCTTTAACCTTAGGGTGAGTCATTAACGTTTGGGTGACTGCCTCTTCTAAGGTCTCCGCTTGCAGCGGCAACACCAAACTGCTGCCGATTAGGATCGCAATCATAGTTTTCTTCATTGTAACGCTCCCTGATACAATAACATTTGCACTATTAGCGCTCGCGTAAGGCGCTCTGTTTGGCTCTTAATATGGGTTTTAGTAAATAATTAAGTACTGTTTTTTTACCCGTGACGATATCAACCCCCGTTTGCATTCCTGGTATTATTCTCAAAGGGGACGCTTCAGAACCTAAGTAACTGTCTGTGGTGCGCACTGTGGCAATAAAAAAAGGTTTGCCATCTTCATCTTGAATAGAGTCCGCACTGATTTTTTCTACTTCTCCGACTAAGCCGCCATAGATAGTAAAATCATAGGCACTAAATTTAACCATAGCCGTTAATCCGGGTCTTAAAAAGCCAATGTCTTTGGGTTCGATACGGGCTTCAATCAACAGCGTATCTTCAAAGGGTACAATTTCGACCAAATTCATGCCGGGCTGTACCACGCCACCCACGGTATTTATATGTAAGCTTTTAATGGTACCTTTTACCGGTGAGGTCACCGAGGTACGGGTCACTCTGTCTTGTAAACCCACTTCGCCTTGTTGTAGCTGCATCAATCGATTGCGTTTTTCATTCAGTTCATGCTGTGCATCAGAGCGAAAAGTTAACGCCACTTCGGTGCGCTTGGAGATATTCTCTCGTAACGAAGCATCGAGCTTTGGCAGCATAAGCCGGGTGGATTGCAGCTCACCTTGCAACTGATTAAGCTGTCGCTCCAGCCTTAATATTTCCACTTGGGGCACTATGCCCTCTTTAGCGAGCGGCCGACTCATGTTTACCTCTTGGGTAGCCAAGCTCACGCCTCTTTGTAAAGTGTTCACCTTAGCTTTGGTTTCGACTACCTCTTGCTCGCGCTGCTCTATCTGAGTAGCAAAGATAGCGAGCTGATTTTTGATAAAGCTTAGTCGCTCTCTATATAAAGAGCGTTGAAATTCTGGCTGGCCCGGATATTTATCTGCAAAATCGTCGGCAAACTCAAGTGGGCTGTCCACTAAGCGCACCCGCTCACGCCACGCCCGTTTCGACTCTTCTTCAATAGCAATGGCCTTCACTTCGGCGGTTAAACGCTGGGCATCCCCTTGCAGAGCGGCAATCTCTTGCTCTCGCTCCCGTAAGTCTGATAAAAACCGCGTGTCATCAATCAATAATAGCGCTTGGCCTTTTTCTACCTGCTGGCCTTCGCGAATATATAGAGCACGTACTATGCCCCCTTCAAGATTTGACACCATCTGAATTTGGCTGGAAGGGATCACCTTGCCCACACCGGATGTCACCTCCTCCAGTTGGGCAAAATACGCCCACACCAAGGCACTGAGCACAAACAACAGCATCACCCACAACAACGCCTTACCGGCGGTAGGGGTGGTCAATAACACAGCCGCGGCCGTGTCATCCGTATAATCCAATAACTCTGGCGGAACCGTTTTTTTAGCCATTACTCGCCTCCTTCAGCTGCACAGTACCCGCTTGCAGTTGCTGTAAGACTCGTGCCTTAGGGCCGTCAGCTAAAATCCGCCCCTGTTCAAGTACGATCAGCCGATCCACCACCTCTAGCATTGAAGTACGGTGTGTGACTAACAGCAAGGTTTGCTCTGCTTTGAGAGTCTGGAGTTGTTGGCGGATGTAGAGCTCGGAGCGGTTGTCCATGTTAGAGGTGGGTTCATCCATCATTAACAACACAGGATCTCCCAGCCAAGCCCGCGCGATGGCGACGGCTTGACGCTGACCGCCAGATAGCTGGCATCCACCTTCACCCACTTGTTTATCTAAGCCATTGGGGTCTTGATTGGTAAACAAGGTCACGCCAGCCCGTTGGGCGGCTTTTAATACTTGGGCTTCATCGGCTAAAGGGTTAGCAATCACGATATTGTCGCGAATGGTGCCGAAAAAAAGCGTTACATCTTGCGGCACACAGCCAATATTGCGCCTCAGCCCTGCGGGTTGCAGCTGGCCAATATCGATACCATCAATACGCAACGCCCCACCTGTGGGTTTATATAAGCCCGCGATTAAGCGCTCTAGGGTAGTTTTCCCGGAGCCAATACGGCCAATAATGGCCACCTTTTCACCGGCTTTAATGTGCAAGTTAATGTGACTTAAGACATCTTGCTCTGTATTCGGATAGCGAAAGCTCACATCATTAAAAATGATGTCGCCTTTAAATTCAGGATGATGTACATAGCGCTTGCCCGGCTCTTGTTCTTCGGGCGCGATCATAATCTGTTCTAATATGGTCATCGCCGAGCGCGCTTGGTTATAACGGGTCGATAACACCGACAATTGCACCATAGGAGCGATGGCGCGCCCACTGAGCATCACGGCAGCAATCAAGCCGCCCATCGACAGCTCTCCTGCGGCAATCAAATACACGCCCAACACGATTAAACTGACGGTACTAAATTGCTGCACCACGCTGGCAAGGGTCGATATAAAGCTGGTTAAGCGGCGCGTCTTCATGCCCCAGTGCGCAATGTGGCTAACGGCTTGCTCCCAGCGGTGCTGAAAAGCCCCTTGCGCGCCAAATAATTTAATGGTTTCGAGGCCGTAAATGCCTTCAACTAGGTTGGCGTTTTTCTGAGAAGACAAACGCGAGCCTTCTTCAATACTGCGCTTTAGCGGCCCTTGGATCAGCCAGCTCACCCCCAACAGCAGTAACATGGCGATGATGGGCACCCACACCATGTTGCCGGCAAACAGCCAAATAATAATTAAAAATAACAGCGAAAAAGGAATATCAACCAAGGCGGTCACGGTCGCTGAGGTTAAAAAATCACGTACCGACTCAAACTCTTGTAAGTGTTTGGCAAAAGCGCCGGTAGAGGGAGGCTTGGCTTCCATGCGCATGCCCATAACTTTCGAAAATATCTGCGCCGATAACAGCACATCGGACTTTTTACCCGCGATATCAATAAAGTGACTGCGCAACATGCGCAGTACAAAATCAAACACAAATACCACGGCGGCGCCTACCGCCAACACCCAAAGGGAATCAAACGACAGATTGGGCACGATTTTGTCGTATACATTCATGGTGAACAAAGGGGTAACTAAGGCAAATAAGTTGATCAGCAAGGAGCCAATTAACACATCACGATAAATAAAACGAGATTGGCGCAAGGTGCCCCAAAACCAGTGACCTTCTTGAGTATCGAGTACTTTGGGTGCGCGAGCATCAAAGCGAAATTGCGGTTTAATAAAAATAACCTGTCCCGTATAACTGGCGGCTAACTTATCTAGCGTCAGCCATTGTTCGCCCTCGCCGGCAGACGCCAGCAGCACCCGACACTGAGCGGAGTCTTCGTCTAACTCCAGCAGCACGCCCGCCTCCCCCCGCTCTAGTAGCACAATGCAGGGCAATAGCAGCTCAGAAATATCTTCCAGTGCAAAAGGGGCTTGGCGGGCAGACAGCTCAGCACGCTTGGCCGCGCGTGAAAACAGAGTAGGCGTAAGCTTGCCATTAACTAATGGCAAGCCATTAATCAGCGCCTCCCCTTGATAAGGATGGCCATAATACTTTGTTAAAAAAACCAAGCTTTGCAGCAAGGAGTCTTGACCCATCATTGCATCATCCATGATAGCTAGTGTCCTTATTAGAACCACTTGAGACTTAATTTTAGTGAAGTTTTGAGAAAGCGGGCGAAATGCGGAATAAATATTATGCGGCTAGCTGATGAAGCGGATATGTTGGCGTTCTCGGCGAGCTTTCAGCGCAGGCTTAATAATAGCAGGCAAAAAAAATACCGGCACAGGGCCGGTATTTAATTAGAAGTAGTACTTACTTAAAGTACGTTAATCGCATTTAACTCGGTAAATGCCTGCTCTAAGCGCGCTATCATTTGGTTTTGACCTTCACGTAACCACACGCGCGGGTCGTAATATTTTTTGTTTGGCTTATCGTCGCCCTCTGGGTTACCAATTTGGCCTTGCAGATAGTCCTGCTTCTCCTTGTAGTAATCCATTACGCCCACCCAAGTGGCCCACTGAGTGTCGGTGTCGATGTTCATCTTGATCACGCCATAACCGATCGATTCTTTGATCTCTGCCGCCGATGAGCCTGAGCCGCCGTGAAACACGAAGTCCAGCGACTTAGCCGGCAATCCAAATTTTTCAGACACATACTTTTGTGAGTTATCCAAAATCTTTGGCGTCAGCTTAACGTTACCTGGCTTGTACACGCCGTGTACGTTGCCAAACGAAGCAGCGATAGTGAACATATCACTGATGGCAATCAGCTTCTCATAGGCATAGGCCACGTCTTCTGGCTGGGTATAGAGCAGTGAACTGTCCATGCTGGTGTTATCTACGCCGTCTTCTTCGCCGCCGGTGCAACCCAGTTCTATTTCCAGCGTCATGCCAATTTTGCTCATGCGCGCTAAGTACTGGCCGCAGATCTCGATGTTTTCTTCCAGAGACTCTTCAGAAAGATCGATCATGTGCGAGCTAAACAACGGCTTACCGGTTTTGGCAAAGTGTTTTTCACCGGCATCCAACAAGCCATCAATCCACGGCAGCAATTTTTTTGCCGCGTGATCCGTGTGTAGGATCACCGGAATGCCATAGGCTTCAGCCATAGCATGCACATGATGTGCCCCTGAGATAGCGCCTAAAATTGCCGCCTGATGGCCTTCCATCTTTAAGCCTTTACCGGCAAAAAATGCCGCGCCACCGTTAGAAAACTGCACTACAACTGGCGCTTTAACCTTGGCAGCAGCTTCTAATACGGCGTTCACCGAGTCACTGCCCACTACGTTCACCGCTGGCAAAGCAAACTCTTGTTGCTTGGCGATAGCAAAGATCTTTTGCATATCATGGCCACACACCACACCAGGCTTAACCACATCTAAAATTTTCTGGGACATTTCTCGCTCCTCTCTTAAAGCATAAACGGGCGCTACAGACGCAGCGCCCGAGATAAGTCTGTGTTGGGGTTTGGGGTTTAGGCTTTTTTTAACTCAGCCTTTGGCTGTTATGTTTAAGTTCAGCCTTTGGCTCTTTGCTCAAGCATAGCCACGGCGGGTAAGGTTTTGCCTTCTACAAATTCAAGAAAAGCACCGCCGCCGGTAGAAATATAGGAAATTTGCTCTTTAATACCGAATAAGTCGATGGCCGCTAAGGTATCACCGCCGCCCGCGATGGAAAAGGCGTCGCTCTCGGCAATGGCCTTGGCGATGATTTCGGTGCCGGCACGGAAGTTTTCAAACTCAAACACCCCGACCGGGCCATTCCAGATAATGGTTTTGGCATTTTTTAAAATCTCGGCCAGCACGTGAGCGGATTCATCACCGAGATCAAAAATAAGCTCGTTATCTTGTACTTCAGACACGCTTTTTACCGTCGCAACGGCAGTATCAGAAAACTCGGTAGCGGTACGCACATCAGTCGGCAACGGAATGGCACATTTAGCCATCAAGCGCTGGGCTTCGGGGATCAAGTCTTTTTCATATAAAGACTTGCCCACGTTGTGACCGGCGGCGGCCACAAAGGTATTAGAAATACCACCGCCCACCACTAACTGATCGGCAATGGTCGACAGAGATTCTAACACAGTCAGCTTGGTCGAGACTTTCGAGCCGCCCACCACCGCCACTAGCGGACGAGCGGGGTTATCCAAGGCCTTGGCCAGTGCAGTGAGCTCTGCCGACAACAAGGGGCCTGCACAGGCGATGGGCGCAAACTTCGCCACGCCATGAGTGGATGCTTGGGCGCGGTGAGCAGTACCAAACGCGTCCATCACAAACACATCACACAGGGCTGCATATTGGCGCGCTAAGGTTTCGTCGTCTTTTTTCTCGCCCACGTTAAAGCGTACGTTTTCCAATACCACCAGCTCTTGTTCAGCCAGCTCGAGTCCGTTTAAATAATCCGTGGCCAAGCGCACCGGCACGCTCAAGGCTTTTTGTAAATAATCGACCACCGGCTGCAGTGAAAATTCAGCCGCAGACTCGCCTTCTGTCGGACGACCTAAATGCGAGGTCACCATTACCTTGGCGCCTTGCTCAAGCGCGGCTTTAATGGTGGGCAGTGAGGCCAAAATACGTGCGTCTGAGCTGACTACACCGTCTTTAATGGGTACGTTTAAATCGGCACGGATCAGCACTCGTTGATGGGCTAAATCGAGCTCACTCATGTTAATGACAGACATTAGGGCGTCCCTTGTTTGCGGTTAAGTGTATTCAGTTAAATGTAAGGCGGTTAAGTGTTTTTAGTTAGCTGTAGGTGTCTTTAAGCAGATTTTGCGGCGTTCAGCCAAGCTAAACTGGTATCCAACATGCGGTTGGCAAAGCCCCATTCATTATCACACCACATCAGCATCTTGATAAGATTTGCATCACTGACTCGGGTTTGCGTACCATCAATAATCGAGGAATGGGGGTCGTGATTAAAGTCCACCGACACCAGCGGTGCCTCTGTGTAACCCAAGATGCCTTTTAATGGCCCCAGTGCCGCTTCACGCAGTACTTGGTTTACCGCCTCCACCGTCGCCTTGTGCTCAACCAGCACGCTTAAATCCATGGCGGTCACGTTAATGGTGGGCACGCGCACTGAGATGGCTTCAAATTTGCCAGCAAAATGCGGCAAGATGCGCTCCACGCCTTTGGCAAGCTTGGTGTCCACCGGAATAATCGACTGACTGGCGGCGCGGGTGCGACGTAAATCCGAATGATAAGCATCAATCACTTGCTGATCGTTCATCGCCGAGTGAATGGTGGTGATATTACCGCATTTAATATTAAACACCCGGTGCAGTGTTTCGATAACCGGTACCACGCAGTTGGTAGTACAAGAGGCGTTAGAGACCATGGTCTCAAGGCCGGTTAACTGCTGATGATTAACGCCATAGACGATAGTGGCATCTAGGTCGTTATCACCGGGATGGGAAAATAATACTTTTTTGGCGCCGGCACTTAAATGACGCTCGGCGTCCGCTCGGCTCGACAATACGCCCGTGCACTCCAGCACCAAGTCTATGCCCAGCTCACGCCAAGGCAGTTTTGCCGGATCCGCCTCATGACATAAATGGATAATATCATCGGCAATCTCGAACGCATTTGGTAGCAGCGTCACTTCTTCACCAAAGCGACCATGACTGGAGTCATAACGGGTCAGGTGTGCCATGGCTTCTGGCTCAGCCAGCTCATTGATGGCAACAATTTTCATATAAGGCTGCAGACCACGTTCATAAAAAGCCCGCAATATACTGCGACCTATGCGGCCGTAGCCGTTAATGGCGACTCGGATCATCTAATCTGGTTCCTGCTGAGCTCAAAAGTGCACTCCACATTGGTGTGGCGCATTATTCAGGACTCAAGTCTAACGGGGATTCAAAGCAAGGGGAATGGCTGTGGCTGTGATGGGGCGCTAAAAACAACAACCCAGCCGCATTTGCAGCTGGGTTTAAAGTAATAACACCTGTTATGCACCTTCCAGCGCTAAATCCGTAGACTCAAGTATGACCTTCGATGGCTCGGCTTGTTGTTGTAACCAACACAACAAACTGGCGGGATAACAATCGTCTGCAGTCCATATGCAAGGCGTTGTGATAGCAACAGCAGTATTTTTTTGCGCAACATAGTCCATTATGTAGCCCTCTTACTATTGAGTGATCATGATGTTAGCTGGTTAATCTCAACACTGAGCTTGTAGCCTAACACCCAATATTGACACTGCGATGACAGCGCAATACCCACTAAGCATAGCTAATCACGGCTCTCTTGCCAGCTTCGCACGTAAAGCCGCCCTTTAATCAACGGCTGATTAAAGGGCTATGAAGATAGTGTTAGTAAGGAGTAATGAGGCTTTTAGTCTCGTAGCTAGTGAGGCACCAGTATTGACTCTTCTTCCCCGATTTCGAGCTCTGGCTCTGGTAAATCTAGCTCCATTTGACAGGCTTGCGCTTGGGCAATTTCTTCTGCTTCTAAGTGCGGATAAATCTCTTCTTCTGGCACATCCACAAATTCTTCGTTTCGCGGATCCAGTTCGCTGATCACACCCACGGTTTCTGCGGAGCTCGGAATATATTGCGCCTGATCTTCTACTTCCACCACCCGGGATCTCAAACTCCACATCCAAGTATAAGAGCCCAACAAGAGCGCGATAGCACCACAGCCATAATACAAACCTTGCGCACCAAACCACGACATCATACTGGAGCTAAACAAGGGCCCCAAAGTACTGCCTAGGCCATAGCTCAGCAGCAAAGTCGTGCTGGCCGCCACTATATGTTGAGCTTCCATACGGTCATTGGTAATGGCCACCGCCACCGGATAAATGGCCGCCACCATGCCCATATAGAGCGCCGAAAAACCAATTAAAAAGCCCAGATGATAAGGCCCAGCCAACACCACGCCCAGCGCACTCACCGCCACTAAAGCATTAATCCACACCATGATTTTGCTGCGATCTAAGCGGTCGCATAAGCGGCCCAGCGGCAAGGCAAAAATAATAAAGGCGAACACTGAGGCGGCCATAAAGTAGGATAATTGTTCCACTTTAAGCCCCACATTAATGGCATAAACCGGTGCCATGGCGTAGAAACTACTGATCAGCATGCCACTGCACAGCGCCGCCAATAAGCCCACCGGCGCCTCTTTAATAATGGCCTTTACGCTGATGCGCTCGTTGTGCTCTATGGTGGGGGCATCCATGCGACTCAACGATAAAGGTACTAAGGCGGCGATCAGCACTATAGCGCCGAGCGTAAAAGGGATATACGCCATCGGGTCAATAAAGCCGATCAATAACTGACCGGCGGTGGCCGCCAAGTAAGTACAAATTTGGTAAGAGAAAAACAAAGTAGCGCGGTTATCGTTGCTGGCCACAGCGCTAAACCAGCTTTCAATCACGATAAAACAGCCGGCCACGGCAATACCGCCAAAAGCGCGTAATAAAGACCACAGCAAGATGCTGTCGGTAAGCGGGAAGATTAGTGTCGAGCTGGCCAAGAAGGCACTAAACACGGCGAAGGCGCGAATATGGCCCACTCGCTTAATCACTCTAGGGCCATATAAAGAGCCCAACACGAAGCCCACTGAGTAGCACACCATAATGCTACCAATCAGCGTCGGTTCAACGCCTTTAAGGCCTAAATTAACGCCGAGCAAGGTCATCACAAAGGTGTTGCCACCCATAAGTAAGAAGACACTGAAAATTAACGCAGACAGCGAAATAACCAAACGTGTAAGCATGCCAACCCTATTCGTAAAGTTAAGTGAGTGGAGTGGTAATAACGATTGCGAAAACAAGTGAAAAATAACAGCTAAGAGTGACAGTATTCACCCAGACTAAACAGCGGCGTGGATAAACTTTCGATGTAAAACGTGAAGGGACGGGTGTTTTGTACCCGCAACAGTGAGCCACTATCTTGCCGGTAGAATAATGGCAGACAGTGTTGGTCACCTGTATCGGCAAACCAGTATTGATGGCGCTTAAATTTTAGGGTTAAAAAAATCCCCAGCTAGGCTGGGGATTTTTGTGCTCGTCTGACTGTATTCCTCAAACCAAGGGCCTAGGCCAATGAGTAGAGGCTGCTTTAAGCCTGTTGAGCTTTCAGCTTACGACGATAAGCGTGCAGCAGTGGCTCAGTATAACCACTTGGCTGAGTGCGACCTTCCAGTACTAAGTCACAAGCCGCTTTAAAGGCGATGCCATCAAAGCTTGGTGCCATATTGGTGTACTTAGTATCACCGGCGTTTTGCTGGTCAACTATGGCGGCCATGCGTTTCATGGACTCCATCACCTGCTCTTCGTTCAAGATACCGTGACGCAACCAGTTAGCAATGTGCTGGGCTGAGATACGCAAGGTAGCACGGTCTTCCATCAGGCCCACATCATTAATGTCTGGCACTTTGGACACACCCACACCTTGGTCAATCCAACGCACCACATAACCCAACAGGCCTTGCGCATTGTTATCCAGTTCATGCTGGATTTCAGCGGCAGTTAGGCTGTCTTTTGCTTCTTGAGTCAGCAAAGGAATGGTCAACAGTGCATTTAAGCTAGCTGCTTCGCGAGACTTCAGCTCGTCTTGACGGTCATGCACATTCACCTGATGGTAATGGGTAGCGTGCAAGGTAGCGGCCGTTGGCGAAGGTACCCAAGCGGTGTTAGCACCGGCTAAGGGATGCACAATTTTGGTTTCGAGCATTTCGGCCATTTTATCTGGAATAGCCCACATGCCTTTACCAATTTGTGCTTTGCCTTGTAAGCCCGTTGCCAAACCCACATCTACGTTGTTATTTTCGTAGGCGCTGAGCCAGGCTTGCTTGCGCATATTGCCTTTGCGTACCACAGGGCCCGCTTCCATGCTGGTGTGAATTTCATCACCAGTACGGTCAAGGAAACCGGTGTTAATAAACACCGCACGCTCTTTCGCTTCGGCAATACAGGCCTTGAGGTTAACACTGGTGCGGCGCTCTTCGTCCATAATACCCACTTTCAGGGTGTTATGAGCCAAGCCCAGCACTTGCTCGGTGCGCTCAAACAGCTCACAAGCAAAGGCTACTTCTTCAGGACCGTGCATCTTCGGCTTAACGATATACACGCTGCCAGTGCGGGAGTTACGGAACTCGCTGTTGCCTTTCAAGTCGTGCATCGCAATCAGGCTGGTCACCAGCGCATCAAGAATGCCTTCTGGTACTTCATTGCCGTCTTTATCCAGTACCGCTTCGTTGGTCATCAAGTGACCCACGTTACGTACGAACAACAAGCTACGACCGTGCAAACGGAAGGCTTCACCGTTCGGGTTTAGGTACTCGCGGTCTGGATTCAGGCTACGAGTGAACTCTTTATCGCCTTTTTTGATCTTCTCGGTCAGGGTACCCTTCATCAGGCCCAACCAATTGCGATACACGCCCACTTTGTCTTCAGCATCAACGGCGGCGATGGAATCTTCGCAGTCCATGATGGTAGATAACGCAGCTTCCAGCACTAAGTCTTTAATGCCGGCTTTGTCAGTGGCGCCCACTTGGCTGTTAGGGTCGAATTGCAGTTCGATATGAATACCGTTGTTTCGGATCAATACCGAGCTGGGAGCGGCGGTGTCGCCGTTATAGCCCACAAACTTGCTGTTATCAGCTAAGCTCGTCACTTCGCCATTTTCCAGCGTAATCTGCAGTGCACCGTTTACGATGGCGTAAGCGGTCGCATCTGCGTGGCTGCCCACTGCTAAAGGTGCAGCTTGGTTCAGCAGATTGCGACCCCAAGCGACGACTTTAGCGGCGCGAGCTGGATTAAAATCTTTGGTTTTTTCTGCGCCATCTTTATCAGAAATAGCGTCACTGCCGTAAAGGGCGTCATACAAGCTACCCCAACGAGCGTTCGCGGCATTGAGCGCGAAGCGAGCATTGTTCACAGGCACCACCAGTTGCGGGCCGGCTAAAGTAGCCAGTTCAGCGTCAACGTTAGTGGTGGTAATGGCGAAGTCTGCTGCAGCCGGCAATAAATAGCCGATGTCAGTTAAGAATTGCTTGTAAGTTGCCGCATCAAACGAAGAACCGGCATTAGCTTGGTGCCATTCATCGATTTGGTGTTGCAAGGTTTCCCGCTTTTCTAGCAGAGCGCGGTTTTTAGGAGCCAAATCGTTAACGATCTGTTCCATACCTGCCCAAAATGCTGCTGGCTCAACACCAGTGCCGGGAATAATTTCGTTTACTACCAGATCATGAAGAACGGTAGCAACTTGTAAAGTGCCGAGATGAGTACGTTCCGTCATATTTTTCTTCTTCTATTCTAGTTGTCAGTAGTGTGTTTAAGACCGATTACTAACCCTAATCGCTTGGTTTCATAGTTTACCCCTTGTAGGGAGTCAGAGGCAAAAATGAATTGCTATTAGTAACAGCGCAATCTATGCCAATTGTGCATAAATATTCACTACGTGAATTAAAACACTTTAAATTCAACCACATAGACAAATATAAAATAAAAAACAATTTGACCATAAACTCAGCATTTTCTTTCATGCAACGATAACTTTCGCTTTTATTGCCAAAAGTACACCCAGTAATGTTAGGGCTACTCGCCACATCAATCACACAGGGTGGCGTAAAGTTACGAGCGCGCTTGGGTTTTAGTCTAATAAATTGTAAATATCTTCGTCACTGCGGTGGCGCACATCTTTGCCTTTCACAAAATAAATGATGTATTCACACAGGTGCTGCACGCGGTCCCCTACCCGCTCTAGCGAGCGTACACACCAGAGTACTTTGAGCACCTGCGGGATCGATCGCGGATCCTCCATCATAAATGTCATCAGCTCACGTACTATAGACTCATAATCACGATTCAGCTGACTATCTTGTTTGTGCACTGCAATAGCCGCCGTTAAGTCCATACGTGCAAACGCATCCAAGCCTTGATGCAGCATGCTCACCGCGCGCCGTCCCATATTTTCAATCGACACCAAAGGCGGCTGTGGTTGATCGGCATTATCGATGACCATACGGCTAATGCGCTTAGCAGCATCGCCGATCCGCTCTAAATCAGTAATGGTTTTTAGCACCACCAATACCAGTCGTAAATCCGACGCGGCGGGCTGGCGTTTAGCGATAATGCGGGTGCAGTCTTCGGCTATCTCTACTTCAAGCGCGTTAACCTCTTGGTCTCTAGCGACAGTTTGGCGCGCCAGATCGAGATCTTGTTTGTGCATCGCAGTAATAGCATCACTGAGCTGTTGCTCAACCAAGCCGCCCATCACCAGCACCTGATTACGCACCTCTTCGAGCTCCGCATTAAACTGGCCAGAAATATGTTTATTGAGTTTTTGCTGATTCATCTGCTGGTTCCTTAACCGTAGCGACCGGTAATGTAGTCTTCGGTCTTCTTTTTAGCCGGCGTGGTAAACAAGGTATTGGTGTCTGTGTATTCAATCAGCTCCCCCATATACATAAACGCCGTGTTGTCAGACACCCGCGCCGCTTGTTGCATATTGTGGGTGACGATGACCACCGTAAACTGATCTTTTAAGGTGTGGATCAACTCTTCAATCACCAAGGTCGAAATCGGATCCAAGGCCGAAGTAGGCTCATCGAGTAATAACACTTCAGGCTCGATAGCAATGGCGCGCGCTATCACCAAACGCTGTTGCTGACCGCCAGACAGGCCAAAGGCATTTTCATGCAATCTATCTTTAGCCTCATCCCACAATGCCGCACCGCGCAGCGATCGCTCCACCGCATCATCCAGTCGGCGGCGGTCGTTGATCCCTTGCAGGCGCAAACCGTACACCACATTTTCATAAATGGTCTTCGGGAAAGGGTTGGGCCGCTGAAACACCATGCCCACCCGACGGCGCAAAGCCGCCACATCCACACTTTTGTGGTAGATATTTTGCTCGTGTAACAGGATCTCGCCTTCTATGCGGCAATGATCTACTAAATCGTTCATGCGATTAATACACCGCAGCAAGGTTGACTTACCACAGCCCGAAGGCCCGATAAAGGCCGTGACCTGACCTTTGGCAATGTTCATATTGACGTCAAATAACGCCTGCTTCCCACCATAGAATAAATTCAGGTTACGTATTTCCAATGCTTTTTGCTCCGCACTCAAGCCCTGCGGTGCTAGCGATATATTCTGCTGTTGACTCATGTGCTGACTGTTAGGCATGGCGATGTTCATCATATTATTACCTCAAACTGGGGTCTCTGGCGCAAGCTAATCACAGGCGCACCGCTTATTGATCGAGAGAGCGGAATTTTTCCCGCAGGTGATTACGAATGCCAATGGCCGTCAAGTTCAGCCCCACTATTACCGTAACCAACAAGAAAGAAGTGGCGTAAACCAAAGGCCGTGCCGCCTCTACGTTCGGGCTTTGAAAGCCTACGTCGTAGATATGAAAGCCCAAGTGCATGAATTTTCGCTCTACATGTAGAAAAGGGAAGTTACCGTCTACCGGCAAGTTCGGCGCCAGCTTTACCACTCCCACTAGCATCAAGGGGGCGACCTCTCCCGCCGCACGGGCAATGGCCAAAATAAGTCCGGTCATAATCGCAGGGCTGGCCATGGGGATCACGATGCGCCATAAGGTTTCCGCTTTGGTCGCGCCCAAGGCCAGTGAGCCTTGGCGTACCGAGCTGGGTATGCGCGACAAGCCCTCTTCGGTAGAGACGATGACCACCGGCAAGGTTAAAATCGCCAGCGTTAACGCGGACCACAACACCCCAGGCGAGCCAAAGGTCGGCGTAGGCAAGGATTCCGGATAAAACAGCTGATCCAGCGAGCCGCCAACCATATACACGAAGAAGCCCAAACCAAACACGCCATAGACGATGGACGGCACCCCAGCTAAGTTGATCACGGCGATGCGGATCATTTTGGTCAGGTTATTTTTGCCCGCATATTCGTGCAGATAAATCGCCGCCACCACACCCAGCGGCGTGACGATAATGGCCATCAAGATCACCATAAAAACGGTGCCAAAGATGGCGGGAAACACGCCGCCTTCGGTGTTGGCTTCACGCGGCTCACCGCTCACAAACTTACCTATTTGTGAGAACCAGTGCAGTGCCTTGGCCAGGGTGCCCATGTCATTGGGCCAAGTGGCATCCAATACGCTACCCAACGACAAGGTGACCGACTCGCCGCGCATATCACGCACCACAATATTATCGCGCTGCGCCTCGGTGCGCAGTGCAAATAACTGCTTCTCTAACACTTGATAATCGGCTCTAAGCTGCTGCTCCTGACTGCGAATTTCTGCCAAGGCGCTCTCTGTGGCCGTTCCTTCGAGCTCTAAGCGGCGCTGCTTTAGGCGGAGCTGTTCAAGCTGATAGCTAATGCTGCCAATATCGCCTCTTTGTAAGGATTTCATCTCACGGTTAAGTTTCTGTACCCGCTCCAAGCGGCTATTCAACTGCTCACGCAAGTCACCACTTACCGCATTGTCACCTTGGCGCACCTGCTCCAGATACCCGTAAAAGTTGCCGTTATTTGAGCGCTCTAACACCACTAAATCAGCGGGCTGCGCCCGAGACGCAATATTGGTTTCCAGTAACCAGCGAAAATCTAGCGGTACAAACTCCCGGTTACCGGTTTTAATTAAAAAACGCGTTAAGGTCTCAGCCGTCACCCCTTCCATGGCCAAACCAGCACCACGCAGCTGCGCCAGTGACACTTGCTCGCGATCATGAATTTCACCAATCACCGTGTACTGCTCGCCTGCCGGCGTACTCACCTGCCACTCATAGATACTGTGCGGCCAGAAAAAGGTCAGCCCGCGCCAGCCAATCAGCAGTAATAAACCCAATACCGCCACCAAACTGACGCTCACGGCACCGCCGGTCATCCAGATCCAAGGCGCGCCCGATTTAAACCATTTATTCATGTGGTCCGCCCCTACATTGAACTGTATTTGTCACGCAGTCGCTGGCGAACAAACTCAGCAACCGTGTTAAACATGAAAGTGAAAATAAACAGCACGAACGCGGCCAAGAACAACACTCGGTAATGTGAGCTGTTGACTTCCGCCTCCGGCATTTCCACCGCTATATTGGCCGCCAAGGTGCGCATGCCGCTAAAGATACTGAGATCCATCACAGGAGTGTTGCCGGTGGCCATCAGCACTATCATGGTTTCGCCCACCGCTCGGCCTAAGCCCATCATCACGGCGGAGAAAATACCCGGACTGGCGGTCAGCATGACCACACGGGTCAGGGTTTGCCAAGTCGTAGCACCCAGCGCCAAAGAGCCGTTAGTTAAATGCCGGGGTACCGAAAATACCGCATCTTCAGCAATGGAGAAGATGGTGGGAATAACCGCAAAGCCCATGGCGATACCCACCACCAGAGAGTTGCGTTGATCAAAGCCTATGCCCAGTTCGTTAGTCAAAAAGCCGCGGGCGTCACCGCCAAACAACACGTCTTCTACCCAAGGGCTTAAGGCAAAAGAGCTCCAGCCAACCAAGATCACCAGCGGCAGCAAGATAATGCATTGCCAACCTTCCGGCACCCAATTGCGCAAAGACTTAGGCAGGTGATGCCAAGCAAAGGCCATTACCAAAATCGACACCGGTAACATCACCAGCAAGATCACCATGCCCGGCAAATGACCTTCAATTAAGGGCGCCAGCCAAAGTCCGGCCAAAAAGCCCAAAATTACCGTTGGCAGGGCTTCCATGATCTCCACCGTCGGCTTGACCACTTTGCGCAGGCCCGACGACATAAAGTAAGCGGTGTACACAGCACCGGCAATGGCAATAGGGATGGCAAACAACAGCGCATAGAATGCCGCTTTCAGGGTACCAAACGAGATAGGCACCAAGCTCAACTTAGACTCAAAGTCACTGCTACCCGAGGTGGACTGCCACACATACTGAGGCTCTGGGTAGCCTTCGTACCACACCTTGGTCCAGAGTGCGCGCCAGGTGACTTCGGGATGTTCATTTTCCACATAAAAGGTGGAAACAGTGTCGCCGCTTTGCATCAACAACATGGAGTTGCGCGGCGACATGGCCAGCGCAGACACCGGCGACTCAGCTAAGGGAGCAGAAAACAGTCGCGAGCCACCGGTAGTGTGGAAAATATCTAAGCTGCCCGTGCTGGACGTGGTAATAAATCCTTTACGATTTATCTCAGAAGTAATTTGGGTCACTGCACCTTGGGTGGCAAAGTCGCGAATAAAAATAAACTCACGCTTGCCGTCACGCGCCACTTCAAACCACTGAGATATTTTACCGTTATCGTTGGCCACCAAAATCGAGTTACCGCCCGACAATAGGCTTAAGGTGGTAATATTGGCGCCTTTGGCATTCATGGTCAGTACGTTGCGCAGCGCCACTTTATTGAGATTACGCACATCAAACACATACACTTCGTTTTTGCTGCGCGCAAACAAGAAGCGCAGATTCGGCGTTAGCAATAACTGATCCACGTCACTGGGCAAACCAGGGATCTCGACGTGAGTCGAGTTGAGCTCCACTTCACCGGTTATAAAGTTTTCTTTACCGGCAAAGCGCGTCAGCACGCCACGCCCCAACTCGGTAATGCCGGCTACCAGCAAGTCTTGACCTTGGCTGGCCACACTAAGCTGAGTAAGGCTCTGCCCCGCCTCGTCCACCACCAAGGGTTGCTCGCCAAACGGAAAGGTTACTTGCGGCTCAATGGTGCGAATATTATCCGGATAACTGACATTAAACTTAGGCGTCAGCACCATAATGGTGCCGTCAATCAGGCCATAGGCCACCATATTATGACTAATGCTGCGGGCAACACTGGTCACCTCGCGGTCGATATTCAGGCTATGAACGCGCTTACCCTGTTGCGGCAGAGAATAGAAGTCGACGTCACCTTGATCGTTAAAGCGATACACCAACTCATTTTGCTCTTCTACCCCCAACAACACCGTCTCGCCCAACTCACGGCTAATGCCTGAGCCTGCACCGGGTTCTTGCAAGCTAAACTCAGCACCCGGCTCCACCCGCGCACTGTCAAAAATGGGTTTAACCACATAGAGCAGATATAAGAAAATCAATAATAAGGTCACCAGCACCAAAATGCCGCCGGTGGTCACGCCGATTTGCGCGATACGGTCTTTCAACCAGCGCTTGCGACTGCCCGACAAAGCAAGGGCTTGGGCTTGAGTTTGGGTTGACATGGGTCCACCTCGATAAATATCCAGTGGCGCTTATTGTAGGGGCAAGATATGACAACTATGTGACAAGCCATGTGACAGTGGCAGATAAGCCTATTAGGCGTGAGACGTGAGGAAACAATAAAGCGCCAAGCACAAGAGGCCGTCTTTAGCCGGCCGGTTTTGTGCAACAAAACTTGAGCGCTTAATGGTAAAGGCAAACCTGCGGTGCGGATATCTGCATATTGCACGGCTGCAGGTTCAGCTGTAGGCGATGCTTTAGCTTCGCTAATGTGGCGTAGTCACATCGCAACGCCAATATTTCATGTCCCTCTATAGCCAAATTTATAGCCAAATTCATTCATGGCCAAGGAAGAAGATGTGCGTCAGATCCGGCCTTGCCGGATTTCGCGGCTAAAGCCGGCGACTACATTCGTGCTGTATGTTGAACTCTGCGGGATGTCTCTTATTCAGAGCTTCCTGCCTGCTGAGCCCGTGTTAAAAGCCGCGCCGCTTTATGCTCGGCGCGGCGGCGTTTAAAAAAAGCGCTCAGTTGGTTGGCACAGTCTTGCTCTAACACGCCCGACTGCCAGCTGATTCTGTGGTTTAAGCCAGGCGTGGCCAACAGCTGTAAATTCGAGTCTACGGCACCGGTTTTGGCATCCGCAGCGCCATACACTAATCGTGCAATACGACTGTGCACCATGGCACCTGCGCACATCATGCACGGCTCAAGCGTCACATATAAAGTGCAGTCCAACAGCCGATAATTGCCTAAAGCCAGTCCCGCTTGGCGCAGCGCCATAATCTCTGCATGGGCCGTGGCATCGTGGCTACCAATAGACTGGTTCCAACCCTCGGCGATGCATTGCCCTTGGTAGACCACCAAGGCGCCCACCGGCACCTCGTCTTGCGCTTCGGCTTTTGCCGCCAAGCGCATGGCTTGGCCCATCCAATATTGGTCTTGTTCGTGTTGGTTCATCGCTAGCTCTTTTAGGTTCATCAGCACTTTATTTCAGTTTATTTAGCAAGACGTCGCTCTTAATTAAGACTGCCGCTTCTACAGGCCGCCCAGTATGACAAAATAGTGCGTTGCAGAAAACAGGCCGCAGAACACCATCATAGGGCTAAAGCACGGCCGCGTGATGAAGCGGGTACCGGTTTCGTGAGCGTAAAAAAGCGAAGCCTGCAGCTAACATGCACGAAAACGGCCCATAACGGATAAGAAAGCAGCAAACGAACGGGAAATAACAAAAGGAGCTTGCGCCCTTTAATCCAGCCTTATATAGTTGGCTCCGATTCGGCGTGTAGCGCAGCTTGGTAGCGCACTAGCATGGGGTGTTAGGGGTCGGAGGTTCGAATCCTCTCACGCCGACCAAATCAAATAAAAAACCCACCTCTGGTGGGTTTTTTATTGCCTGCTTTTCAAAACCGTAGCGCGATCCTGACTAATTATAATCTACAGCATAGCGACTATCCCTGCGCTCACAACAAAAAACGCGACCGAGATACGGTCGCGTTTTTTGTTAAAGTAAAGTCTCGAAAATTCTGAAAAGCTAAGCTTATATTTTACTTTCCATCAGCAATACTGGCACTCGCTCACCTTTACGCTCTAACTCTCTTTGCTCGACAAAGCTAAAGCCCACGCGCTCAAAAAAAGGCCGAGCAGTAATGCTGGCTTCACAATAGAGCTGTTGCAAGCCGCGGGCGCCCGCTTCGGCTTTAAGGCGCTGCATTAAAGCGCGCCCCACACCCACACCTTGATGGGCGTGATGCACGTAAAATAAATCAATACGCCCGTCTTCGGCCAATTCGGCAAAGCCGAGTAGCTCTCGGCCCTCGGTGGCCACGATAGGATGAGTGCGAATAAAGCGACTCACCCAATGGGGCGCATCATATTCATCGGGCGCCCACACCACGAGTTCATCGTGGCTGTAATCCGCCTGATTAATGCGGTGCACGGTATCGTGGAGCAAACGCCAAATGCTGCCGGCCTCACCACTGCGGATTTTTCTGATTTCCATGTCGACTCCTGCCGCTACCTTGTGCGCCTAAACTGGCTCTCTATATAGCCACATTTGTCGCCAATAAAAAAGTGTCGCAGGGTCATTCTGCACTATTTATTGCCTATTTCGCCGACTTTACTCTAATTTAGCGCCTCTTAGTCACATATCACTATCAGCAATAACATAAGTTGCGACATTATCTCGCCCCATAATGCAAAGCAAAAAACGACACGCAAAAACCATATCGCTAGAAAGCAAAAAACCCCGAGCATAAGCTCGGGGAAAAATATAATCACAGTGGATGCTTTAACAGTAATAGCTCAGCCTAATATGATTGATACACTGACATCTGGCGGCTAAAAAAGACTGTTTTTTATAAACCTAATTTCTTCAAATCCGCTGCAATCACGCTCGCTGGCACGGGTACGTAACCGTCTTTATTGACGATTTCTTGCCCTTGCTTAGATAACATCAGCTTCACGAATTCGGCTTCCATTGGCCCTAGCGGCTGGTTAGGGTGCTTGTTCACGTAAACATATAAAAAGCGCGACAAGGGATAATCGCCACTGGTGGCATTATCGGCATTGGCTGCGACAAAATCTTTAGTGCCCGCTGCCGCTAAAGGGACGGCCCGCACACTTGAGGTGCTGTAGCCTAAGCCCGAGTAGCCAATCGCATTCAAAGACGAAGACACCGATTGCACTACCGAGGCCGAGCCTGGCTGCTCATTTACGTTATTTTTAAAGTCGCCTTTACAGAGCGCCTCATCTTTAAAGTAGCCATAAGTACCGGATACCGAGTTACGACCGTAAAGCTGAATGTCACGCGCAGCCCAATCGCCACTTAGTCCAGTTTTTCCCCACTGGGTAATAGGCTCGGCACTACCACAGCTTAAAGTGCTGGAGAAAATAGCGTCCACCTGATCGATGCTTAAGCCTTCGATGGGGTTATCTTTATGCACAAATACCGCCAAGGCATCAATCGCCACGCGCACGGCGGTCGGCTTATAGCCATAACGCTTTTCAAAGGCTTCTACTTCATTGCTTTTCATGCCGCGGCTCATGGGCCCAAATTGAGCCGTGCCTTCAGTCAGTGCGGCTGGTGCGGTAGAGGAACCTGCGGCTTGGATCTGAATATTCACGTTCGGATAATGACGAGTGAAGGCTTCTCCCCACAGCGTGGCCATATTAGCCAAAGTGTCGGAGCCAACCGAGGATAGGTTGCCGGAAATACCACTTACTTTTTCATAATCCGCTAACTTGCTATCTACGGCGGCCAGTACATTGGCTGATGCCAGAGCGGCCGTTAAACCAAGAGCTGTTACTAGAGTATTCAGTTTCATGCTTATCTCCGTTTGGGTTCGATTCCTTTAGACGTCGCCAGTATTGCCTTTCTATGTGACAGAGAGATGAAATAGTGATGACCAAGCTGTGACAAATACGATGAAGAACAAAGAAAGCGGGAAGCTATAAATTAGAAGCCCGAAGTTAAAACCACGGCACACCCTGTAGGCTCGGTCTTTCCCGCTTCTAACTCTCAGCTTTAAGCTTTTTTTCAAGTACTCTGTGCTCAGGCAAGGTAAAACTAAAGCAGCTGCCTTTGCCTAACTGGCTGCTGATCTCTAATCGTGAGTCATGGTGGGCCAGTGCATGCTTCACTATGGCCAAGCCCAACCCTGAGCCACCCGTATGGCGACTGCGCGCCTTATCAACCCGATAAAAGCGCTCTGTGAGTCGATTAAGGTGCTCAAACGCAATCCCCGCACCTGAGTCTGTGACCGAAAAGCGCGCCTGCAGCCCTTCGCGGCGCCATTCCACCACAATGCGCGTATTGCCAGCAGTGTGGCGAATGGCGTTATACACCAAGTTAGAAACAGTACTGCGTAATTGCTCTTGATCGCCCAATACCAAAAGTTGCTTATCAATCTCAAAACAAAATTCATGGCCTTTTTCGCCACTGAGCGCCTGCGCTTCCAGTTTTAGCATCGCCAATATGGCCGGCAGCTCCACTACTTGGTCACTGGCCACTGAGTTTGCAGCCTCAATGCGATTTAGGGTCATCAATTGCTTAACCAGCGCTTCCATACGCAAGGTTTGATCCAGCATCACCAAGCGCGTTTTTTGCCACATAGCGGGCTCTGGCGGCTCTTCTAATATTTCCATGTAGCCTTTGAGTACGGTTAAGGGAGTGCGCAATTCGTGGGAAACGTTAGCCACAAAGGTTTTGCGCACTTGCTCCAAACTGCGCAAACGTGTGACGTCTCGCACCACTAGCAATAGCTGATCTTCCACATAGCTCATGATGCGAAACTCCAGCAGCGTTTGTTCACGCAGTGGTGAGGGTAGCTCTAATGGATCGTGAAACTCGCCGCGCTCCAGATAAGCAATAAACAGCGGAGTACGGATCAAGTTACCAATATGCTGGCTCGCATCATCGGGCCACCGAAAGCCCAACAGCTGTTGGGCTAACTTATTACACCAAATAATACCGCCATCTTGACCTATCACCACAGCCGCGTCCGGCAGCGCCTCGGCACCTTGGCGAAAACGGCGAATCAAACGTGCCAGCTCTCGGCGTCGCGCACGTTGGCGCAGCTGTAAGCGATATAAGCCATTAAAAATCGTCTCCCAACTGCCCTGCCCTTGCGGCGGGATCAAACTGCGATCCCGCCATAACCAAATAGCGAGCTTGCGTTGAAACCGCGAGTGCCACAATAAATGCACGACTGTGGCACCCAATAGCCCGAGCGTGATCTCTGAAAATGCCAGCCCCAGCAGCGCGAAACCGCCGTAATAAAGCAGTAGCCGCCACCACCAACCTGGGTTAGATGCTGATAATTGCATGTTCGTCTAAAGACGTGTTGAAAAGCGGTAACCGGCACCGCGCACGGTTTGGATCATTTGATCGTGCCCTCCGGGCGATATCGCTTTGCGCAAACGGCGAATGTGCACATCCACGGTTCTGTCTTCCACATACACATTGGTGCCCCATACATTATTCAGCAGTTGCTCGCGGCTATACACGCGCTCGGGATGGGTCATAAAAAAGTGTAATAAGCGAAACTCAGTGGGCCCCAGTTCTAGCGCCTGTTCATGGGCACTGACTCTGTGGGTAATAGGATCAAGCTTTAGGCCTTGCACCTCTACCAACTCATCTGCCGCCATAGGGGTGACGCGACGCAGCACTGCATTTAAGCGCGAGGTCAGCTCTTTGATGGAAAAAGGTTTAGTAATGTAATCGTCGGCGCCCACATCTAAGCCTCTGATCTTGTCTTCTTCTTCGGCACGGGCGGTGAGCATGATCACCGGAATTTGGCGAGTGAGCTCATTTTGCTTTAATTGCTTAATAAACTGAATACCGCTGCCACCAGGCAGCATCCAATCCAGTAAAATCAGTTCGGGGTAAGGTTCTTTGAGCAGATTGACTGCTTGCTGATAGTCCGCCGCAGCCGTGGGGCTAAAGCCTTTTTGTTCGAGCATTAAACACAACATGTCGCGAATGGCGACCTCATCTTCTACCACCAGTATGTTCCGTGTCATCTCACTGTCCTTACGGGCCTTGACTCTGTGTGACCATTATTAGCAGTAAGTGTGACAGTTTTATGAATTGATTACCTTTTATCAATGACTTGCCGGTTAGGCATTCATGACCGAGCCAGATTATTAGGTGGGATCGATGAGCGAAATATGAGTTAACCAGCAGTTTGGCGTGGCACCTTTAGCCGCTGCACAGCTTATGTCTACACTACCTATGGGACCCATTAAGTATGTTGGCACAGTGAAATGGATGCCCTGTCATCGGTGGCCTGCCGGTACTGCAAATACAGCTCTGGCTGGCCGCTAGCCGCGTCTGTCCCTTCTTTGAGCACGGTAAAGCCTTGGTTTAAATAAAAATTCACCGCTATGTCATTTTCACAATACAACGTTACTGACAGCTGAGTGCGTTGTTGCTTAGCAAAGTCGAGCAGCGCCCGCCCTATACCTTGTTGCTGACAATCTGGACGCACAAACAGCGCCGCCAAATAATCATCGATCAAGGCCACAAACCCCTGTACTTCTTGTGCTCGCTCACACACCCAGATCTCGGCAGCAGGAAAATAGCGGGCGCGCATGGCAGCTTGCTGCTGCCACCAAAAGGCGGCGGGAATAAAATCATGGGCTTGCAAAGAGGCGAGTAGCCAAACTTCTTGAATGGCTTCCTCATCAATGGCCTTGGCGGCTCGTATCATTAGCTGCTCTCCGGCGAAAATTTAAGTGTGTCTAACTGAGTGTATAGAGCTTTAACCAAGCCAATTGCTCTTTAATTAGGCACTGTGAGCCAGATCAGTAAGCCGACCTCGATAATGACAGCCTGATCACAAAGCCAGTTTGCAGTACAATGCGTTTTTTGAGGCTCGCTATCGAGGATGCTATGTGGTTTAAGAACCTGCAGATTTATCGTTTTACCCGCCCGTTTGATGTGTCATTAGAAGATCTGGAAAAGCAGCTCGAAGCCCTGCCCTTTACGCCTTGTGGCAGCCAAGAACAGTCTAAATTTGGTTGGGTTTCGCCCTTAGGTAAACACGGCCAGGCCATGACTCACGTGGCTGGTGAGCAGATTTTGTTGTGTGCGAAAAAAGAAGACAAAATGCTCCCCGGCTCTGTGATCAATGACATGGTGGCAGAAAAAGCCGAAGCCATTGAGATTGAGCAAGGCCGCGCGCTGAAGAAAAAAGAAAAAGACGCGCTCAAAGAAGAGATCATCGTCGACCTGCTGCCCCGCGCCTTTAGCCGTTTTCAGCAAACCTTTGCCTGGATCAATCCTAAAGATGGCTTTATTGCCGTGGATGCCAGCTCTGCAAAGCGTGCTGAAGACTTATTGGCCTTATTACGCAAAACCATAGGCTCACTGCCAGTGGTGCCGCTGGCCATGACCACGCCGCCTGAGCTCACGCTCACTGAATGGCTCAAAGAAGGTGCTGCACCAGCAGGTTTTGCCTTAGAAGACGAAGTAGAGCTGCGCTCAGCGCTGGAACACGGCGGTATTATTCGCGCCAAGCAACACGACTTGCTTAGTGAAGAAATTAAAGTGCATCTAGAAGCGGATAAACTGGTCACCAAGTTGGCGCTAAACTGGGCCGAGACCATTAGCTTTATTCTCTCTGATGACATGAGCATAAAGCGCTTAAAGTTCTCTGAAGAGCTGCGCGAGCAAAACGACGACGTCACTAATGAAGACGTGGCCGCCCGTTTTGACGCGGACTTTGCCTTAGTGACCGGCGAGCTGTCCAATTTCATCCCCGATCTTATCGAAGCTTTAGGCGGCGAAGAGAATCGGTAATACTTAGCGCCGAGCGCCCTGCACCAAGCGCCTAGCTAAAACAAAAAACGGCACCGAGAGTCATCTCGGTGCCGTTTTTTGTGTAAGACGAAAAGCGTAATGTGTGAGGAGAAAAGCGCCAAACTTTCAGGCGAAGTGTTTTATTTTTTACTCCTCACCCTTCACGATTCACCCTTCACTGTCAGTTAAGCATTACCCTGCACTTTCATTTTTAGCTCGGCGGCGAAGTTGAGCATCCGCTCCAGTGGGATCATGGCTTTAATGCGCGTGGCTTCATCCACTTGTATCTCATGGGTGGCACCGCCGTCCCGTAGCGCGTCACGAATGGATTCTAAGCCGTTCATGGCCATC